>JACQVD010000134.1 GCA_016209945.1 Gemmatimonadota bacterium
ACGCTGTACGTCGCGGACACCAACAACCACAGGATCCGGGTCGTCGATCTCCGGCGCGGGGTTGTGGAGACCCTGCGCATCGACTGAGCCACCGTGCCTCAAGCTTTGGTATACGTCGAAGTCGCCGTCCCGCGGCCGTTGGACCGCACCTTCGCTTATCGCGTCCCCCCGGAGCTGAGTGCCGCCGTGCAGCCCGGGATGCGCGTGCTCGTCCCGTTCGCGAGCCGCGAGCTCATTGGGTGGATCGATGAGGCCGTTGACCGCGCGCCCGCCGGGGTCACGGAAATCCGCGAGATCCTCGATCTCCCGGACGAGGCGCCGGTGCTCGACGCCGAGCTTCTGGCGCTCTGTCGCTGGGTCGCGCGGTATTACGTGGCACCCCTGGGCCTCGTCTTCCGAGCGGCGCTCCCCTCCGTCCTGTCTGCCGAATCCGGTGAGGTCATTCGCTGGGCCGGCGCTGAGCACGCGGCCGACGCCCTCACGCCGCTGGAAGCAGAGCTCGCCGCGTTCCTGCGCGCGCGCCGCGGCCCGGTCCGGATGTCCACGATCCGTCGCGCGCTGGGGCGGCGGCACTGGTGGCCCACCGTTCGCAGGCTCGCCGCACGCGGCCTCGTCCGCACGGAGTGGGCGGCGCCGGAGACGAGCCCGCCGGTGCTCAAGCGCACCGTCGTGCGGCTCGCCCGCGAGCTCCCTTCCCTGCTGGAGCGCGACAGGGTGTTCGGGCGCGCGCGCCGGCAGCGTGCGATGTTCGAGTACCTCGAGTCCGTGGGCGGATCGGCGGAGCTGGGGCATCTCACAACACAGCTCGGCTTCCACCGGTCGGTGGTTCACGGGCTCGTGAAACGAGGGCTCGTGCACATCGCGGACGAGGCGAAGGAGCGCGATCCCTTCGCCACGGAGACGGTCGCCGCCGAGGCCGCGCCGGTGCCCACGGAGGCGCAGCGTGCCGCCATCGCGGCGATCCTGGAGGCGTCCCAGGAACCCAGCCCGGGGGTCTTCGTCCTCCAGGGCGTCACCGGTTCCGGGAAGACGCTCGTCTACATCGAGGTGCTCAAGGAGATCGTCCTGCGCCGCGGCCATTCCGCGATCGTGCTCGTCCCCGAGATCTCGCTCACACCCCAGACGGTGGCGCGCTTCCGGGCCGCCTTCGGCGATCGGATCGCCGTGCTGCACTCGGCCCTGGGCGAAGGGGAGCGCTACGATGCGTGGTGCGCGCTCCGCGAGGGGCGGAAGGCGATCGCCGTCGGCGCGCGTTCCGCGATTTTCGCGCCCGCACGCGGCCTCGGCGCCATCATCCTGGACGAGGAGCACGAGCCGACGTACAAGCAGAACGAGCCCGCGCCGCGCTACCACGCCCGCGAGGTCGCCGTGGTGCGCGCCCGCGCCGCGGGTGGCGTGTGCGTCCTCGGCTCGGCCACGCCTTCCCTGGAGGCCTGGGCCCGCGCCCGTGCGGGGACGTGGCGACTGCTCCGGCTCCCTGCCCGGGTCGGCGAACGACCGCTGCCGCCTGTGCGCATCGTGGATCTCCGAGAGGAGCGGCGACGGCTCGAAGCGCTGGGCGCGGCGGGTGGGCCGGTGATCTTGAGCGAGCCACTCGTGACGGCGATCGCGGAGTGCCTGCACCGTGGCGAGCAGGCCATCCTCCTCCTCAACCGCCGGGGCTACGCGTCCTTCATCCAGTGTCGCGCATGCGGGCACGTCCGAACGTGCCCGAACTGCAACGTCTCGCTGACCTACCACCGCCGGCCCGAGCACCTCCTCTGCCACCACTGCTCGCACACCGAGCTCGTGCCGGCCGCCTGCCCGAACTGCGGCTCGAACGCCCTCGCCTTCGCCGGCGTCGGCACGCAGCACGTGGAGCAGGTGCTGGCCGAACGATTCGCGCGCGCCCGCATCGCGCGCATGGACGTGGACACAACGAGCCGCAAGTGGGCGCACCACGACATCCTGGGCCGGGTGGAGCGCCGCGAGATCGACATCCTCTTCGGCACGCAGATGATCGCGAAGGGGCTCGATTTCCCGAACGTCACGGTCGTGGGCGTCATCAACGCCGACGTGGCGATCCACCTCCCGGACTTCCGGGCCAGCGAGCGGACCTTCCAGCT
Organism: Gemmatimonadota bacterium; assembly: GCA_016209945.1. Taxonomy (GTDB): domain Bacteria; phylum Gemmatimonadota; class Gemmatimonadetes; order Palauibacterales; family KS3-K002; genus JACQVD01. Next base: position 2,106 of record JACQVD010000134.1, read on the forward strand.
CCTGACCCAGGTCGCGGGTCGCGCCGGGCGCGGCCCGCGGGGAGGACGGGTGATCATCCAGACCGCGCTGCCGAACCACTACGCGCTGCATCACGCCGCGGCCCACGACTACGACGCGTTCGCGGAGCGCGAGAGCCGGGAGCGACTCGAGCCGTGGTACCCGCCCCACTGCCTGCTCGCGAACACCGTCTTCAGCGGGCTGGAGGAGACGGAGACCGCCGAGGTCGCGCTCGAGGCCGCGCAATGGCTCCAGGGTCTCGTGGAGCGCCGCGAGATCGCAGGGATTCGCGTCGTCGGCCCGGCGCCCGCCCCGCTCGCCAGGATCCGGAACCGCTACCGCTGGCATTGTCTCCTCAAGTCCGAGGAGGGGAAGAACCTGGGAGCGGTCCTGCGCTACTTCGCCCGCCGCTTCCGCCCGTCTCACAGAGGCGTGCGCGTACAGATCGACCGCGATCCGGCGAGCCTTCTCTGATCGAGGCCCGGATTCTCCGGCGGCGCCCGCGCCTCCTGGCGTTTGCTCGGCTGCGAAAGGCTATGCCGGCTGGGCCGGCTTGACGCCCCCGGAAACATCTGGTAAGATCTTCCGAACCCTCCCCCGGGGCGGGACTCGAGAGGAGGGCGTATTCGTATCCATTGCACGCCTATGGGGTGCCTGACGCTTAACGCGTCGTTCGAGCCGCTGACGATCATCCCGGTACGCCGGGCGGTGCGACTCGTGATCGATCGGAAGGCGGAGGCTCTGGAGGTGGACCGGAGTCAGCTCTTCCGATCGGAGAGGATCGTGCAGCCCGCGCCGGTCGTGATCCGGCTCGCCCGCTACGTGAACGTGCCGCGGAAGTTCCGCCGCCACGTGACGAACACCTTCCTGTTCGCCCGTGACGGCTACCGCTGCCAGTATTGCGGCCGGCACAAGCGCGAGCTCGGACCTCGCGAGTTCCTCACGCGCGACCACCTCGTGCCGCTCTCGTGCGGCGGCGTGTCCACGTGGACGAACGTCGTCACCTCGTGCACCCGCTGCAACCTGCGCAAGGGGAACCACCTGGCCGAGGAGGTGGGCCTGCATCCGCTCAGCGTGCCGACCGAGCCGAACCAGGTCGAGCTCGTCTGGGCCGTGCGCAAGATGACGCCCATCCAGGCGAAGTACATCGCGATGTTCTACGGTGTCGAGGTCCTGCGCGCCCTGACACGCTAGGACAGCTGGGTCCACATCGGTGGGAATCGGCGACATCGGCTGGTCGGAGTTCCTCTTCATCGCCGTGCTGGCGCTCCTCCTCCTCGGCCCGCGGCGGCTGCCGGAAGTCGCGAACGCCATAGGAAGAAGCCTGCGCGAGTTCCGGCGCGCGCTGAACGAGGTACAGGACGAGTTCCGGCGCGAGCTCGAGATCCGCGCGCCCGGGCTCCGGCCCTGGGAGCTCGGGAGCGAGGCCTCCCGCACACCGCCGGCGGGCGACACGGCAGCGCCCGAGGGCGAGACGAGGAAGGCGGCCCCCGCGCCCCCCGGGGCCCCCGCGTCCACTCCGCCAGCCGACCACGCTTGACCACGCTCAGCTTCCGAACACAGAAGCGCGAGCAGCTCCTAGACATCACCGCAGAAGTGGACGCCCTCGTACGCAAGAGCGGCGTGCGCGACGGGATCTGCTTCGTGTGGAGCCTGCACACCACCTGCGGCGTCACCGTGAACGAGAACGCGGACCCCGACGTGGGGCACGATCTCGCTGCGAAGATGGCCCAGCTCGTGCCCCGGGACGACCCTCTCTATCGCCATACCGAGGAAGGCAACGCGGACGCCCACATCAAGACGTCGCTCGTCGGCACCTGCGCCACGCTCCCCGTCTCCGACGGGAAGCTTCTCCTCGGGACCTGGCAGGGAGTCTTCCTAGCGGAGTTCGACGGGCCGCGTACGCGGCGCCTCGCGGTCACGGTACTCCCGGTTCCCGGGCCGGCGCCGCGCTAGCTCCACGAGCGCCCGGTAGCCGCCGGCCCCGAGAACCTCCTCGAACTCCGGACGGCACGCCTCGAGGGCGAGCGCGGCACCCCTGCGCCCGAACGTGCAGCAGGGCGCCCGGCCTCTGCAGAACGGGTGGTACACCACGACGCCGCCCGCGAGGGTCAGCGGAAAGATGCGGCAGTAGAAGGGCTTGAGCTGCGGGGTGCCGCTGCGCGCAGACGCGAGCTGAAGGGTGCACAGGCCGCGACCGTTCAGGAAGACGCAAGCCGCGCCCATCACCCGGGTTCCAACGCAGCGTCCGCCCTCGAAATCGGGATCCCGGTACACGCGCCGCTCGAACCACTGCGCCGGGTCCCTGACCTGCCCGGCATCCATGCAGCGCTGCACGGCCGCGGCGTGTGCCAGGATGCGCTCGCGCTCCGCGAGGCTCACGTAGACCCCGGACCGGCAACAGCACGCGGTGCAGCCGCGCGACGGGCCCCTCGGGTCCGCCACGCGGAGGCGCACGAGCCTCGCGTCGATCGCCCAGCCCGCAGCGCGGACTACTGGCAGTCGCGTGCGCCGCTTTGTGGATCGGCGAGCCAGGTCGCCGGGACGCCTAGAAACGGGTCGCGCCGAACGCTACGGCGCGTCCTTCGCGCCCTGGGCGATCCAGGTGCGGATCGTGTCGATCTGGGCGGTGGTGAGCAAGGTGCCGGTGAGTGGCATCCGGCTGAGGACCCGGAGCACGCAATTGGGGATGATCTTGCAGACGAGGTAGCTCGAGGCCGAGTCGGCGAAGAACGGCTTGATCCGATCAATCGTCGGCTGTTGAGCTGATTTCACGTTGATTGTGTTGGCCCTGGTGTTGGCAGCAGTCGAGAGGTCCATCGGCTTCTCGGGCGGCTCCGCTGAGGAACCGCCAGAGTGACAACCGGCGATCCCGCAACTGCGCGAGAAGATCGGCTGCACCTCGCACGACAACAGGAAGCCGGGGCCGCGGGTCGTGACCTGGATGTTCGCCGTGGCCGTCTGCTGATCCGGCACCGTCAGCGAGACCGCGCCCGCCTGCTCGCCGCACTGGAGCCGCACCGACACCGTGTACTGCCCGACCGTCACGTTGCCGAAGGAATAGCTCCCGCTGGACGCCGTGGTCGCGGTCGCGCTGTCCGTGGTGCCCGACCTCCGCAACACGACGGTACGGTTCGGTAGCAGCACGTTCCCGGTGTCCGTGACCACGCCGGCCACGGTCCCGGTCTTCAAGCGCAATTGGAAGGTAGCGGCCGTCGCCGTGGCCCCGGCCTGAACGGCGACGGTGTCCTCGGTCGGCCGACCGTCCGCCGAGAAGGTATCAGGAAGCTCGATGAACACCCTGTAATCGCCGGCCGCCACCTGCGTGAAGGTGTAGCTTCCCTGGGCGTTCGTGGTCTGCGTCGGCTTCGCATCTGCGGCGGCCCCGAGCTGGCGGAGGTGGACGATGATCCCGGGAATGCCAGCCCCGGCCAGATTCGTGACGCGGCCCGTTACGGTCCCGGCGCCCGGCGGCTGCGTGGGCGGTCCCGTGGTGCCGCCCCCGTCCCCACCCCCACCGCACGCCCACAGGCCCGCCACCCCAAGGCCGACGAAAACGCCCACGGCCCAACGTACGCGCATGTTAGCCCCTCGTCGCCCGGCGCTCTTACGGGCCCCGGCTATAGGTGCCGCCGCCCGTCGTGTCACGCGGGGGCGGCGCGCTCACCGCCACCGTGCCGAACATGACCGTGGGATGGAGCTGGCACCGATACCTGTAGAGCCCCGCCTCGTTGAACCTGATCGAGACGCTCCCCTGCGTCCGGAAGCCGATCACACCGGATTCGATGACGCCCGAGACCGGACCCTCTAACTGCCCAAGCTGATGATCGGCCGAATCACGGTTGATCCAGCGGACCGACTCGCCCTTATCAATCGAGATGCTCGCGGGTCTGAACGCGATGTTCCGCATCTCCACCGTGGCTGCCGCACTCGGCAGCGTCGGGGCCGTGGTCCCCCCATCGCCGCCTCCGCAGCCGAGCACCGCGACCGGCACTGCCAGCAGGAACCTCAGATCGAAGTGCCTCATGAAACTCCAACTCCGGTTGCTATGGCGACCTCAGGGGCCGCCCTCGACAACGATGACGCCCTTCATGAACGGGTGCGGGACGCAGTGGTACGTGTACCGGCCCGGCTCGTCGAACGTGCGCTGGAACATGCCACCGGGCTCAATCAGCGGTGATCCCCAGGACCCCTCGTCCGCAGTCACCGTGTGCGCCACCGCGTCGCCGTTCAGCC
>JACQVD010000014.1 GCA_016209945.1 Gemmatimonadota bacterium
GGCATCGGGCGCGCGCGCCCGCTCGGGGTCTCTTGGATATCCAGGAGTTCCTCGCCCACCTGCGAGACGAGCGGCAACTCTCTCCCCACACACTCTCCGCCTACGCCGTGGATCTTCGCGAATTCCGGGCGTTTCTGGATGCGTACTACGGCGGCCCCTGGAGCTGGAACGGGGTCGATCGGGGGGCGCTCCGCGCCTTCGTCGGCGCGGCGCTCGGCCGGGGGCTCGCGAAGCGCAGCGTCGCCCGGAAGCTGTCCGCCGTGCGCGCGTTTTACCGGTTCCTGCATCGCGAGGAGCGCGTGGCGGCGAACCCGGCGCGGGCGGTGCGGGCCCCGCGGGAGGGCCGGAGGCTCCCGGGCCATCTGAGCCAGGCGGAGGCGATGAGGCTCTTCGACCTTCTGGAGAAGGCCGCGGGCGCGGCACCGTCCTTTCGCCTGCTCCGTGACCGGGCGCTGCTCGAGGTCCTGTACTCCACGGGGATGCGTGTCTCGGAGGTTGCAGGCCTCGATCTCGAGGACGTCGATCTCGTGGCCGAGCGGGTCCGGGTCCGGGGCAAAGGGAAGAAGGAGCGCATCGTTCCCATCGGGCGTCCCGCGCTCGCGGCCTTGGAGCGGTACGAGGGAGCCCGGCGCCTCGTGCGGTCGCAGGCCGGTGCCGTTCCCGAGGGCGGGCCGGTTCTCATCTCGGAGCGCGGTGCGCGGCTCTCGGCTCGCCAGATCCGCCGGATCGTCAAGCGCTGGATCGCGACGATCACCGACGCGACGGGCCTGAGCGCGCACGCGCTGCGCCACTCCTTCGCCACCCACCTGCTGGACAACGGCGCCGACCTCATGGCGGTCAAGGAGCTCCTGGGGCACGCCTCCCTCTCGACGACCCGCATCTACATCCACACCACCCGTTCACGGCTCGCCCGCGTCTACCGGCTGGCGCACCCGCGGGCCTAGGCCCTTGCGCGGTCGGCCGGCACGCCGGTTACCTTCCGGTTGCGGCTCGTCATCGGTGACTCGGACGCTCCGGACGGCCGAGAGGAGACAGGGGATGCGAAACGACCGACGCGGTGTCTATCACGGGACCACGATTCTGGCGGTGCGGCGTGATGGCGCGGTGGCCCTGGGCGGCGACGGTCAGGTTACGATCGGCGAGACGGTCGTGAAGTCGCACGCGCAAAAGGTGCGCTCGCTTCGCGGGGGTGAGATCCTCGCGGGGTTCGCCGGGACCGTCGCCGACGCCCTGACCCTGTTCGAGAAGTTCGAGCAGAAGATCGATCGCTTCCCGGGGAACCTGCCGCGCGCCGCTCTCGAGCTGGGCAAGGATTGGCGGGCGGACCGCGTGCTGCGCCGCCTCGAGGCCCTGCTGGCCGTCGTGGACAAGACGCACTCGTTCCTCGTCTCCGGCTCGGGCGACGTCATCGAGCCCGACGACGGCGTCCTGGCGATCGGGGCCGGCGGCGCCTACGGCCTGGCGGCGGCCCGCGCGCTCATCCAGCACACCAACCTGGGGGCGGCGGACGTGGTCCGCCGGGCCCTGGAGATCGCCGCCGAAATCTGTATCTTCACGAATCACCACATCACGGTGCTGGAGCTGAAGTCCTAGAGAGCGCACGGATCGACCCCGGGCGGACCGCCCGTGGCCCGCTCGGGGTAGTGCCTTTGAAGAGCGATGGAACGCGACGACCCGATCCCAGCCGAGACCGAGACGGCCCCGGTACGCTCCGAGGAGGCGGCGCCGCGGACTGAGCGTGAAGCGGCCGGGGACTACGGATACAGCTGGCTCGATGAGCTCACCCCGCGGCAGATCGTCGCGGAGCTCGACAAGTACATCGTGCGTCAGGAGGCGGCGAAGAAGGCCGTCGCCATTGCGCTCCGGAACCGCTGGCGCCGCCAGCGGGTGGCGGAGCCGCTGCGCGACGAGATCCTCCCGAACAACATCGTCCTCATCGGCCCCACGGGTGTCGGGAAGACCGAGATCGCGCGCCGCCTGGCGCGTCTCGTGGGCGCGCCCTTCGTAAAGGTGGAAGCCTCCAAGTTCACCGAGGTCGGCTACGTGGGGCGCGACGTGGACTCCATGGTGCGCGACGTCGTGGATGTCGCCGTCAACATGGTGCGCACCGAGCGGGAGGACGAGGTCGCGGACGAGGCGGAGGCCCGGGCCGAGGAACGCCTGGTCGATCTTCTTCTGCCCCCGGGCGAATCGGGGCCCGACTTCGTGGCCGGGCCCAGCGGCGCCGTCCTGGATCAGCGGGTCGAGAAGGAGGACCTGGAGCGCCAGAAGGAGCGCCGCCAGCGGACGCGGGAGAAGCTCCGCCAGCTCCTCCGCGACGGGAAGTTGGAGGACCGCGAGGTCGAGGTGGAGATCGCCCAGGGCTCGTGGCCGCCCTTCGACCTCAGCAGCGTCCCGGGGATGGAAGGCGTGGACTTCAACTTCCAGCAGTGGTTCCAGGACATGATCCCCAAGCGGACGAAACGGCGCCGCGTCCGCGTGTCCGAGGCCCGGCGGATCCTCTTCCAGGACGAGCTCGACAAGCTCGTGGATATGGACGACGTCGTGAACGAGGCGCTCGATCGCGCGGAGCAGATGGGGATCATCTTCATCGACGAGATCGACAAGATCGCCGGCGAGCGCGGAACCGTGGGACCCGATGTCTCGCGCGAGGGCGTGCAGCGCGATCTCCTGCCGATCGTCGAAGGCACGGCGGTGCAGACGAAGTACGGGCTCGTCCGGACCGACCACATGCTCTTCGTCGCGGCCGGGGCGTTCCACATCTCGAAGCCCTCGGATCTCATTCCGGAGCTCCAGGGCCGCTTCCCGATCCGGGTCGAGCTCTCGCCCCTCACCGAAGAGGACTTCGTGCGGATCCTCACGGAGCCCGAGAACGCGCTCCTCAAACAGTACCGGGCGCTCGTGGAGACCGAGGGCTCGGAGCTCGAGTTCATGCAGGACGGAGTCCGCGAGATCGCGCACACCGCCGCCGTCCTGAACGAGCAGATGGAGAACATCGGCGCCCGCCGACTCCACACCGTACTGTCCACGCTGCTGGAGGACGTCATGTTCGACCTTCCGGACCGGGTGGATGGAAAGATCGTGATCGACGCCGCCACGGTCCGGGAGCGGCTCGCCCACATCGCCACCGACGAGGATCTGAGGCGGTACATTCTGTAGCCTTCTGTAGCCTTGCTCTCCTAGCCGCTCTTCCTTTCCCGCGCGGGCCTGCTAAATTGGCAGAACGACCTCTCATGGCGGGAGCGAGCCGAAATGCACGGCGGGGTGCCGAGTTTCGGAGCCGCCTCTTAGCGCGGAGGGCGGGTGGCGAAGCGCGATTTCCTTGCGATCTCCGATTTCACGGCCGACGAGGTGTACGCGACTCTTGAGCGCGCGCATCGGCTGAAGGCGGGGGAGGATCCGCGGCGACCGCTGGCCGGGAAGACGCTGGCCATGATCTTCCTGAAGAGTTCGACCCGGACGCGGGTCTCCTTCGAGGTCGCGGCCCTCCAGCTCGGTGGTCACGCGCTCTTCCTCTCGGCCCGCGACATCCAGCTGGGACGGGGCGAGCCGATCGCGGACACGGCGCGTGTCCTGTCGCGGTATGTGGACGCGATCCTCTTTCGCGGCTTCGACCACGCGGACGCGGAGGCGCTCGCTCGTCACGCGTCCGTGCCGGTGATCAACGGGCTGACCGACCTGCTGCACCCCTGCCAGGTGCTCGCCGATTGCATGGCGGTGCAGGAGTCGTTCGGGCGCGATCTCTCCGGGATCGTCGTCGCGTGGATCGGCGACGGCAACAACGTGGCGAACGCATGGCTGGATGGGGCCTCCCGCTTCGGGTACGAGATCCGGCTGGCCTGTCCCGAGGGCTACGAGCCCGCGCGCGAGATCCTGGAGCGTGCGAAAACCCGGGCCCGCGTGCACTTCATGCGTACCCCCGCCGAGGCGGTGGAGGGCGCGCACGTGGTGGCGACCGACGTCTGGGCGTCGATGGGCCAGGAAGCGGAGGCCGAGAAGCGGCGCGTCGCGTTCCAGGGGCACTACGTGGACACGCGCCTCATGGAGCGGGCCCGGCCCGACGCCATCTTCCTGCACTGCCTCCCGGCGCATCGGGGGGAGGAGGTCGCGCCGGACGTGATCGACGGGCCCCGCAGCCGTGTGTGGGACGAGGCGGAGAACCGACTGCACGTGCAGAAGGCGCTGCTCATCGCACTCCTGAAGGAGAACGCGGACTGATGGCGACGGGTGCCACGTTGAAGCGGACCCCGCTGTACGAGGAGCACGTGCGCCTCGGCGCCAGGAGGATCCCATTCGCGGGCTTCGAGATGCCGGTCTATTACCCGGCCGGGATCGTGGCGGAGCACAGGGCCGTGCGTGAGGCGGTGGGTCTCTTCGATGTGTCGCACATGGGCGAGTTCGAGGTGCGGGGGCCCGATGCCCTGGCGTTTCTCGCCCACGTGACGACGAACGACCCAAGCGCGCTTGCCCTGGGCCAGGCGCAGTACTCGCTCCTGTGCAACGAGAGCGGCGGGATCGTGGACGATCTCCTCGTGTATCGTTTCGCGGATCGCTTCCTGGTCGTCGTGAACGCGGCGAACATCGAGAAGGACTTCGCGTGGCTCCGGCGCTGGCGGAAGGGGTTCGGCGCGGAGCTCGTGGACCGGAGCGACGAGACGGCGCTCCTGGCGCTTCAGGGCCCGAAGGCAGGGCAGGTTCTCGCGAGGGTGACGGACGCGGCGCTCGATGGCCTGGGCTATTATCGCGCGCTGGAAGCAGAGGTCGCGGGGGAGCGCGGTGTCGTGAGCCGGACGGGGTACACGGGCGAGGATGGGTTCGAGATCTTCACGCCGGCGCGGGCGGCCGTTCGGGTGTGGCGCGCGCTGCTCGACGCGGGGAGGAGCGTGCTGGGCGAGCCCGGGTGCATGCCGGCGGGCCTCGGCGCCCGTGACACCCTGCGTCTGGAAGTGGGGTACGCCCTGTACGGCAACGACATCGACGAGACGACGACGCCGCTCGAGGCGGGCCTGGAGCGCGTGGTGAAGTTCGCCAAGAGCGATTTCGTGGGGCGCGCGGTGCTGGAGCGGCAGCGCGCCGAGGGCGTTCGAAGACGCCTCATGGGGTTCGAGCTCCTCGAGAAGGGTGTGCCGCGTCCGGGCTACGACGTGCATTGGAACGGCGCGCCGGCGGGGACGGTGCGGAGTGGGACGATGAGCCCGACCCTCGGGAAAGGGATTGGCACGGTCTACCTCCCTGCGGAGGTGACCCCCGGGACCGCAGTGCAGGTGTGGGTCCGCGGCAAGCCGCTTCCCGGCGTGGTGGCGAAGATGCCCTTCTACCGGCGGGGCTCGCGCGCGTCGAAGTCATGACGCCCCGGGTCGCCGTCCTCACCGTGAGCGACAAGGCCGCCCGTGGCGAGCGCGAGGATGTCTCCGGCGAGACGATCGCCCGGTGGGTCGAGGCCCGAGGCTGGGTCGTCTCTCGCCGGGCGACGGTGCCCGACGAGACCCAGGACATCACGCGCGTCTTGATTGAGTGGGCGGACGCGAACGAGGCGGACGTGATCCTGACGACGGGAGGAACCGGGTTGGCGCTGCGGGACGTGACTCCGGAGGCGACCGCGGCGTGCCTGGAGCGGAGAGCTCCGGGGATCGCCGAGCGGCTGCGGGCGGCCGGGATCGCATCGACGCCGTACGCCGCGCTGAGCCGCGGGGTGGCCGGGACCCGCGGGTGCACGCTGATCGTGAACCTCCCGGGGAGTCCTCGGGCGGTGAGCGACGGGCTCACGGTCCTGGGCGAGATCCTCGCGCACGCGATCGCGCTTCTGCGGGGCGAGACGACGGAGCACTGAGCCTGTACAAATGGCCACGATCCTGATTACGACGGCGGATCTTCAGGCCGCGACGCGGCTCCAGATCGCTTTCGCCCGGCGGCCGGAGGACGAGGCGATCCTCGTGGCGGGCCCGAGGGAGGCGGCGGCCGCGGTCGAAGGGAAAGACGAGGAGGACGTGGCCGTCGTCCTGACGGGCGACCTCCAGGCGGAAGGCTCCCGGCGCATCGTGCAGGCGCTCTCGCAGGACGGGCCCCGGCCCGGTGTGCTGGCCCTCGTCTTCGACGGCGAAGTGGCCGGGGCCGATGTCGCGCTGGAGCTCGGGATCGACGAGACCCTCACGAAGCCCGCGGACCCCGAGGAGGTCGTGCTCGTCGTGCATCGCCTCTTGGAACGCAGGCGGCTCCAGCGCGGAACGGGGATCGTGGGCCAGAGCGAGGCGGTCCGCGAGGTTCTGGAGCGCGTCGCGCAGATCGCGCCCGTCGGCAGCACCGTCCTCATCACCGGCGAGAGCGGAACGGGGAAGGAGCTCGTGGCCCGCGCACTCCACCACCTCTCTCCGCGGCGCGGCCGCCCGTTCATCGCCATCAACTGCGCCGCCGTGCCGGAGACGCTGCTCGAGTCGGAACTGTTCGGACACGAGAAGGGCGCGTTCACCGGTGCGTCGTCCCTGCGGAAAGGGATGTTCGAGCTGGCGAACGCGGGGACGATCCTCCTGGACGAGATCTCCGAGATGCCGTGGGCCACGCAGACGAAGCTCCTGCGGGTCCTGGAGCAGCGGGAGTTCATGCGCGTGGGCGGCGAGCGGCCGATCCATGTGGATGTCCGTGTCATCGCCGCCACGAACCGGCTGCTGAAGGAGTCGGTGGCCCTGGGCGAGTTCCGGCGCGACCTGTACTACCGGCTGGCCGTCCTGCACATCCATCTCCCGCCGCTGCGGGAGCGTCGCGAGGACGTCGCGCTCCTGGTTCGGGAGTTCATCCGGCAGTTCAGTCGCGAGTACGGCCGCGAGTTCCGGGGGATCGCGCCCGAGGCCCTCGATATGCTCGTCCGGTACGACTGGCCGGGCAACATCCGCGAGCTCCGCAACCTCATCGAGTCGATGGTCGTTCTCGCGCCCGGCTCGGTCATCCGGCCGGAGGACATCCCGACCGAGGTTCGGGGCGGTACGACCCGTCGCGCCACGCTGGCCACGACGGCGCCGCTCGTGCCGCGTCGCGCCGCGGAGGTCACGCCCCCTCCCGAGATGGAGTTCATCTTCCGGACGCTGGTGGAGCTCAAGCTGGACGTGGAGGACCTACGCCGCGAGTTCGAGGAGTACAAGCGGCGTCATCCCGAACTCCTGGATCGCGCGCGCGAGCCGGCGGAGGCCGGGCGGCCCGCGTGGGTGGAGGCGCCGGCGGAGGCCGAGCCGGTGGAGCCCGCGGCGCCGTGGGAAGGCCGCGAGGTGGCGGAGGTCGCCGCCGTGGCGGCCGAGTCCGACGCCTCCGGCGATCCGGGGATCCGGTTCCAGCCCGGGATGAGGATGGAGGAGCTCGAGCGCGCCGCCATCATCGCGACCTTGCGGGCGGTAGGCGGCAACCGGCGAAAGGCGGCGGAGGCGCTCGGAATCGGCGAGCGGACGCTCTACCGAAAGCTCAAGGAGTACGACATCCAGGCGTAGGTGCCGGTCAGTTCTCTCCCGGCTCCTTCACCCGCGACAGCACCCGGCCCCGCTCCGCCTCCAGCACCGCGATGATGGCGCTCCACGCTTCCGACCGGACGACCCCGTACTGCACCGTGAGCGGGATGTCCAGATCGATGGCGGGGTCGAATGCGTACACGGCGATCTGCGTCTCTTCCTGCCTCAGCAGCTGGCTCCCGAAGCCCGGCGTCAGCGGCACGTAGTCGATGCCGCGGTAGAGCCGGCCCTGGCTCACGATCTGGAGATCCGTGGGCGTGTACTCGGACTGGAGCGCGAACGTGAAGAAGGAGACCAGGAAGAAGAGGGGCTCCTCCCGGATCCCCGCGCGCATCGCGGCTTCCATGAGGCGCGCCCGGTTCGTGTCGCGGATGTCCCTGAGCCGCTGGTACGTGTCCGGGGCCGCGAGCCGGATCGCCTCCTCGACGAGCGGCGTCACCTTGACCTGAAGTTCATCGTCGCGCAGGGCGACGGTGAACGCGTCCTGCCGCAGCGTCCCGTACCCGACCGGCACGAGGATGCGCCCGCGCTCGCTTCTCGCCCGGGGGGAGTCGGGGGCCGGCACGTCCGCGGCTTCGGGCACCCCGCCCCCGCACGCCACCACGGCAAGCGCCCACAGGCACATGCGACCGCGCGCAACCCTCTTCATGATGACGCTCCCGGATGCACCTGCGCCGTGCGGAGGAGATCCCCCAGCTGTTTCAAGAGCCACACCTTGCCCTCACCGGTCTTCGCGGAGAACCAGACGGCCTGCGACGCCGGCGCCTCCAGCTCCGCGAGGGCTTCCGCGGTTCGCCGGGCGCGCTCGAAGCGCCTCAATTTGTCGATCTTGGTGAGGACGAACAACGTCGGGATGCCCAGATGCCCCAGGTAGGCCGCCATGAGCCGGTCGTCCTCCGACGGCCGGCGTCGCGCGTCGAGCAGGAGGATCGCGCCGCAGAGTCTGCGGGCCGCCGTCAGGTAGCCTTCGATGAGCGGCCTCCAGCCCCGCCGGACGACGCCCGCAACCTTGGCGTAGCCGTACCCGGGGAGATCCACCAGGTAGAGGCGGCCGTTGATCCGATAGAAGTGGATCGCCCGGGTCCGGCCGGGCGTCGAGGACACGTGTGCCAGCTGGCGGCGGCCCGCCAGCGTGTTGAGAAGGCTCGACTTCCCCACGTTGGAGCGGCCCGCGATCGCGATCTGCGGAAGGTCGTCCGGATATCCGGCCTGGGGGCGGGAGACGATGGCCGCTAGCTCGACGGAGCGGATCCTCAAGGGGCCCGGGTTCGGTTAGGCCTCCTTCCGTCTGACCTCGGGCTCCAAGATGAGGAGCGGGGGTGCCTTCTGGGTCACGCACTCCTCCCGGATGACGACCTCGCGGACATCCTCCCGGGACGGAAGCTCGAACATGATGTCCAGCATGAGCTGCTCGATGACCGCTCGGAGGCCGCGCGCCCCAGTGCCGCGCTCGAGCGCCCTCTTGGCGACCGCCCTGAGCGCGGCGGGGTCGAAGGTGAGCCGGATCCCCTCCAGCTCGAACATCTTCAGGTACTGCTTCGTGAGCGCGTTCTTCGGCTTCAGGAGGATGTCCATCAGGGCATCCTCATCCAGGGGATCGAGGGCGACGACGACGGGGAGCCGGCCGACGAGCTCCGGGATGAGCCCGAACTTCAGGAGGTCGTCCGGCTCGGCGTAGTGCAGCACCCTGCTCGTCGCGTCTACCAGCAGTCCGGACTCGCCGTCCCTGCGGTAGAAGCCAATCCGGCGCTTCCCGATCCGTTGCTCGACGATTTTGTCCAGCCCCTCGAAGGAGCCGCCGCAGATGAAGAGGATGTTGCGGGTGTCCACCTGGATGTATTCCTGCTGCGGGTGCTTGCGGCCGCCCTGCGGCGGCACGTTCGCCACCGTGCCCTCGAGGATTTTCAGGAGCGCCTGCTGCACGCCCTCTCCCGACACGTCGCGGGTGATCGAGGGGTTCTCCGACTTGCGGGCGATCTTGTCCAGCTCGTCGATGTAGACGATCCCGCGCTCGCACTCCGCCACGTTGTAGTCCGCGGCCTGCAAGAGCCGCACCAGGATGTTCTCCACGTCCTCGCCCACGTACCCGGCCTCCGTGAGCGTGGTGGCGTCCGCGATGGTGAACGGCACCTGGAGGAAGCGGGCAAGGGTCTGGGCCAGGAGCGTCTTCCCGACGCCGGTCGGGCCCACGAGGAGGATGTTGGACTTGTCGATCTCGACGTCCTCGATGAGACCCTGGTGGTTGATCCGCTTGTAGTGGTTGTAGACGGCGACGGCGAGCGTCTTCTTAGCGTGCTCCTGGCCGATGACGTACTGGTCGAGAACGGTCTTGATCTCCGCGGGGGTGGGGATCTGGGCAACCGCGCTCGCCGCCTCCCGCTGCTCCTCCTCCGCCAGGATCTCGTTGCAGAGGGAGACGCACTCGTTGCAGATGTAGACGTTCGGCCCCGAGATGAACTTCTTGACGCTGTCCTTCGACTTCCCGCAGAAGGAGCAGCGCAGATGCTTGTCGGCGGGCGCGGTCATGAGGCGGCCCCCACGGCCCCCACGGCGACCTTCTTCGCCTCGGGCCGGCCGACCATGTCGCCCTTGTGGGCGATCACGTGGTCGATGATCCCGTACTCCAGGGCTTCCTGGGGCGACATGAAGCGATCGCGATCCGCGTCCTGGGCGATCCTCTCCACCGGCTGGCCCGTGTGGTACGCCAGGATCTGGTTGATGCGCTCGCGCGCGTACAGGATCTCGCGGGCCTGGATCTCGATGTCGGCGGCCGTGCCCTGGGAGCCGCCGGAGGGCTGGTGGATCATGATCCGGGAGTTCGGCAGCGCGGACCGCTTCGCCTTCGTCCCGGCCGCCAGGAGGAAGGCGCCCATCGAAGCCGCCATCCCCACGCAGATCGTGTTCACGGGCGCCGTCAGGAACTGGAGCGTGTCGTAGATCGCGAGCCCCGCGTACACGTAGCCGCCCGGGCAGTTGATGTAGAGGTAGATGTCCTTCTCCGGGCTCTCCGCCTGCAGGAACAGGAGCTGGGCGATGACGATGTTCGCCACCTCGTCCGTGATGGGTGAGCCCAGGAAGACGATCCGGTCCATGAGGAGCCGGGAGAAGACGTCGTAGACGCGTTCGCCGCGGCTCGATCGCTCAATGACGTACGGCGCGTAGATCGGCATACTCAACCACCGCTTCGTTGCGCGGCCCCCGCGCTCCCCCCCGCGCTCCCCCAGCGCTCCCCCAGCGCTCGCGGCGTCGCGCCGGGCCGCTCGGTTCACTCAATCGTGTTCAGGCTCGCCAGGTGCTCGAAAACCTTCTCCTCCGTGATGCGGCGCGCAATCTCCCGCAACCCGCCGGACTGCTCCAGGTGGCGGCGCGCTTCCGCGATCGGCGTCCCCGCCCGCGCTGCCAGGGCCTCCACCCGGGCGCTCACCTCCTCCGGTGTCGCGTTCAGCCCGGCATCGTCCGCCACCCGCTGGACCACGAGCGTCCTCCTAATACCCCAGACCGCGGCGGGGCGGTAGCGGGCCCGTGCCCGCTCCAGCGCCTCCGGGTCCGCGTCGGCGGCGGGGACGAGCAGCGTGTCCAAATACCGCCGCACCATGGACTCCGGCACCTCGAACGGGTTCGCCTCGAGAACCCGGTCCAGGATCTCGCTCTGGAGCCGGCGGCGCGCCTCGTCCTCTCGGCGCCGCCGGAGATCCGCGGCGATCTGCCCCCGCAGCTCCTCGAGGCCCGCCACGCCGGCCGCGTCCCGTGCGAACTCGTCGGAGAGCGCCGGGAGTTGCTTCGACCAGACGGCCTCGAGACGGATGCGCAGCCGCTGCGAGGTGCCTCGCTTTGGCTCGTCCGGGAAGTCGGCCGGGTAGCGGACGATGAACTCCCCTTCGCTCCCGGGCGAAAGGCTCTGGATGGCACTCTCGACATCGGGGATCGCATGCCCCTCCGCGAGGGGGAACTCGTAGCGGCGCGGCCCGGGCTCCTCGGCGCCTTCCAGCACCGTGACGACCACGGCGACCTTGTCGCCCGGGCCCGGCGCCCGCTCAACCGGGTTCCAGATCGCACGCGCCTCCTGGAGCGCGCGCAGCGCCTCCTCGATCTCCTGGTCCGGGACGGGCTCCACCGGCGGCCGCTTGATCTTGAATCCGCCGAGGCGTGCGAGACGGATCTCCGGCCGGATGTCGAACGCGACCTCGAAGACGACATCCGAGTCCGCGGCGTAGCGGACGATCTCAATGGCGCCCTCGCTGATCGGCTCCAGCCCCTCGCGAGCCACGGCTTCACGGAAGCTCTCTTCGAGCACGCGCTGGAGCGTCTCGCGCTCGATGTCGCGGCCCAGCTCCTTCTCGATGAGCGTCTTGGGGACGTGCCCTCTGCGGAAACCGGGCCGGCGGGCCTTCTGCACGAACGCCTCGATCACGCGCGCACGGGCCGACTGCACGCGCGGTGCCGGCACCGTGATCGTCAGCTTCCGGTTCCACGCGGAAGGACTTTCGACGGAGACGCGCAGGTCGGTGGTCTCGGAAGTCGTCGCTGGCGTCACCACAGAGCTCCCCAACGATGCGAAAGGGGGGATTCGAACCCCCACGGCACGAGGCCACCAGCTCCTAGGGCTGGCGCGTCTACCAATTCCGCCACTTTCGCAGGTGGAGGGTGGGGGAGCGACCTTCCAAGAAAGTCTATCCCGCCCTGGGGCCCCGTCAAGCCGGCCGGCCGGAAACGCCGGCTATTTCGGGGCCTCCAGGTTCCGAATGGCTCGGTAGAGCTCGCCCCCCTGCGATTGCACGATGTCGAGGGAGACCACGTCGCCCGGCTTCGCCTGCCCGATAGCCCTCTCCACGTCCTCGGGCGTGCGGACGGGCTGGCGGTTCACGGCTGTGATCACCATCCCCTCCTCGAGATCGGCTCGCGAGGCCGGGCTGTAAGGCTCCACGTTGGTGATCACGACGCCTTTGATGTCGGACCCTTCGGGGAGCTCCGCCTGCCGCGCGAGCTCGGGCGTCAGCACACGCATGTCGAGTCCGAGCCGCTCGCGGGCCCGCGACCCCGCCAGCCGAACGGCGCTCTCCGGCTCGGGGACTGTCGCCTCCGTCAGTTTGACCTTGAAGGCCATCGGCGCGCCGTAGCGGATCACCTTGATCTCGGCCGTCGTGCCGGGCTCCCTCGAGGCGATCACCCGCTGGAGCTGGCCGACGCGCTCGACTTTCTGGCCATCCACCTCGACGATGACGTCCCCGCGCTCGAGCCCGGCCTCCATCGCTGGGCTCCCCTCGGTGAAGTCCTGGACGATCACGCCCGAGACCTCCGGCAACTTGAATTCCTTGGCGTCCACGGGCCTCACCTGCTCGATGCGGATCCCGAGCGCGGCGCGCCGCACGCGGCCGTACTTGATGAGATCGTTCATCACGGCCTTCGCCAGGTTGACGGGGATGGCGAACCCGTAGCCCTGCGCGTAGCCCGTCTCGCTCGCGATGGCGGTGTTGATCCCGATCGCCTCGCCGCGCGTGTTCACGAGCGGGCCGCCGGAGTTGCCCGGGTTGATCGCGGCATCCGTCTGGAGGAAGTCCTCGATCGCGTACCCGCGGGTGTCGGCCCGCTGGATGACCCCGATGCTGCGCCCCTTGCCGCTCACGATCCCCGCGGTCACGGTCAGGTTGAGCGTGCGGCCGCCGTACCCCGGGTTCCCCACGGCGAGGACCCACTCGCCGATCTGCACCTTGTCGCTGTCGCCCAAGGGGACCGTCGGGAGGTTCTTCCCCTCGATCTTGACGACCGCCACATCGGTCGTGGGGTCGCGGCCGGCGAGCGTGCCGGTGAACTCCCGGCCGTCGCTCAGCTGGACGAAGATCTTCTCCGCCCTCTCCACCACGTGGTTGTTGGTGAGCACGTAGCCGTCCTCGGAAACGATGAACCCGGAGCCGACGCCCAGCGGGACATCGTAGGGCACGTCCTCCGGCTGCCGGTAGAAGCGGCGGAACCACTCGTCGAAGGGCCTCGGCAGGTCGGGCGGCAGCCGGAACTGGACCCCCGCGTTCCGCACCGAGCCCTCGGCCCGGATCGAGACCACGGCGGGCGTCGCCGACCTGGCGATGCTGATGAAACTCTTGCTCAGGTCGTCCAGCGGCTGGACGTCACGGCGCTGGGGGGCCTGGGCAACGGCGGCGGGCGCCGCGTCGATCCCCACGGCCCCGCTCCCGCGCGTCCACTCCAGGCCGGACGCGGTGAGGAGCCCTACGACGAAGGCCACGGCGGCCACTCCGAAGGCGTTCAGCTTCGCACGCAGAGGATCCATGAGTCCCGCCACTCGTGAAAGGTCACACAATCGCACCCGCCTGTCGCAAACCGCCGACAGGGTCCCGGATTTGGAGGGGCGGGACCCCCGCGGCGGTTGCCCACGGTCAGCATACCCGCCTGGGGAAAGGTCGGTTCCCCGGTTGGGCGCGCCGGGCGCGCCCTATTTCTTGCGCTCCTCGTCCACGATCTCGTAGTCCGCCTCGACGACCTCCTGCTCCCTCTTCGCGCTGTCGTCGCCCGTGGGCTCCGCGTGGGCCGTCGCGGTCTGGGCGGCCTGCCTCTCGTACAGCTTCGCACCGGCCGCCGCGAACGCCTGGTTCAGGCTCTGGAAGGCGGAGAGGATCTCCTGCCGGTCGTCGCTCTTCATGGCGTTCTTCGCCTGCTCGAGAGCGCGGTCCAGCCGTTCCCGCGTGGCCGCGTCGAGCTTCTCGCCCCATTCTTTCAGGTCCTTCTCGACCCGGTAGATGAGGTTGTCGAGGTTGTTCCGGGCCTCCGCCTTCTCGTGCCGCTCCTTGTCCTCGCGGGCGTGGCCCTCGGCCTCCTGGATCATTTTCTGGATCTCCTGGTCGCTGAGGCCGGAGGAGACCTGGATCTTGATCGTCTGCTCCTTCCCGGTGGCGAGGTCCTTCGCGCCGACGTGCAGGATGCCGTTCGCGTCGATGTCGAAGGTGACCTCGATCTGGGGAGCGCCCCGCGGCGCCGGCGGGATTCCCGTCAGCTGGAAGCGGCCGATCGTCTTGTTGTCGAGTGCCATGGGCCGCTCGCCCTGGAGCACGTGGATGTCCACGGTGGTCTGGTAGTCGTCGGCCGTGGAGAAGATCTGGGACTTCCGCGTCGGGATCGTGGTGTTCCGCTGGATGAGCACCGTCGCGATGCCGCCCAGGGTCTCGATCCCGAGCGAGAGCGGGGTGACGTCGAGGAGGAGCACCTCCCGCACCTCGCCGGCGAGGACGCCCGCCTGGATCGCGGCACCGATCGCCACCACCTCGTCCGGGTTCACACCCTTGTGCGGCTCCCTGCCGAAGAACTCGCGCACGATCTGCTGGACTCTGGGGATGCGCGTGGATCCGCCTACGAGGATCACCTCGTGGATGTCGTCCGGGCGCAGCTTCGCGTCCCGCAGCGCCATCTCCATAGGCGGGATCGTTGTCTGGAGGAGATCCTCCATGAGGCTCTCCAGCTTTGCGCGGGTGAGCCGGATGTTGAAGTGCTTCGGTCCCGACGCGTCCGCCGTGATGAACGGCAGGTTCAGGTCGGTCTCCAGCACGGTGGAGAGCTCGCACTTCGCCTTCTCCGCGGCGTCCTTCAGGCGCTGGAGCGCCATGGGATCCTTGGAAAGGTCGATCCCGTGCTCCTTCTTGAACTCGGCGATGAGCCACTCGATGACCTGCTGGTCGAAGTCGTCGCCGCCCAGATGCGTGTCGCCGTTCGTGGCCTTCACCTCGAAGACGCCCTCGCCGATCTCGAGGATCGAGATGTCGTACGTGCCGCCGCCGAGGTCGAAGACGGCGATCCGCTCGTCCTTCTTCTTGTCGAGCCCGTAGGCGAGGGCGGAGGCGGTGGGCTCGTTGATGATGCGGACGACCTCGAGGCCGGCGACCTTCCCCGCGTCCTTCGTCGCCTGCCGCTGCATGTCGTTGAAGTACGCGGGCACGGTGATCACGGCCTTCTGGACCGGGTGCCCGAGGTAGTCCTCCGCCGTCTGCTTCATCTTCTGGAGGACCATCGCGGAGATCTCAGGCGGCGTGTACCGCTTCGCCTCGATCTCGACCGCCGCACGGTTTTGCTCCTCGCACACGACCTTGTACGGGACGCGCCGGATCTCCGGCTGCACCTCGGAGCACACCCGCCCCATGAAGCGCTTGATGGAGAAGACGGTGTTCTGCGGGTTCGTGATCGCCTGCCGCTTCGCGAGCGCCCCGACCAGCCGCTCCCCATCCTTCGTGAAGCCGACCACGGAAGGGGTGAGGCGCGAGCCCTCGGCGTTCGGGATCACGACCGGGTCGCCGCCCTCCATCACCGCCACCACGGAGTTCGTGGTCCCGAGGTCGATTCCGATGATCTTTTCTCTCGCCATGGCTCACCTGTGCCTAAGAGTCCGTGTGTCGCCGACTATGGCGACACGAGCCCGCCACGAGCCCACGGGAAAAGGTGCAACGGGCATGCCACCTGAAGGCGGGGTGCCAGACGGTTTCGCCCCGACAGAATGGCGTCCTCGGGCCGTTTTCTGTCAGATCGGCAGAGAAAAGCCACGCCGGAGCGCCCGTGGTGACCTCCCTTGTTCGGGCCATGCGCCGGGGCTAGCCTACTCCTCATGTTCCCCTACAAGGACGAGAATCCGACGGAACTCGTCCCCTACCTCACGTTCCTCCTCATCGCGGCCAACATCGCGGTCTGGCTCTTCATGGAGGGAGCAGGGACCTCGCCGGCGATCGAGGCGGCCGTGTGCACGTACGGCGCCATCCCGGCGGAGCTCACCGGTCTCGCACCGCGGGGTCCACGCCTGTGCCCCTTCGGAGGCGCCGCCTGGAGCTCGCTCTTCACGTCGATGTTTCTGCACGGCAGCTGGTGGCATCTCATCGGCAACATGATGTTCCTCTGGGTCTTCGGGAACAACGTCGAGGACTCGATGGGACATCTCCGGTTTGCCCTCTTCTTCGTGCTCACGGGTCTCGTCGCGGCGCTCGCGCATGTCGCGCTGAACCCCGCGTCGCGGGTGCCCGTCGTCGGGGCGTCGGGTGCCATCAGCGGGGTCATGGGCGCGTACATGATTCTCTACCCGCGGGCTCTTGTGTACGTGCTCATGCCGCCCTTCTTCGTCGTGCGGCTCCCCGCGTACATCGTTCTCGGCTACTGGATCGTTCTCCAGGTGTTCTTCGCCACGCTCGACCTGGCGGGCGCGGACGGCGGGGTCGCGTTCTGGGCGCACGTGGGCGGCTTCTTCTCGGGCCTGGCGCTCGTGAAGCCGTTCGCCCGACGCGAGCTGGTGAGCGCGAAGCGGATGAAGCGTCGGATTCCGCGGGCGGAGATCCGCGAGCACCGATGGTGGTGGTGAGCCTCGAGGAGCTGACAGGCGAGATCGGCGACGCGGCCAGGCACTTCCTGGACGCGTTGGAGGGGCGGCGCTCCGCTTGACCTGGGGCTCGTCCGCAGGCTCGCGTCGGGCGAGTTCGCCCTCTAGCCCCAGACCCTCTTTTCCCCCGCGACGGTTTCGTCAGCCCCCGTTTCCTCGGCCGCGGCGAGTCTGGGTCGCGTCCAGTGGTTGAGCGGCCCGTGTCCCCCACCGAGGTCGGGCGCGGATTCCAGGGCTCGCCGGGTGAAGTCGAGCCCAGCATCCACGGCGTCGCTGAGCGGGAGGCCGAGCGCGAGCCCCGCGGCGATCGCGGCCGACAGCGTGCACCCCGTGCCGTGCGTGTTCCGGGTGAAGAGCTTCGGTCGCCTCCACTCGCGCCACTCCACGCCGTCGAAGAAGATGTCCACCACCTCGTCGCCGGGGAGGTGCCCGCCCTTGATGAGCGCGGCTCGCGCCCCGCGCGCCACGAGGCTCTCCGCGGCGCGCCGCATGGCGTCGAGGTCGTCCACGGGCCGCCCGGCGAGGATCGACGCCTCTGCGAGATTGGGCGTCACGAGTGTGGCGAAGGGGGCGAGGAGGCTCTCCAGGGCGCCGATCGCGTCCTCTTCCAGCAGGCGGTCGCCGCTCGTCGCCACCATCACCGGGTCGAGGACGTAGTTCGTGAGCGCGCACGAGCGGATGGCGTCGGCCACCGCTTCGATGATCGGCGCATCGGCGAGCATCCCGCTCTTCAGCGCGTCGGGCCGGAGGTCTTCCGCCACCGCGCGAATCTGATCGAGGACGACCGCGGGATCGATCTTTTGGATGCTCCGGACCCCGTGGGTGTTCTGCGCCGTGATGGCCGTCACGGCCGAGGTGCCGAAGACGCCGAACGCGTGAAACGTCTTCAGGTCGGCCTGGATGCCCGCACCGCCTCCGGAATCGCTCCCCGCGATCGTGAGCGCGACACGGCGGCTCATCGCCGACCCTCCTCCGGCGGCGGCGGCAGGTTGCGCAGCCGGTCCTGGATCCTTCGGAACGTGGGGCTGTCCTCCTGGAGGCCCTGGAGCCGCTCGGGCGGCAGCCCATCGATGATGCGATCCGTCTCCTGGATCCGGTCCTCGGTGAGCGGGTGGCTGGAAAACCACGACTCGAGGAGCCCCGGCTTCTTCTCCCTCTCCTGGAGGAGCACTTCGAACATGCGCGGCAGGCCCCGCGGGTCGATCCCCGATTTCACCAGGAATCCGACCGCCAGGCTATCCGCCTCCTGCTCGTCGTCGCGGCTGAACTTCATGAAGGCGAGCCCGCCGCCCACCTCGATGGCGATGCGCTCCGCCTCCGTCGGCGGGCGCCCCAGGAGGATGTAGCCGACGTTGAGCCCGAGGTTCGCCGCCTGCGCCTTCTGCATCTGCTCGATGCTGTGGCGGGCGGCCACGTGACCGATCTCGTGCCCCATGACCCCGGCGACTTCCGACATCGTCCGCGCCTTGTCGATGAGCCCGCGGTTCACGTACACGAAGCCGCCGGGCAGGGCGAAGGCGTTCACGACGTCGGAGTTGACCACGAAGAAGTGGTACTCCAGGTTCCGCGGATCCGCGTTCCGCGCGATGGTGGTGCCGAGGCGTTCGATGTAGACTCGGACCTCCGGGTCATCGACGAGCGGGATCTGCGCGTTGATCTGCCGCGCGTAGTTCCGGCCGAGCTCCACTTCCTCCTGGAGGGAGACGGCGCAAGCCGTGCACGCCACAACGGCCGCTGCGAGGGCGAACGCCCCGAGGCTTCGATCCATATGATCCAGGCCCTCCTTACCCGTGCGGAGGAGAAACTGATCCGAAGCCTGCACCGGCGAAAGGGGCGGGAGCGCCACGGGCTCTTCCTCGTGGAGGGGGTGCGGGCCGTCGAAGCCTGCCTGGACAGCGGCTGGCCGTGGCGACTCGCGGTCGTGACTCCCGCCCTCGAAGAGACGGAACGCGGCGCGCGCCTGAGTGCGCGGCTCCGAGAGTCCAGGCGCACGGTCGTCAGGTGCGGGGACGAGAGGTTCTCGCGGATCGCGGCCACCCAGACGCCGCAGGGCGTGCTTCTCGCCGCCGAGCTTCGCCGCGCCGAATCACCGCATCGTTCTCCCCCGGAGCACGCGGTCTGTCTCGTGCTGGACGCGGTTCAGGATCCCGGGAACGTGGGCACTCTCATTCGGAGCGCACACGCCCTCGGGTGCTTCGCCGTGTTCGCGCTTCCCGGAACGGCCGATCCCTGGGGCCCGAAGACGGTTCGCGCGACGGCGGGGGGCGTGTTTCATCTTCCGATCACCACCGTCTCGTGGGCCGAAGCGCGCGCCTGGCTCCGCGAGCACCGGTTCGAGATCCTGGGCGCCGATGTGGGGGGCGAGCCGTTCCGCCGCGACGGGCGGCGCGCGGGCCCCGAAGCGCTCGTCCTGGGGAACGAGGGCGCCGGACTTTCTCAGGATGTGCGCCGCGAGTGCGACCGCATCGTGTCGGTGCCGATCGCGCCGACCGCGGAGTCGCTGAACGTGGCGGTGGCGGGCGCGATCCTTCTGGATCGGTTGATCGGTGCCTAGGGCGCTGTTCATCGGCCTCGCCGCGCTCGTGGGCGCGGCCCTCGGATCGTTCCTCAACGTGTGCATCCACAGGCTCCCGCAGGGCCTCTCGGTGGTTCGACCGGGGTCGCGCTGCCCGGACTGCCGCACGCCGATCCGCTGGTCCGACAACGTGCCGGTGTTGTCCTATGCGGTCCTGCGGGGACGCTGCCGCGCCTGCGGCGCGCGCATCTCTGTCCAGTACCCTCTCGTGGAGCTGGGGGTCGCGGCGATCTGGTCCGGCAGCGTGGTCTCGTACGGCGTGCGCTGGGCCGCGCTCTCCACGGCCGTCTTCCTCACGTTGCTCCTCGCGATCGCCATCACCGATGCCCGCACCTACACGATCCCCGATGCGTTCTCGCTGGGCGGGCTCGTGGCGGGCCTCGTCCTCTCGCTCTCGCCCGGCGGCGTGACGCTTCGAGACTCGGCCTTTGGAGCGCTGTTCGGCTTCGTCTTTCTCTACGTGGTGGCTGTCCTGGGCGAGTGGGCGTTCAAGAAGCCCGCGATGGGGGGCGGCGACGTGAAGATGATGGCGATGATCGGAGCCTTCCTCGGCCCCCTCAAAGCGCTGCTCACGTGCTTTGTGGGCGCGCTCGTGGGCGCCGTCATCTTCGGCCCCGTACACCTGCGCACGAAGAAGCTCGTGCCGTTCGGTGTGTTCCTCGCCGTCGGTGCTGCCGTCGTCCTGCTCTGGGGGGAAAAGCTCATCCGCTGGTATACGAAGGGATTGCTCGGATTCTGAAACGTTGGGCGACGCGGCCTACGCGAACCGCTCGGGTCGGAACGGTTCCAGGAGCCGGCTCGGCGTCTGTGACGTGAGGGCCTCGACGATCATCTGCGCCGTCACGGGTGCGAGCAATATCCCGCTCCGGAAGTGGCCCGTCGCGTACAGGAGCCCGCGAACCTCGGGATCGGGTCCCAGGATCGGCAGGTCATCGGGTGTGGCGGGCCGGAGCCCGGCCCACGCCTCCACGAACTCGGCATCCCCGAGCTGGGGCACGACGCGCTGCGCCTTCGTGATCAGCGAGGCGACCCCGTCCGCCGTCACGCGGCTGTCGAAGCCGACCCGCTCCACGGTCGAGCCGACGACGATATGTCCTCCCGTGCGGGGGACGAGGTAGACGCCGATGTGGGCCAGGATCGTATGCCGGATCGCGCCTGCCGGCATGCCTAGGAGGACGATCTGGCCGCGGCGCGGCTCCACGGGAATGGGACGCGGGAGCCCTTCCATCTGGCCGCTCCACGCACCGGCGGCCACGAGGACCGCGCCCGCCGGAATCTCCTCGCCTCCGGCGAGCCGCGCTCCCGTGACGCTTCCACCGCGGTGCAGGACGGCCGCCACCGGGCGCCCGAGCAGAAACGGGACGCGGCGGGCCTCGAGGCTCGCCACCACCGCCTCACAGAGCCGGCGGTTGTCCACGCGCACGTCATCCGGAAGGTAGAGCCCCCAGAGACAGGCCTCGTGGATGGAAGGCTCGCGTCCCCGCACGGCCGCGGCGTCGAGTCGTTCGACGCGGGCGCCCGCCCGCGCCGTGGCGATCGGTTCGAGCTGGCGCGCCTCCTCCTCGCCGAAGACGGGGACGATCGTCCCCTCGGGCACGAGCTCGGCGTCGATCCCGGTCTCGTCGCGCAGCGCGGCCACGAAGTCGGGATACATGGCCCGGCTGCGCAGGCAGAGCTCGAGAAGCGGACCGCCGCCGCCCGCCTCGTAGTGCGCCGCCAGCATGCCGCCCGCCGCCCAGGACGCCTCGCGGCAGGGCCGGCCACGATCGATCAGGAGGACGCGAAACCCGGCGCTGGTCAGCAGCCGGGCCGCGGCGCAGCCGATGAGTCCGGCGCCAACGACAAGGATGTCTGGGTGTCGGGAGGCCACGCCGCGAAGTTAGGGAGGACCGTGGGGTCGCAACAGACGCGGCCGCGTGGGACTGCTGCGCTATTCCCCTTCCTGCTCGCGCCGCAGCCGGCGCAGCGTTCTCAGGCGCTCGCGCCGCCGCACCTCGCTCGGCTTCAGGTACTGGCGATGCCGGCGGACGTCCCGTAGGATCCCCTCGCGCCGGACCTTTTTCTTGAAGCGCCGCAGCGCGCGCTCGAGCGGTTCGTTCTCTCGGACGATCACCTCGGCCACCGGGACGCCATCCTCCCTACCCTCAGCGACTCACTACCCTACGGAAGGATCGGCGTTCCCTCCTTGCGTGCCCACGGACCTTTCCCGGGATCCGGGGCGGCCTCCGGTTCCGCCTTTGTGCCCATGCGGGTGAGCCGCGCGCGCAGCACCTGCGTGTCGCTCGCCTCGAGGACCTCGATGAGGACCCCTTCGCGCTCCAGCTTCGTCCCGGGCTCCGGGACGCGACCCAGCTCTTCGAGCACGTAGCCGTTCAACGAGCGGTGCTCCAACTCCGGGAAGGACGTGTTCCAGAAGTGATTGATCTCGCGGAGATCGGCGGAGCCGTCCACGAGGATCTCGCTGCGACCCGCGCGAACGATGCGCTCCCTGGCCACGTCGCGCTCGTCCACGATCTCACCGACGAGCTCCTCCAGCACGTCCTCCAGCGTGACGAGCCCGTCCAGGCCCCCGTACTCGTCGATCACGATCCCCATGTGGATCCGCCGGGTCTGGAAATCGACCAGGAGCCTGTTCAGCGGGACCGAGCCGGGGACGAAGAAGGGCTCACGGGCGAGCTGCTGGAGAGGCACATCGCGCTGCCCCGAGATGAGCGCCTGGTACGCGTCGCGCGTGTAGAGGATCCCCGTGATGTCGTCCAGGTTCTCCCCGTACAGGGGAATGCGGCTGTAGGGGACTGTGCGGAGCTCCGGCGCGATGTCCGCGAGAGTTCGATTCGCCGGCCACGCGACGATCTCCACCCGCGGTGTCATGACGTCCCACGCGTGCGTGCGATCGAGGGCGAAGACTCGCTCGATGAGCCGGCGCTCGTGCTCCTCGACTGTCACCTCGCCGATCGGCGCGCCTCCCGCCGCCGCGGCGGCGGCTCCCCCCGCCGCTTCCCGCGCCGCTTCCCGTGCCGCTCCCCGTGCTGCTCCCCCCGCCGCGCTCTCCAGGAGGTCGCGGATCTCGCGGTCGGTGATGCGCGGAAATCGCTCCGCTCCGCGCCCGATCCACGCGGTCACCCACCATTCCAGGGGGAGGAGCATCGGCAACAGGGCGCGAGAAAGGAGCCAGACGGGCGGCCCGGCCAGAAGGGCCGTAGAACGGGCATACCGCAGGCCCAGACCCCGCCCCGCCACCTCGAGGAGCGCCAGCCCCAGGATGCCGGCGCCTAGGGTAATGCCCAGCTTCGTGGGGCCGGCTTGCGCGCGCACCGCTCCGATCGCGAGGACGGCGAGCGCAGACGTTCCTGCGGCCAGTCGCCCCGTCCAGGTGGCGGCCAAAAGGCGGGCGGGCCGCGCCCGCAACGCGAGCGCGGCCCGAGCGCGGGTCCCCAGAGCCTGTAGCCGGTCGCGATTGAGCGCGAAGAGTGCCGTCTCCGCCGCCGTGCAGAGCGACGCCAGGAGGCCCAGGGCGATGGAAACGAGGAGCAGCGGAGTCACCGGGTCACACCGTGGACGGGTCCGGGGCTCATGTCCATTGCCGGCTCTCGTGGATCAGGCGGCGCACCACCGTCTCCGCGGTCTCCCCCTCGGCCTCTGCCTGGAAGTTCGTAATAATGCGGTGGCGCAGGACCGGGACCGCCGCCGCTCGGACGTCCTCGTAGTTGGGCGCGGGACGCCCGTCGAGCGCCGCCCGGGCCTTCGCCGCCAGCACGAGGTGCTGCGTCGCGCGCGGCCCCGCCCCCCAGCGCACCCATCGCCGCACGTACTCGGACGACTCCTCCGACTCCGGACGTGTGGCCCGGGTGAGACGCACCGCCAGCGCGATCACCGACGGCGCCGCAGGGACGCGGCGGACCAGATGCTGGAGCTCCAGGATCTCCGCCGCCCGCAGCACAGGCCGGATCTCCTCTTCCGTGTCCGCCGTCGTCAGCGCGGCGATCTGCTGCTCCTCGTCGTGGCTGGGATAGCCGATCCTGAGCTCCAGCATAAACCGGTCGAGCTGGGCCTCCGGCAGCGGGTACGTCCCCTCCTGCTCGATCGGGTTCTGCGTGGCGAGCACGAAGAAGGGACGATCCAGCGGATAGGTCTCCCCGCCCACGGTGACCTCCCCCTCCTGCATCGCCTGGAGCAGCGCGGCCTGGGTCTTCGGCGGCGTGCGGTTCACCTCGTCCGCGAGGATGACGTTGGCGAACAGCGGGCCTCGAACGAACCGGAAGTTCCGCCGGCCCGTGCCCGGGGTCTCCTCCAGGATCTCACTCCCCGTGATGTCGGACGGCATGAGGTCGGGCGTGAACTGGATGCGGCTGAACTTGAGGTCCAGGGCGCGCGCGAGACTCGAGACGAGGAGCGTCTTGGCCAGGCCAGGGACGCCCACGAGAAGAGCATGGCCAGCGGCGAAGAGTGCTGCGAGCAGGCCCTCCACGATCGGCCGCTGTCCCACGACCCGCTTCGCGATCTCGGCCTCGATCCCGCTGCGTGCGGCTGCGAGCCTTTCGAGAAGCAGGAGGTCGCGATCCCCCATCGCCAGGGGCTCAGCAGTGGACACGGGATCACGCTCCTCTCTTCTCTCCGTCGGTTCTTCAAGCACTCCGGGTCGCCGGGGCGCAGCCACCGGAGAGGGGGACGATAGAGGCCAGTTGAAAAACGCGTCAAGGCGTGCTTGCGAAATTTTTCACAAGCGTCTATGTTTCCCCGGTCCGCCGACCGGCGCCGATCCCCTTTGACGGAACACGAGAGGCCGAAGCCTCGCGACGAGCCGCCGATGGTGCGAGTGGGGGCTCACCTCACCCACGGGCTGACGTTCGCGGGTGCCACGGCTCTCTTCGCGCTGGGCGGCCTCTGGCTGGATCGCCGCGTGGGGACGGAACCCGTGTTCGTGATCGTGGGCGCGCTCGTCGGGGCCACGGCGGGCTTTCTCAGTATGTACTGGCGGCTCGTGATCGAGCCGCGGAAGCGCGCGGGAGGGGAGCGGGAGGAGCGCAGGGAGCGCAGGGAGCGCGGGGGGGAGCCGCGGGGCGAGGGACGATAGGCGCGCTCGAAGGAGGGTCGTGAGGGTATCCATCGGACGCTACGCGATGGTTGCGCTCGTCGTCGGTGCGGGCGCGTGGGTGGTAGGGCTTCTCGTGCCGCCTGACGGGCGTGCGTCGCTCTGGACAGGCGCGGGCGCCGCGCTCAGCGTCCAGGCGCCCTGTGTCGGCGGGCTCTGGCTCGGCGCCAGGTCCGGCGGACAGGGCTTCCTGGCCGCGTGGGCCGCGGGCATTCTGACGAGGGTGGTCGCCCTCGTGGCGTTTGGGGTTTGGGGCGTGCCGGCGCTGGGTCTCGTGGCGGCGCCCGCCCTCCTCGCGATGGCCGGCACGCTGTTCCTCCTCGTCCTCGTGGAGCCGGTGGCGCTTCGGCGCCCGGAGATGGCGCGTGCGTAGTGTGCAGGGGGAGGGCTGGTCGCCCGAGGTGATGACGCACCACATCACGGACCAGCGGGTGATCGAGGTGGCGCCGTTCGGTGAGATCGTCCTTCCGCAGTTCCCTCCGGTTCACCTGGGTCCCCTCGTTCTCGACCTCTCTCCGACGAAGCACGTCGTGTTTCTCCTCCTCGCCGCTGTGTTCACGTTCCTCTCGATGGCCTACGTGGCGCGCGTCACGGTGAAGCGAGCGCGGTCGGGCGCGGCACCCTCCGGTTTTGCGAACCTTATCGAGGCGTTCGTCGTGTATCTGCGGGACGAGGTGGCGCTGCGGAACATCGGGCACGGCGGTGAGCGCTTCGTGCCGTACGTGCTGACCCTGTTCTCCTTCATTCTGTATGCGAATCTTCTGGGGCTCGTGCCCTGGGGCGCCACGGCCACGTCGAACATCGCGGTGACGGGAGCGCTCGCCGCGCTCTCCCTCGTCCTCGTGGAGGTCTCGGGGTTCCTCAGCCTCGGCCCGCGCGGGTATCTCAGGACGATCGTGTTCGTGCCCGAGGGGCTCCCCTGGTACGGGCAGATCGTGATGGCGGCGGTCATGACGCCGGTGGAG
Source organism: Gemmatimonadota bacterium (assembly GCA_016209945.1). GTDB lineage: Bacteria > Gemmatimonadota > Gemmatimonadetes > Palauibacterales > KS3-K002 > JACQVD01. Next base: position 25,481 of record JACQVD010000014.1, read on the forward strand.
ATCCTGGGGAAGCTGGCGAAGCCGTTCGCGCTCGCCATCCGGCTTTTTGCCAACATGACGGCCGGCCACTTCGTGATCCTCTCGCTCGTCGGGCTCATCCTGACGTACGGCGCCTTGGTTCAGGCGCCGGGCGCGCAGTGGAAGCTCGTCGGCGGCCTGGCGATCGTGGGGTCGCTCGGCCTGGCTCTCTTCGTCATGGTTCTGGAGATCTTCGTGGCGCTCTTGCAGGCGTACATCTTCGCCATGCTCACGTCCGTCTTCGTCGGCCTCATTCGTCACGGACACTGACCTGGCAGGAAGGAGAGACCATGTTCCCACTCCTCGTAGGCGCGGTTCAGGAGGCCGCGGTTGGGCCTGGGCTTGCTGTGATCGGTGCCGGCCTGGCCGTCATCGGGGCGGGGCTCGGCATCGGCCGGATCGGGAGCTCCATGGCCGAGGGGATCGCACGGCAGCCCGAGGCGTATGGCAACATCCAGACCGCGTCGATCATCCTCGCGGCGCTGATCGAAGGGGCGACCTTGTTCGCGCTCGTGATCGCGCTCATCAAGTGACGGCTGTCGGCCGAGTGAGACCGGGACGCGGCGGCTGGAACGGGATGAGCCTCGCGGTGTGCGGGGCTCTCGGGGTGCTGGCGCATCCGGCGGTCCTACGGGCGGAAGAGGAGGCCGCGGGCGGGAATCCCCTCTTCAGTCCGAGCGCGGGTCTCGCCGTGTGGACCTGGGTCATCTTCCTGCTGCTGGTCTTCGTACTGGCGAAGACCGCGTGGAAGCCGCTCCTGCGTGTCCTGGAGGAGCGGGAGCGACGGATCCAGGAGGCGCTGGACGAGGCGCAGCGCGAGCGGGACGAGGCGGCAAAGCTCCTCGAGCAGTACCGCCAGCTCCAGGCGGAAGCACGGCGGGAGGCGCAGGAGGTCCTCGCCGAGGCGCGCCGGGCCGCCGAGCGCATCCGGGACGAGCTCCTGGCGGAGGGGCGGCGCGAACAGGAGGAGATGCTGGAGCGCGCCAAGAGGGACGTCCAGCGCGAGTGGGAGCGCGCCATGGAATCGCTGCGGCGCGAGGCGGTGGACCTGGCACTCGCGGCGGCGTCCAGGCTCCTGCGCCAGAAGCTCGACGGCGCCGAGAGCCGCCGGCTCGTCGAGGAGGTGCTCGCCCAGCTCGCGGCCCCCGGCGGCGCCCGGACCGCGGACCGGGAAGCGGCGGAGGGCGCCGCCCGCACCGAGCGACGGAGCTAGCCCCGACGTGAACGAGGGAGCGGTCGGAACGGTCGCGCGGAACTACGCCGAGGTTCTCCTGGAGCTCGCCCTCCAGGAGAACGTAGACGCCTATGCGCAGGCGCTCGGCGACTTCGCCGACTGGGTTCGGCGGGAGCCCGAGCTGAGGCGATTCCTGGAAACCCCGCGCGTCCCGGTCGGCGAGAAGAAAGAGCTGCTGAGGCGCGGGCTCGGGGGGAGCGTGCCCGAAGGTTTCCTCCGGTTCCTGTTCGTCCTCCTGGACAACGGGCGGCAGGCGCTCATCGGCGAGATCGCGTCCGCGTTCTGGCGCCTCTTGAACGAACAGATGGGACGCGTGGACGCGGAGATCGTGCTGGCGAGCGAGCCGGATGCCGGGCTCCGCAATCGGATCGAGTCCGCCGTCTCCGCCTGGGCGGGCCGTCCCGTCGTGGCGCACTATCGGATCGAGCCGAAGATCCTCGGCGGCCTCATCGTGCGGGTCGAGGACCGGGTCCTGGACGGCTCCCTCCGGCGGCGACTCGTGCAGATGCGGAAGCGGCTGCTGCAAGGGGAAGGGGCGGCGGCCGCGTGACCCCCGGCCGGGCGGGCGGCCCGGTTGCGGTGAAACCCCAGAACGGTCAGAGTTCGGTGAACAGCGAGCATTCCACATGGCGGGTGTAGAGACACGGCTTCGGGCAGGCGAGATCAAGAAGGCGCTCCTCCAGCAGATCGAGCGCTACGAGGAAGCCCTGCGCAGCGAGGAGGTGGGCGAGGTCCTCGAGGTGAAGGATGGGGTCGCGCGCATCTGGGGCCTCTCCAAGGCCATGGCCAGCGAGATGATCGAGATCGAGTCCTCGGAGACAGGGGAGATCGTCACCGGGCTGGCCCTGAACCTGGAGGAGGACAACGTCGGCCTCGTGATCATGGGCGACTACCTCAAGCTGAAGGAGGGCGACCGGGCCCGCCGCACGGGCCGGACCCTGTCGGTCCCCGCCGGGCCGGCGTTCATCGGCCGCGTCGTGAACCCCCTGGGCGAGCCGCTCGATGGGAAGGGCCCCATCGAGGCCGCCACCCATATGAAGGTGGACCGCAAGGCGCCGGGGATCGTGTTCCGGCAGCCCGTGAAGGAGCCGCTCCAGACGGGGATCAAGGCGATCGACTCGATGATCCCCATCGGTCGCGGCCAGCGGGAGCTCATCATCGGCGACCGGGGGACGGGGAAGACGGCGATCGCGGTGGACACGATCCTCAACCAGCGCGGCGGCGACGTCGTCTGCATCTACGTGGCGATCGGGCAGAAGGCCTCCACGGTCGCCGGCGTCATCGATCGGCTTGGGCGCGAGGGTGCGATGGAGCGCACGATCGTGGTCGTGGCGACCGCGAGCGATCCGGCCACGCTCCAGTACGTCGCACCCTACTGCGGCTGCGCCATGGCGGAGTACTTCATGTACAAGGAGGGGCGCCACACCGTCTGCATCTACGACGACCTGTCGAAGCAGGCCCAGGCGTACCGGCAGCTCTCGCTCGTGCTGCGCCGGCCGCCGGGACGCGAAGCGTACCCGGGCGACATCTTCTACAACCACTCGCGGCTCCTCGAGCGCGCGGCGAAGATCACGGACGACACGAAGGTTCTCCGCGGCCATCCCGAGATCGAGAAGCCGGGCGGCTCTCTCACGGCGCTCCCGATCGTGGAGACGCTCGCGGGCGACGTGGCGGCGTACATCCCGACGAACGTGATCTCGATCACCGACGGGCAGATCTACCTGGAGTCCGATCTCTTCTACGCCGGCGTGCGGCCGGCGATCAACGTGGGGATCTCGGTCTCGCGGGTCGGCGGTGCGGCGCAGATCAAGGCGATGAAGAAGGTGGCGAGCCGCGTGCGCCTCGACCTGGCGCAGTACCGCGAGCTGGAGGCGTTCGCGCTCCTCGGGACCGAGCTCGATCCCGTGACCCAGCGGCAGCTGAACCGCGGGCAGCGCGTCGTCGAGGTGCTCAAGCAACTCCAGTTCGTGCCGACGCCGGTCGAGCAGCAAGTGATGATCATCTACGCGGTGACGCGCGGCCACCTGGACGACGCGCCGGTCGCGGACGTGGCGGACTGGGAGACGGGCTTCCACGAGTACATGCGGGCGACGCGCCCGGAGGTGGGGAAGGCGATCCGCGAGACGAAGGACCTCTCGGAGGACGTGGAGCGAAAGCTCCAGGCGGCGATCGAGGAGTACCGCCGGCTCACCGTGAGCAAGAAGAAGGAGTTCGGCGCCTAGCGCCATGCAGAAAGCGCGCCTCGTCCGCCGGAGGATCCGCGCGGTCCGAAAGACGCGCGACATCACGCACACCATGGAGATGGTCGCCGCGTCGAAGTTGCGGCGCGCCCAGGAGCGCGTGGTGGCCGCGCGGCCCTACGCGGCGAAGCTCGCGGAGGTCATGGCCCGGCTGTTCACGCCCGAGCTGGCCGAGCGCTACCCGATCCTGCGGCAGCCGGTGAGGCCGCGCCGGGCGGCGGTGCTGCTCCTGACCAGCAACCGGGGGCTGGCGGGCGCCTTCAACGCGAACCTCATCCGCGAGGCCCAGGCGGCCATGGCGGAGCACCGGGCGGCGGGTGTGGAGACGGAGCTGCACGTCGCCGGGCGCAAAGGGGTGGCGGCGTTTCGGTTCCGGCGCATTCCCCTGGCCCTGGCACGCAGCGACATCGGGGACCGGCCGGCCCTCGCCGACGCGCGCTCCCTCGCCGATCCCCTCATGCTGCGCTTCGAGACGGGCGAGCTCGACGCCGTGGACGTCGTCTTCGCGCACTTCAAGAGCCCGGTCTCGACGCCGGCGGTCCGCATGCGGATCCTGCCGGTGACCCCGGCGCGCGAGAAGGGCGTGGGCCGGGCGATCCACTATCTCTTTGAGCCCTCCGCCGACGAGATCCTGGCGCGCGTCGTTCCGCTGTACGTGAGGAACACCATCTACCGTGCGCTCGTCGAGAACGCCGCGTCGGAGCAGGGTGCGCGGCGCACGGCCATGAAGAACGCGACCGACAACGCGGAGGACATGATCGAGCGGCTGACCCGCACCCTGAACAAGGCACGGCAGGCGGAGATCACGCAGCAGCTGGCAGAGATCGTGGGCGGCGCGGAGGCCCTCAAGGGCTAGCGCCCGGATGGAGTGTGGAGTCGATGGCACAGAAACGGAACGTCGGAAAAGTCGTGCAGGTGATCGGGCCCGTGGTGGACGTGGAGTTCGACCCGGAGCGCCTGCCGGAGATCTACAACGCGCTCCTCCTCGAGCACCCCGGGGAGGGCGGCCCGCCGATCCGCCTCGTCTGCGAGGTGCAGCAGCACCTCGGGCGCAATCGCGTGCGCAGCGTCGCCATGGACTCCACCGACGGGGTCGTCCGCGGGATGGAGGTCAGCGACACCGGAGGCCCGATCACCGTGCCGGTGGGGAAAGCGCCGCTCGGGCGCATCCTGAACGTGATCGGTGAGCCCGTGGACGAGCAGGGGCCGCTCCCGGACGTCAAGGAGCGGTGGTCCATCCACCGGCCCCCGCCGAAGATGACGGACATCAACCCGAGGCCCGAGATCTTCGAGACGGGTGTGAAGGTCATCGATCTTCTCGCCCCCTACGTGAAGGGTGGAAAGACCGGCCTCTTCGGCGGCGCCGGCGTCGGGAAGACGGTGATCATCATGGAGCTCATCCACAACATCGCCATGGAGCACGGAGGCCGCTCCGTGTTCGGCGGCGTGGGCGAGCGGACGCGCGAGGGGAACGACCTGTGGCTGGAGATGAAGCAGTCCGGGGTGCTCCCCTCGACGGCGCTCGTCTACGGCCAGATGAACGAGCCGCCGGGCGCGCGGCTGCGGGTCGGGCTCTCGGCGCTCACCGTCGCCGAGTATTTCCGCGATGTGGAGAAGCAGGACGTGCTCCTCTTCATCGACAACATCTTCCGGTTCGTGCAGGCGGGTTCGGAGGTCTCGGCGCTCCTCGGCCGCATGCCGAGCGCCGTGGGCTACCAGCCGACGCTGAACACGGAGCTGGGCGAGCTGGAGGAACGGATCGTCTCCACGAGGGACGGCTCGATCACGGCGGTGCAGGCGATCTACGTCCCGGCCGACGACCTCACGGACCCGGCGCCAGCCGCGACCTTCACGCACCTCGATGCCACGACCGTGCTCTCTCGCCAGATCGTGGAGATGGGGATCTACCCCGCGGTGGACCCGCTCGACTCCACGAGCCGGATCCTCGACCCGCAGTACGTGGGGGAGCGGCACTACCGGGTCGCGCGTGAGGTCCAGCAGATCCTCCAGCGGTACAAGGACCTCCAGGACATCATCGTGATCCTGGGGATCGAGGAGCTCTCCGAGGAGGACAAGGTGATCGTGGGGCGGGCCCGGCGGATCCAGCGGTTCCTCTCGCAGCCCTTCTTCGTGGCCGAGCAGTTCACGGGCCGCGACGGCCGTTACGTGAAGCTCGAGAACACGATCGAGTCGTTCGAGCGGGTGGTCGCCGGCGAGTTCGATCACCTGCCGGAGGCGGCGTTCTACATGGTCGGCGACATGGAGGAGGTCATCGAGCAGGCGAAGACGCTGGAGGGGCGGACGGCGTGATCGCCATCGGCTCCGGGCGGCCCTTCCACGTCGCGGTCATCACGCCCGAGCGGAAGGTGTACGAAGGCGAGGCGACCTTCGCCGTCGTCCCTGCGTGGGACGGCGAGATCGGGATCCTGCACGACCACGCGCCGCTCTTGGCACTTCTGGGATCGGGGACGCTCCGGCTGGAGACATCCAAGAATGGCACGCTCCGCTTCCGCGTCTCGGGCGGCTTCGTTCAGGTGGTGGAGAACGAAGTCGCGGTCCTGAGCGAGGAGGCAACAGAAGTCTAGGGGCGCTTCAGCCCGTACTCGCGGATCTTCCTGTAGAGCGTCTTGGGCGAGATCCCGAGGATCGCCGCCGCCTTCCCCTGATGCCAGCCGGTGCGCGCCAGCACCGCGGCGATGTGCTCGCGCTCCACATCGTCGAGGGGAACGGGCTCCCCGATCGGCTGTGGCTCTGCGGCCGGGCGGAGCGGGCCCGCCTCGAGATCGGCCGGAAGGTCCTCGGGGCTGAGGATGGGACCCGACGCGAGGATCGCGGCCCGCTCCATGATGTTCTTGAGCTCGCGCACGTTTCCCGGCCAGGGGTAGCGCTGCAGCGCTACGATCGCCTCCTCGCTGAGCTTGGGTGCATCGGGTCTCGCGTTCGAGAGGAAGTGCTGCGCCAGTACGGCGATGTCCTCGGGCCGCTCCCGGAGCAGAGGCACGTGCACCCGGAACGTGCTCACGCGGTAGTAGAGGTCCTCCCGGAAGGCGCCGTCGCGCACCGCCCGGTCGATGTCGCGGTTCGTGGCCGCGATGAGCCGGATGTTCACCTGCACCTGTCTCGTGCCGCCCACGCGGAAGAAGGCTCCCATCTCCAGCGCGCGCAGGAGCTTGGCCTGGAGGCGCGGCACCAACTCCACGATCTCATCCATGAGCACGGTTCCGCCGTCGGCGAGCTCGAAGAGCCCGAGCTTGCGCGTCGTGGCGCCCGTGAAGGCCCCCCGTTCGTGCCCGAAGAGCTCGGACTCCAGCAGGGTATCCTGAATGGCCGCGCAGTTGATGTCCACGAGCGGGGCCGCGCCGCGCTGCGACAGCCGGTGGATGCCCCGGGCCACGAGCTCCTTCCCGACGCCCGACTCGCCCGTGACGAGGACGGGGTTGTCGGTGGGCGCGATCTTGCGAACGAGTTCGAGCACGCGGTGCATCCCGCCGGCGGTCACGATCTCCGGGAAGATCTCGTGGCGGGAGAGCCGAGCCTGGAGCCGGGTGTTCTCGCGGCGCAGGAGCCGGGCCTCGTACGCCTTGCGGATCTTGATCTCGAGTTCCTCGGGCCTGCACGGCTTCGGGACGTAGTCCTCGGCGCCAAGCTTCACGGCGGCCACGGCGGTCTCCACCGTGGCGTTCCCGGTGAGCATGATGACCTCGGGTGGGGCGTCCGCCTGCCGGATCTCCCGCAGGACGGCGATCCCGTCCAGGTCCGGCAGGATGAGGTCGAGGACCGCGACGTCGAACTCGTCCTCCTGGAGGCGGCGGAGCGCCTCGCGGCCTTCGTACGCGACGTCCACGCGAAAGCCGCGCTTGCGGAGCTGGGCGCTCAGGATCCGGGCGAACTCGACGTTGTCGTCGGCGAGGAGGACCCGGATCTCAGACGCCATCGGTGGGCTTCGCGACCGGGAGCACGACGCGGAAGTTGCTGCCGACGCCGAGCGTCGAGTTCACCTCGATTCGCCCGCCGTGCTCGCTGATGATGCCGTGGCAGATGGAGAGGCCCAGGCCCGTCCCCTTGCCCGCCGGCTTCGTGGTGTAGAACGGCTCGAAGATCCTCGGAAGGTCGGAGGGTGCTATGCCGCACCCGGTGTCGATGAACGAGACGGCCACCTCGCCCTCGCTCGCCATCTCGGAGCGGACGCGGAGCTCGCCCTCCTCTCCCATGGCGTCCAGGGCGTTCAGGGCGAGCGCTACGAACACCTGGACGAGCGCGTCGGCATTCGCCCAGACGCGTAGGAGATCGTACACGTACTCGCGCTGGACGCGGATCTTCCGGAAGCGGCCGTGGTGCTGGAGCAGCCGCAGCGCCTCGTCCACGATCTCCTGAACGTCCACCTCCGCCTTCTCGCTCGGCGCCGGCCGGCTGAAAGACAGGAGGTCGCGCGCGATCTGTGTGCAGCGGTCCACTTCGGCCTCGATGACCGCCAGCAGGTCCGCCTCCTCCGCCGACGCGTGATCCTTGAGGGCGGCGGTGCAGGCGGCGATCGTGGCCAGCGGGTTGTTGATCTCGTGCATGACGCCGGCCACCATCTGGCCGAGGGCGGCCAGCTTTTCCGCGTGGGCGATCTGTTCCTGCGCCCGCCGCTGCTCGGTGATGTCCTCGCCGATCGTGATCACGTGCGTGACCTCGTCGCGCTCGCCGAGGCGCATCGGCACCTTCGTGATATAGAAGTGGCGGCGCTCGTTCGGCGGTCCCGTCTCGACCTCGTAGCTGTAGAGGCGGCCCGTCCGGAAGATGTCGTCGAGCTCGGCCTGGAGCTTCTCGCGAGGCTGCCGGTGCAACACGTCGAAGACGCGTTGCCCGATCGCGTCCTCGCGCGCGATCCCCTGGGTCCCCGTCTCGCGCATCTGGTTCCAGGCGACGATGCGGTAGTGGCGATCGACGACGTACAGGCCGATGGGCAGCGCATCCACGACCGCGTCCATGAACTCCTTCTTAGACGCGCGGGGGCGAGCCGAAGGGCCCGTGAGAAGCGCGCATCGCGCCGCGAAAGCGAGGAGCTGTGCCGCGGGTTGGAGGGCGTCCAGATGCGATCCGCTTGCAACCCAGAGCCCGAGGAGGTCCCCGCCATGCCGCAGCGGCCAGGCGACGTGAGACGCTCCCGGCGCGAGGGCGAGCCCTGCCAGCGGGGGAGTGCCGGCGTCCCACCACACCGGGTCGCGAAGACCGGCAACCCAGCGGCCTATGCGGCCGGTGAGATCGTCCGGGAAGCTCAGGTCAGAAGGGTGTGCCGCCGCCATCCGCCATCCCGCGTCGTTGAGCCAGAGAGCGGAGACGAGGCCGGTCTCGGCTCCCAAGAGGCGGAGCGCGTCGGCGAACGCGTCCACGCCGCCCTTCCGGAGAATCTCTCCCAGTCGCAGATAGTCCCCGAGCTCGAGCCGCCACTTGTCGCTTGTCGGGCGACGTCTCCCTGTTGCTGCTGTTCGGTTCTTCACGGGCTTTCCGGATGGGGGCGCGGCAGCGAGTAAGCGCTGCACAATACGTGGCCTTGGCGGCAGAAACAAGCACTTTTCGGTCAAAGTGTCCTTTCGGGCCGTAGTTTTGACCCAAGCCTCCCGCCGTATGCGCCTCTCGGGCCCGGGGTTCAAATCCGTAATCCATTAGATTCCAATACGTTACGGGACTGAAGCGCGATAGCCGGGTCGGGTACGCCGCTTGCCCTTCTTCTAGCCGGCCCCCGCGGAGGGGAGCGCCCATGCGGCGGCCTGACAAGAGGAGTCCTGTGAAAGGCACCCGAGCCAATCCCCCCAGGCGGCTCTGGGGCGTCGCAGTACTTGCTACGCTGGCGGCGACGCCGCTGGCGTACGAGGCGCTCACGGCCTCCGCGTGGACGCGCGTCCTGTGGGCCGCGCTCTTCCTCGGCATAGCGCTCGGGAGCGCGGGCTATGTGTGGAGGCACCTGACGAGGGAGGCCGAGGCTCTCCGCCAGGTGAAAGGGCTGCACGGGGCCATGCTCGAAGTGCTCGCCCTCGCGATCGATGCCAAGGACCAGGTCACCCTCGGTCACGCGCGGCGTGTCCAGATCTTCGCGAGCGAGCTCGCCCAGGCCCTCCGGTTGCCTGAGTCCACGGTCACGGCGCTCGAGCAGGCTGCGCTGCTGCACGATGTCGGCCTTCTGGCGATTCCCGAGTACATCCTGCACAAGCCCGGGCCCTTGACCGAAGCGGAGTGGGCCAAGGTGCGGCTCCACCCCGTCACGGGGGCTGCGCTCCTGGAGCGCGCGCCGTTCCCGGCCGAGGTCGTGGAAGCCGTCCGACATCACCACGAGCGCTGGGACGGCGGGGGCTACCCGGCGGGGCTACGGGGCGAAGAGATCCCGCTGGGGGCGCGCATCCTCGCCGTGGTGGATTGCTACGACGCGCTCCTCTCGGAGCGGCCGTACCGGCTCGGCTACTCGCGCGAAGAGGCGCGTACCGTGCTCGAGCGCGAGGCGGGCCAGAGCCTCGACCCGAGCCTCGTCGGACACTTCCTCCTGATCGTGGAAGCGGCCGAAGCGAAGGTGAAGGCCGTCGAGCACGGCGATCCGCTCCTCTCGCGACATGCCCCGTCGGCCGACGAGCCTTTGGAGTCCCAGAGGGCGGCGCCCCATTCGATCACGACGCCCCTCGGCGATATCGCAGCGGCGCGCCGCGAGATCGTCTCGCTCTACGAGATCGCGCAGACGCTCGGCGCGAGCCTGAACCTCGACGAGGTGCTCCCCATCATCTCGGCGAAGCTGGAGCGCATCGTGGGGTTCGGGACCTGCGTGATCTACCTCGTCGAGGGCGAGGACCTGCGGGCGGTGCATGCGCGCGGCCGGCACGCGGAGCGCTTGCGCGGCGTCACGCTGGGCGCGGGCGAGGGACTCAGCGGATGGGTGGCCAGGACGGGGGTTCGCGCGGTGGGCGGGAAGCCGGCGCTCGACCTCCGCCCGTTCCTCGGGACCGGGGCCGACGAGTTCACGAACTCGGCGATCCTCCCCCTCAAGGATCGCGACGGCTCGACGCGCGGCGTGCTGGCACTCTACACCGACTGGCCGGGCGGCTACTCCGATGATGCGCTTCGCGTGCTCGATATCGTGGCGCAGCACGCGGGCGTCGCGGTGGGGAACGCGCTCGACTACGAGCGGACCCACGAGGTCGCCCACACGGACCTGCTGACGGGTCTCCGGAATTCCCGGTTCCTGTACGCGTTCCTCGACCGCGAGTTGCAGCGGGCGGCGCAGACCGGCCAGCCGCTGGCCATCCTGATGATGGACCTGGACCGCTTCAAGCGCGTCAACGACCTCTACGGCCACCACATCGGCGACGAGATGCTGAAGAAGGTGGCGAGCCGGGTCCAGAGCGAGCTGCGGTATGCCGACGACCTCTTGGCTCGCTATGCGGGCGACGAGTTCATCGCGGTGCTCCCGAACATCTCCGTGGATCACCTCCCGGCCCTCACGGCGCGCATCAAGGAGTCCGTGGAGAACTGCCGGATGACGGTTCGGAAAGGGCGCGTCGTGGGCGTGGGCGTGAGCATCGGCGAGGCGGTCTTCCCGCGCGACGGGCGCACGGCCGAGGACCTCTTCATGGTCGCGGACCAGCGGATGTACCGTGACAAACAAAGCAGGCGGGAGCAGGAGAGCTACCACCCCGAGGTCATCCCGCTCCTGCTGAGGAACGCGGAGGGGATCGGAGACCACTAGAACGGGCCTGCCGGTGCGCGCCGTGGGCCGCCTCGGCTCACCGTTGCCGAGTTCGCCTCGGCCGCCCACGAGCGCGCCAGGGAGGCCTCGTCGCACGACGATTGGGACCCGGTGGTTGCGTGAGGTCATAAGAAATGCGTTCGACTTGGCGGGAGTCGGCGCAGGGCTGGAGCGCAACCCCCGGGTCTCTATTTTTCCGCTCGGGTCGGGCGTTTTCCGTCAGTCGATCGCCTGGAGGATCGCGGCCTTCAGGTACCACGTCTCCGGGATCGTGAGCACGACGGGATGGTCCGCCGCCTGCCCCCGCAGCGCGCACAGCCGAACCCGACGGCCGCTATCCGCGCACGCCGAGCGGAGCATACGCAGGAAGTCCGGGACCTGCAGATGGTAGCTACAGCTCGCCGTGAAGAGGTGGCCGCCCGGCGCTAGAAGCTCGAGGCTTCGCAGGTTGATCTCCTTGTAGGCGGCGGTGGCGCGCGGGAGGGCGGCCCGCGTCTTCGCGAACGCGGGCGGGTCGAGGACGATGACGTCGTAGCGCGCGCCGCGCGCGAGCTCGGCGCGGAGAAAATCGAAGGCGTTCGCCTCGTGGGCGCGGACCACCGCGCCCATGCCGTTCCGTTCGGCGTTCTCGCGGGTGCGGGCGATGGCGGCCGCCGAGCTGTCCAGCGCGACGACCTCGTCCGCTCCCGCCGCCGCCAGATGCAGCGCGAACAAACCGTGATAACAGAAGGCGTCCAGCGCGCGCCCCCGGGCGAGGGCTCGCACGGCGATCCGGTTCTCCCGCTGGTCGAGGAAGGCACCCGTCTTCTGCCCGTCCCACAGCGCCGCGAGGTAGCGCGCGCTCCCTTCCCGAACCTCCACGCCCTTGGGCACCTCGCCGTGCAGCAGGACGACCTCGCGGGAAAGCGCCTCGTGCGTGCGGACCGGCGGGTCATTGCGCGCTAGGATCCCGTTCGGACACAGACACTCGACGAGCTCGTGCGTGAGGACGTCGCGGACCCGCTCGGCGCCCGCCGACAGGGTTTGGAGGACCAGGTAGTCCCCGTACCGATCCACGATGATCGACGGGAACCCGTCGGCCTCGGCGTGTACGATCCGGTATGCCGTCGCGTCGATCTCGAGGGACTGCCGGTACGCCAGCGCCTCTTCGAGGCGCCGGCGCCAGAAGCGCGGATCGGGTGGTGGCGGATCGACCTCGGCGGGGGCCAGCCAGCGAAGCGAGATCTGGGACTGCGGGCTCCAGAACGCCCATCCGAGAGGTTCGCCGTGTGGGCCCTCCAGGGCTACGACGCCTGGCTCTTCTGCCGGAGCCCGCAGGAGATCGCCCCGATAGACCCAGGGGTGACCGTGGCTCAGGCGGGCGGCCCCGTGGGCGCTGATCCTCGCCCGAGGTACGGGTTGCGACTCGGAGGTGGAGGCCACGGCCGCGCAATGTAGAAGGGCAGGGACGGCCATGCGAATTGCGAGTGGCGTGGTCGCTTGACTCCCAGCCGCTCGGCGGCTAAACTCCAGTGCTTGCCGTTAAACGGCACTGCTGTTTGACAACTCGGGGTGTTGTGGGGATCTGGGTTTTTTGGGGCTTAGGTATCGAGCGTGAAGGGCGCAAGGTGGATGCCTTGGCACAGGCGGGCGACGAAGGACGTGGCAAGCTGCGATAAGCCCGGGGGAGCCGCAAGCGAGCTTTGATCCCGGGATCTCCGAATGGGGAAACCCGGCTCGGGGAAACCCGAGCCATCCTGTGTGCGCAAGCGCATGGGAGGCAGACCCGGGGAACTGAAACATCTCAGTACCCGGAGGAAGAGAGAGCAACGCGATTCCCTTAGTAGCGGCGAGCGAACGGGGAAGAGCCCAAACCGTGCCGGTGCAGAAGGCCGGAGCCGTTGCCGGTACGGGGTTGTAGGGTCCGGCCGCTGACCTCTCCGGGGGTCAGGGGGAGTTACCAATCGTCTCGTGAGTCGAACGGTCTGGAAAGGCCGACCACAGAGGGTGACGGTCCCGTAGGCGAAAACGAGGCGACTCCCTAGGCCGGGTTCCTGAGTAGGCCGGGACACGTGAAATCCCGGTCGAATCCGGGGGGACCATCCTCCAAGGCTAAATACTTGCCTGTGACCGATAGTGCACGAGTACCGTGAGGGAAAGGTGAAAAGAACCCCTAGCGGGGAGTGAAATAGAACCTGAAACCTTGTGCCTGGGAGCGGTGGGAGGGGTGAAACTCATGCTCTTCGGAGTGTGGGGCCCTGACCGCGTGCCATTTGCATTATGATCCGGCGAGTTGCCCTTGCGGGCGAGGTTAAGGGCTTAAGGCCCGGAGCCGTAGCGAAAGCGAGTCCGAAACGGGCGTCGAGTTCGCAGGGGCAGACCCGAAGCCAGTCGATCTACCCATGGCCAGGATGAAGCGAGGGTAAAACCTCGTGGAGGTCCGCACCGTTGTGGGTTGAAAACCGCTCGGATGAGCTGTGGGTGGGAGTGAAAGGCTAATCAAGACTGGAGATAGCTGGTTCTCCCCGAAACATATTGGGGTATGGCCTCTGGGAGGTGACTTCGGGAGGTAGAGCACTGGATGGGCTAGGGGGTCTAACAACCTACCAAACCCAACCAAACTCCGAATGCCTGGAGTCGGACCCAGGGAGACAGTGTGCGGGCGATAATGTCCGTACGCGAGAGGAAAAGAATCCAGACCATCCGCTAAGGTCCCGGAGTGCTGGCTAAGTGGCGAAAAGGATGTGGGTGCGCTGAGACAGCTGGGAGGTTGGCTTAGAAGCAGCCATCCTTGAAAGAGTGCGTAACAGCTCACCAGTCAAGTGCGCCCGCGCCGAAAATGGTCGGGACTCAAGCCAGCCACCGAAGCGGTGGGCGTCGCGGTTCCTTCGGGAATCGTGGCGCGGTAGGGGAGCGTTCCCACGGCGGCGAAGCGGGGGCGAGAGCGTCCGTGGAGCTGTGGGAAGTGAGGATGCCGGAATGAGTAGCGAGAAACCGGGTGAAAACCCCGGTCGCCGAAAGCCTAAGGTTTCCTGAGCCATGTCAATCAGCTCAGGGTCAGTCGGCTCCTAAGGCGAGGCCGGTAAGGCGTAGCTGATGGGAAACGGGTCAACATTCCCGTACCATCTCGGAGCGCGCTGAGCACGAGGGGGGACGCAGAGGCGAAGGGCCCGTCGGGTGTTGGACGTCCCGATGCAACGGCGTAGGCATTCCCGGTAGGCAAATCCGCCGGGATGAGCCGAGACCGGATGCCGAAGGGGGCGTAAGCCCCCGCCAAGGGGTCTGGAGCGCACTGCCGAGAAAAGCCTCGCGTGCAAGTGCTCCGGGGTGACCGTACCGCAAACCGACACAGGTAGGCGAGGCGAGAAGCCTCAGGCGCTCGAGTGAGCCTCGGTCAAGGAACTCGGCAAGTTGTCCCCGTAACTTCGGGAGAAGGGGAGCCCGCAGTAGGTGAGGAGGTACACTCCGAGCCGAGACGGGCCGCAGAGAAACGCCTCAAGCGACTGTTTAGTAAAAACACAGGTGCCTGCGAAGTCGTCGGAGACGACGTATAGGCACTGACGCGTGCCCGGTGCCGGAAGGTTAAAGGGAGGGGTTAGCGGGACCGCGAGGTTCTGCGAAGCCCCAAACTGAAGCCCCGGTAAACGGCGGCCGTAACTATAACGGTCCTAAGGTCAGCATATCGCTAGCCTTAGTAAAACCGAACCATATGCGGGGAGGTCCTCAACAGCCGACCGGTACTCGTCGGGGCTCGTTCCCCGGCAGTAAGAATCCGGCGGACACGGGGATGATCCGCAGGGAAGACCCGGCGACCGCGCCGGGAACCCTCAGAGACTTTACGTTCGGGGCTGGCCGTGAAGCTTGACGCCGGATGGGTCGTGGGGTTCGTGGACGGTGAAGGGTGCTTTCACGTGGGCGTGAGTCGGCACCCGGAAATGAAGGCGGGAGTTCAGATCCTGCCCGAGTTCACCGTTGTGCAGCACGAGCGTGACGTTCAGCTGCTGCACGCCCTGAGGGCCTTTTTCGAGTGCGGCGTGGTTCGCAGGAACCGCGACGACCGGATGGCCTATCGGGTGCGCAATCGGGAGCATCTGCTCCACCGAATCGTCCCGTTCTTCGTCAAGCATCCACTCCAATCGAAGAAGCGCATCGACTTCCAGAAGTTCCGGCGTGTGCTTCTGATGATGGAGAGGGGCGACCATCTGACGGCGGAGGGGATCGAGCAGATCCGCCGCATCGCCGAGCAGATGAATCGCGGTCGGTCAAGATAAAGTCCGGCCTCTCGGGAAACCGGGAGGGTGAACCGAGCGAAATTCCTTGTCGGGTAAGTTCCGACCTGCATGAATCGCGTAACGACCTGAGGGCTGTCTCGACCGAGGGCTCGGCGAAATTGGAGTCTCGGTGAGGATACCGAGTCCCCGCGGCTGGACAAAAAGACCCCGTGCACCTTTACTGCATCCTGGCATTGGGTTCTGGCTCGGCATGTGTAGCATAGGTGGGAGGCTGTGAACCGGGGACGCCAGTCCTCGGGGAGCCACCGGTGAAATACCACCCTTGTCTTGTCGGAGCTCTAACCGAGAGAAGTGAAGCCTTCTCGGGGACCGTGCCAGGTGGGCAGTTTGACTGGGGCGGTCGCCTCCCAACGAGTAACGGAGGCGAGCAAAGGTCCCCTCAGCGCGGCCGGCAATCGCGCGATGAGTGCAAAGGCACAAGGGGGCTTGACTGCGAGAGGGACAC
>JACQVD010000015.1 GCA_016209945.1 Gemmatimonadota bacterium
GGGCGGCCGAGGGCGCCGTGGACGCCGCGAACATGCTCAAGCCTCTCCTCTCCAGGGGCGAGCTCCACGTCGTCGGCGCGACCACGCTCGACGAGTACCGCAAGCACATCGAGAAGGACGCCGCGCTGGAGCGGCGGTTCCAGCCGGTCCTCGTGGGCGAGCCGTCGGTCGAGGACACGATCGCGATCCTGCGGGGCCTCAAGGAGCGGTACGAGGTCCACCACGGCGTGCGGATCACCGATCCGGCGATCGTCGCCGCGGCGACCATGGCGGATCGCTACATCGGCGACCGCTTCCTGCCCGACAAGGCGATTGACCTCGTTGACGAGGCTGCGTCGCGGCTTCGGATCGAGATTGACTCCCTCCCCTCGGAGATTGACGAGGTGGAGCGCCGCATCGTGCAGCTCGAGATCGAGAAGGCGGCGCTCGGTCGGGAGCAGGATCGGGCCAGCCGGGAACGATTGTCCGGGCTCGAGCGGGAGCTCGCCGAGGCGCGCGAGCGAGCGGGTGGGATGAAGGTGCGCTGGCAGGCCGAGAAGGAGGCCATCCAGAGGATTTGCGAGCTCAAGGCGCGGACCGAGACGCTGCGCGGCGAAGCAGAGCAGGCGACCCGGCGCGGCGACCTGGCGAAAGCGGCCGAGCTCACCTACGGAACGGCGCCGGCGGCCCTGCGTGAACTGAAGGAGGCCGAAGCGAAGCTGGCCGAGCTGCAGCGCGAGGGCAAGTACCTCAAGGAAGAGGTGGACGCCGAAGACGTGGCCGAGATCGTCGCGCGCTGGACCGGCATTCCGGTCGCTCGAATGATGGAATCGGAGAAGGAGCGCCTGGCGCACCTGGAGGAGCACCTCGCGGCGCGGGTCGTGGGTCAGCGCGAGGCGGTGGAGGCGGTGGCGAACGCGGTGCGCCGGTCGCGGGCCGGACTCTCCGATCCTCGTCGCCCGACCGGCTCGTTCATCTTCCTCGGTCCCACGGGCGTCGGAAAGACCGAGACGGCGCGCGCCCTGGCGGAGTTCCTCTTCGACGACGAGCGGGCCCTGGTTCGCCTCGACATGTCGGAGTACATGGAGAAGCACGCCGTGGCGCGGATGATCGGGGCGCCGCCCGGGTACGTGGGCTACGAGGAGGGCGGACAGCTCACGGAAGCGGTCCGGCGCCGGCCGTACAGCGTCATCCTGTTCGACGAGATCGAGAAGGCGCACGCGGACGTGTTCAACGTGCTGCTCCAGATCCTCGACGACGGGCGGCTGACGGATTCCCAGGGACGCACGGTGGACTTCCGCAACACGGTCATCATCATGACGTCCAACCTGGGCGGCCAGTGGATCCTGGAGCTTGGCACCCGCAACTGGGAAGAGATCGAGACCCGGGTGATGGAGGCGCTGCTCCGGCAGTTCCGTCCCGAGTTCCTGAACCGCGTGGACGACTCCATCATCTTCCGGCCGCTTGGCCCCGAGGAGCTCGATCGGATCGTGGATCTGCAACTGGCGCGTGCTGCCGCGCTGCTCGCAGGGAAGAAGCTCGGGCTCGAGGTCGCCCCGGAGGCGAAGCGCCTGCTCGCGAGCGACGGCTACGACCCGGTCTTCGGCGCCCGCCCCCTGAAGCGCGCGATCCAGCGGCTGCTGCAAAACCCGCTCGCGCTCGCCGTCCTGGAGGGGGAGTTCGTCGCCGGCGACGTGGTTCGGGTGGGCCGCGCGGCGTCGGGGAACGCCCTGACGTTCTCGAAGGCTGCGGCCGAGCCTGCGCGTGCCTAGCGCGCGGGCGGGCGATGAGCGCGGCATGCGGCTGGCGCTCGAGGAGGCGCGCGCGGCGGAGGCTGCAGAGGAGGTCCCGGTCGGCGCGGTGCTGATGCGCGGCGATGAGGTCGTGGCGCGCGGCCGGAACGGGATGCGGGAGTCGGGCGACCCGCTGCGTCACGCGGAAGTGGTATGCGTGGATGCGGCGATGGAGGCCGGGCTGCGCGGTCCCGAAGCGTTCGCCGGCACTACGCTCTACGTGACGCTGGAGCCGTGCGCCATGTGCTGTGGGGCGATCGTGCTTGCGCGCGTGCCGCGCGTGGTCTTCGGCGCCTGGGACGAGAAGGCCGGCATGGCCGGCTCCCTGCACGACCTGTTACGTCATCCGCGCCTCAACCACCGCGCAGACGTCGCGGGGGGCGTGCTCGCGGAGGAGTGCGGCGCCCTGCTCTCGGCTTTCTTCTCCGCCCGGCGCTGAACCGCCGACTCGGCCACGGGGCTCTGCCCCCGAA
>JACQVD010000135.1 GCA_016209945.1 Gemmatimonadota bacterium
CACCGGAGTAGCACGCGAGATACGCTACCAGGGCCGGGACCTCGCGCCTCATCTGCCAGGCGCCCCACGCTGCGCCGAGGGTGAGCGAGATCAGGACCGCAGCCTGTGCAAGCGCGCCGGCGCCCGGCGCGGCCACCGCGAGTGAGTACCGCAGGTTCTCCCGAACAACGGCCGTCAGCGTTGTCGCGGGTGCCTCCGCGACCGCCTGGAGGTACCAGCCGAGGTACGTCCCGTAATGGCCGCGGAGTAACGGGTCAAGCCCCGAGGCGTTCAGCGCCACCCAAACGACCCAGGGCGCGCTGACCGCCGCGGCGCATGAAAGGGCGGCGAGCCCCTGTCTTCGCCCGCGCAGGAAAGCCCCGAAGACGACACCGAGCACGAGTGTCGCCCCCACGCTCCGGGTGAGAAACGCCGCTCCGGCGAAGACACCCGCCAGCGCCGCCGCGCCTACCGAGAGAGGCGACCGATCGGCCACGTACAGCGCGGCCAGCCCCAGCACGAGGAAGAGCGGCTCGGAGAACAGAAGCGTGGAGAACGCGAGCACCGGCACGGTCACAAGCGTGAGCACCGGCACGGCGACGGCATACCCCACGGGGAGCCGGAGGCGCCTGCGCAGGTAGAGAACGAGGAGAGCCGCCGTGCCCGCCATCCACACACCGTTGAGGGCCTTCATCCACGCCACGCTCGCGGGGAACCGCGGTCCCCAGCGCCAGACGAGCGAGAGGAGGAACGGGTAGACCGGCGGGTACTTCACTGCCGGGGGCTGCCCGGGAAGGTTCAGGTAGCGGTAGCCCTCACCAGTGGCCAGGGATTTGGCGAGGACCGCGTAGATGCCGTCGTCGTAGAAGACGCCGACGGGCGCGTCCGTGGCGGCCCAGAGGTTCACGCCGAGCACGACCAGCGCCACCGCGCCGCACGCCCGGGCGATCACACCTGGTCGAGTCGGTAGCGGGCGATCTTGCGGTAGAGGGTCGAGGGATCGATCCCCAGGATCTCGGCGGCGCGCGTCTTGTTCCCGCCTTCGGCGCGGAGCACCCAGGCGATGTACGCCCGCTCGATCGCCTCGAGCGTCGGGTTCGGCGCCGGCTGCTCGCCGACCAGCGGCATCGGCGGCCGTTCGACCACGGCCTTCGGCAGCGCGGCCGGCTCGACCATCTCGCCGGGCGTCATCACGACCGCGCGCTCGAGAGCGTTCTCCAGCTCGCGCACGTTGCCCGGCCAGTTGTAGTCGAGGAGGCTCCTGAGCGCGGCCGGTGAGAGACGCTTGGGCGGCCCGCCGTGTGGCTCGGCCAGCTTCCGGAGGATGTGCTCGGCGAGGAGCGGGACATCGTCCTTCCGCTCGCGGAGCGGCGGGAGGTGAACGCTGATGACGTTCAGCCGGTAGTAGAGGTCGTTCCGAAACGTGGCCCGCCGCATCTCCTCCTCCAGGTCGCGGTTCGTCGCCGCGATGATCCGCACGTCCACCTCGACCGCTTCCGTCGCCCCCACCGGGATCACTTGGCGCTCTTGGATGACCCGCAGGAGCTTCACCTGGAGGGCGGGCGTCATCTCCGCGACTTCGTCCAGGAAGAACGTGCCGCCGTTCGCGGCGACGAAGAGCCCCTCCTTGTCGCGCACGGCACCCGTAAAGCTCCCCCGGACGTGGCCGAAGAGCTCCGATTCGAGGAGGGTCTCGGGCAGCGCCCCGCAGTTGATGCTCAGGAACGGCCCGTCGCTGCGGGAGGAGAGGCTGTGAATGTATCGGGCCAGCACCTCCTTGCCCGTTCCGCTCTCGCCCTGGATGAGGACCGTGGAATCGGTCTCGGCCACGGTCTCCGCGACCCTCACGGCCTCGCCGAAGTTCCGGCAGTTCCCGATGGGCCGGAACGCGGCCGTGCGATCGCGCCGCCGGATCTCGTGCTTGAGCGCCCGGTTCTCCAAGGCGAGGCGCCGGCGCTCCGCCGCACGCCGGAGCACGGTCACGAGCTCATCGTTCTCGAACGGCTTCTGGACGTAATGGAACGCGCCCTCGTTCACCGCCTGGATCGCCGACTGCAGCGACGCCTGCGCCGTCATGAGCACGACCGAGACATCGGGCAGCTTCCGGCGCGTGGCCGCCAGGACATCGATCCCGCTCACCTTGGGCATCCGGATGTCCGCAAGGACGACGTCCGGGTTCGTGTCCAGCTTCTCGATCGCCTCGGCGCCGGAGAGCGCGGTCTGCACCTCGAAGCCCTCGCGGGTGAGCAGCACGCGGAGACTCTCGACGAGGCTCCGCTCATCGTCCACGATCAAGACCCTTGCCTGGGATCCCTTCACGAGGCGGTCTCCGATGCCGTGTTCATCGCCGCGGCCTCCTCGCGGAGGCGCGGGAAGTACAGGGTGAACCGCGTGCCGATCCGCGGGTCGGAGTCCACGAACACCGTGCCGCCGTGCGCCTCCACGGCCCGGTGAACGATGGCGAGCCCGAGCCCTGTCCCGCCCCGGCCGCTGAAGAACGGATCGAAGATCCGCGGGAGATCACTCTTCGGGATCCCCGGCCCGTCGTCGCTCACCCTGAGAAGCGCGGCATCCCCAGCCCCGGGAACGCCGCCGGCCACCGCCACCTCCACCTGAATCCGGATCGGACGACGCACCTCCTCCGCCGCCTGCACGGCGTTGAGGACGAGGTTGAAGGCGACCCGGTGGAGCAGGTCGGGATCGCCGCGCACGCACACCGGCTGCGCGCTGAACACGCACCGCACGTCCACCCCGTCCCGATAGGAAGGGTGGCGCCGAACGACCTCCACCGCCTCCCGGACCACGTCCCGGAGATCCACCACCTCTCGCCGCACGACCTGGAGTCGCGCGAAGTCGATGAACTCCGTCAGCAGCCGCGAGAGCCGGTCCGATTCCCGGAGGATGAGCTCCGTGAGAAGAGCGTCGTCGGCGTCCCCGCGGCGATGCGCTGCCGCGAGCCCCCGCGCCAGCTGCTCCACGGAGCTCCGAATCGAGGCCAGCGGGTTCTTGATCTCGTGGGCAAGCGAGGCCGACAGCTCCGCGACCGCCTCCAGCCGCTCAGCCCGGCGGTGCAGCTCTTCGACACGCTTGCGATCCGAGATGTCCCGCATGATGGCCGTGACCGCCGGCGGCTCGTCGCCGCGCTCGAGGATCGCGGTGCTCACGCCCACCGGCACCGCGTCCCCGCGCCGGTCGACCTGGACCTCCTCGCTCGCCGCCGGGAGCCCGAGCGCCGCCGTCCGCGCCACGAGGTTTCGCAGCGCCGGCGCGCGGCGGCCCAGCTCGTCGAGAACGGGCCTTCCGAGCCACGCTTCCGCGTCCAGCTCGAGGAGCTCCTCCGCCGCCGGGTTCGCGTAGGTCAGGTTCCCGAAGCCATCCACGGTGAGGACCGCCGTATGGATGTTTCGGAGGATGTCGCCCGTGTCGAGGCGGAGCTGGGCGAGCTCGCTCTCCACCGTGGAGAGCTCGCGACCCGCTTCGCGCAACCGGGCGGCGATGAAGCCCACCGCCAGCGCCACGCTGGCAAAGACCCCCAGCTGGAGGACGAGCACCCCCGAAAGCGACGCCGCGTACGCCCACACCAGGTCCGCCGTGTACGCGATAGAGGTGAGCCCGGCCGCGAGCAGGCCGCCGCGGAAGGGGAGCAGCAGCGCGTACGCGCTGATGAGGAGGATGTACAGCGGGGCGAGGCCGCTGTCTGCGCCGCCCGTGAGGTGTACGACCGCCGTGACGAGCAGCACATCGTACACCGCCTCCCCGTACAGGAAGTTCACCCCGGGCTCCCGCCCGCTCACGTGGGTGAACGCGTAGGAGGCGACCGTGACCGCGATGGTCGTCACCAGGAGCAGCGACGCTATGAGCGTGGCCTCCCACGGCGCCGCTCTCCAGGCGACCACCGCAGCCCCGAAGATCCCGCCGGCCAGTCCCACGCGCGCCAGGTAGATCCAGCGCAAAAGCGCCCGTGCCGCGGGGAGAGGGCCGCGCGGCCGCTCACGCCACGGGATAGCCGCTTCTTCGGCGGAAGTCCTCGATGCGGACGACGATTCCAAAGGCCGATTCACATGAGGCTCTGCGGGAAACACTTTCGGGGGGTGGCTACGAACGTAGCGGGCGGTCTTGCAAATTGCAAGGCCCGTGACAGCTCACTCCCGCGGCAAAAACCGAATCCAGGCACGCCCATCGCCGAAGCGCAGGCGCCCGGCCCGAACGGGCTTCAGACGGCCGTCGAGCCGTACACCCCGTCCAGAGCCTCCCGCCACCGATCTTCCGGCGCCAGCTTCACCGCTTCCAGCAGGCCGGCGTTCACCAGAAGAAGCGCCAGGAGGCTGCGGCGCGCTTGGGATCGACCGGGCGGGTCGATGAGGTAGCCGGAGAGGAGCTCAAGCTTCTCCGGCGTGTGAGCGCTGTACTCCTTGAGTGTGATCGGCCGGGGATCCAGATCCGGGATCGGGAGGTCTTCCCTCCGCTTGTTCATTTCCCCCTGCGTGCCCTGCACGACGCTACGCGTCGAAAGGGTTCACGACTTCCAGGCCGTCCACTTGCCAGCCGGCTTGGAAATTCTCGCTGAGCAACACGGCGCAGCGCGCGCGCAGAGCCGCGCGGACGATCAGCCCGTCCCAGAAGCCCAGCGAGTGCAACCGGTGGAGGTCGATCGCGCCCAGGATGTCCGCGAGATCGACCAGGACGAGGTCGAGCCGGGCGAACAGCTCCACCTTGCGCCGCGCGATCTCGGGCGGGACTCCCAGCTTCCGCGTCGCTGCCACGAAGTACTCCTGGAGCACCTGCGTCGAGAGCACCCCCCACCCCTCGCCACGCGCGCGCTCCACGAGTCTCATTGCGCGAGCCTGCTTCTCCGGCGCGTCCCGATCGTCCGTGTAGACGAGGACGTTGCTGTCCAAGAAGCTACGAACGCTCATGGAGCGCGTCGCGGTCAAAGCGCCAGCCACGGGAGCGCCCGCGAGCCTCGGCCGTGAGCCGCCGCAACTCCTCGATCTCCCGATCGATTTGATCGCGCCCCGTGAGCCGTTCGAGGTAGTCCCGAACCAGCTGGTTCAGGCTTTTCCCCATCGCTCTGGCAACGCGCCGCGCCTCGTGCACCACGCGGTCATCAACCGATAGCGTCAAATTCACGTTGCTTCCTACCTTCGCTCGGGATTCCGTCCGTCGCCCGGCAGGGGGGTTATCACAGAATACGTGGACACGCAATCCGTGTCAACGACGGCCCCACCTTCCCCTCTGAAAAGACCAAGGCCCCCGGCGACCGCCCATGGGAGGCCGGGGGCCAGCGGGGGTGGGCGAACGTGCCCTCTACCGACCTACCACGTTGATCATGTCGAAGATCGGGAGGTACATCGACACGATCATCCCGCCGACGACGGCCCCCAGGAAGACGATGAGCACCGGCTCCATCGCCTTCAGGAGCGCCTCCACCGCGCTGTCCACCTCGCTCTCGTAGAAGTCCGCGATCTTCTGGAGCATCTCGTCGAGCGCGCCCGTCTGCTCCCCCACGTTGATCATCTGCGTGACCATCGGCGGGAACACACCGGAGCCGCGCAGCGGCTCGGAGATGGTCTGGCCGCCCGCGATGGACGCCCGGCTTCGCATCACCGCGTCGTGGATGACGCGGTTGCCCGCCGTCTTCGCCGTGATATCGAGCCCCTCGAGGATCGAGACGCCGGAGGACACGAGTGTCCCCAGGGTGCGGGTGAAGCGCGCGACCGCAGACTTCCGCAGGAGGTCGCCGATGATCGGCATGTGCAGCATGAGCCAGTCGATCTGGAGCTTGCCGCCGTCGGTCCGATAGTAGGCCCGAATCGCCCACACGACTCCCACCAGCCCCGCCAGGCCCGCCCACCAGTACGCCTTGAGCAAGCTGCTGAGCCCGATCACGATCCGCGTGGGGAGCGGGAGCGGCACGTTCACGCTCGCGAACATCTGCTGGAAGGTCGGGATCACCACGGTCAGCAGGACCGTCACGGCGATGAGCGCGACCGCCAGGATGACGGCCGGGTAGATCATGGCGCCCTTCACCTTCCGGACCAGGGCCTCGTTCTTCTCCAGGAAAGTGGCGAGCCGAATGAGCACCGTGTCCAGGATCCCGCCCGCCTCGCCCGCCATCACCATGTTCACATACAGGTCCGTAAAGACCTTCGGGTGCTTGCGCAGCGAGTCGGCGAGCGTGTTCCCCGCCTCCACATCGAGCCGAACCTGCTCGATGATCTTCCGGAATCGCTTGTTCTCGGTCTGGCTGGAGAGGATGTCGAGGCACTGCACGAGGGGGAGCCCGGAGTTGATCATCGTGGCGAACTGCCGGGTGAAGTGCACCATTTCGCGCATCTTCACCGGCTTCCCGAAGGCGATCTCCACGCCCTCCTTCTTCTCCCGGACCGAGACCGGGACGAGCCGTTGCCGCCTCAGGTGGGCGACGACCGCCTCCCGGTCTGGAAGGTCGATCGTCCCCGTCTGGATCCCGCCAGCCAGCGAGCGCGCCGAGTACGTGAACGTGGGCATGGTCCTTTACCTTCTGAGCATCGGCTTGCGAGCGGCCGTCTCTTCGGCCCCCACCGGCTCCCCGACCATCTTCAGGAGCTCCGTCGGGTCGCTGGAAACCTTCAGGCAGTCCTCCAGCGCGACTCGCCCGGAGATGTACAGCTGGTACAGCGCGTCGTTCAGCGTCTGCATCCCGTGTTTCTTGCCCGCCTGCATCACGGTGTACAGCTGATGGACCTTGTCCTCGCGGACAAGCGAGCGGACCGCGGGCGTCGAGACCAGGATCTCGCACGCCACGACCCGGCCGGGCGCGTTCTTCTTCGGGAGGAGTGTCTGGGTCACGATCCCCTCGATCACGAACGCCAGCTGCGCCCGCACCTGAGCCTGCTGGTGCGACGGGAACACGTCGATGATCCGGTTGATCGACTCGGCGGCGGAGTTCGTGTGCAGGGTCGCCAGCGCCAGGTGCCCGGTCTCCGCGGCCGTGAGGGTCAGGTGGATCGTCTCCAGGTCGCGCATCTCGCCCACGAGCAGAATGTCCGGATCCTGGCGAAGGGCGTACTTCAGCGCGTTCGCGAAGCTCTTGGTGTCGGTCCCCACCTCGCGCTGGTTCACGATGCAGCCCTGGTGCCGATGGATGAACTCGATGGGGTCCTCGATCGTGATGACGTGCCCGCGCCGCGACTTGTTGATGTGGTCCAGCATCGCCGCCAGCGTGGTGGACTTCCCGGAGCCGGTCGGCCCCGTGACGAGGATGAGCCCGCGCGGGCGATCCGCGAGCTGGCGCAGCACCGATGGGAGACCCAGCTCCTCGAAACCGGGGATGTGGGCCGGGATGATGCGCAGCGCCAGCCCCACGCACCCCCGCTGCTTGTACACGTTCCCGCGGAAGCGCGCCAGGTTCTGGATCCCGAACGAGAAGTCGAGCTCGTCCTCCTGCTCGAACCGCTTCTTCTGCTGCTCCGTCAGGATCGAATACGCCAGCGTGAGCGTGTCCCTCGGCGTGAGGACGTAGTCCACGTTCGAGTTCACGATCTCGCCGTCGATCCGGACCTTCGGCCGGTCGCCGGCCACGATGTGCAGGTCGGACGCGCCCTTCTCCACCATCTCCTGGAGGAGGTCGCGCAGGGAAAGTGTCGTCATCAGTCGGACGTCTCCTTGAGCACCTCTTCCAGTGTCGTGATCCCCTCCTTCACCTTGACGAGCCCGTCCATCCGCAGGGTGAGCATCCCTTCCCGGGCCGCCTGCTCCTTGATGTCCGTCGCCGACGCGCCTTGGAGGACCATCCGGCGGATGGTGGGGCTCATGGGCATGACCTCGTACAGCCCCTGCCGGCCGCGGTAGCCCGAGCCGCCGCACGACTCACAGCCGGCGCCCTTGTAGAACGTCATCTCGCGGGCCTCCTCCGGCGTGATCCCGGCCACCTCCAGCACCTCCGGGCCGTACGTCGCCTCGCGGCTGCAGTTCTTGCAGATCCGCCGCACGAGCCGCTGTGCCGTGATGAGGTTGATTGCCGACGCGACGTTGAACGGCTCGATCCCCATGTCCACGAGCCGGGTGACGGTGGAGGCCGCGTCGTTCGTGTGCACGGTGGAGAGCACCAGGTGGCCCGTCAGGGCCGCCTTGATCGCGATCCCCGCCGTCTCCAGGTCACGGATCTCGCCCACCATGATGATGTTCGGGTCCTGCCGGAGGAAGGCCCGGAGGCAGGCCGCGAAGTCGAGCCCGATCTCCGCCTTCACCTGCACCTGGTTGATCCCGCGGAGGTTGTACTCGACCGGGTCCTCCGCGGTCATGATGTTCACCTCCTCGTTGTTGATCTTCTGGATCGCCGAGTACAGGGTCGTCGTCTTCCCGGAACCGGTGGGCCCCGTGACGAGGATCATGCCGTACGGGTGGAAGACCGCCCGCATGAAGTCGCGCTCGGCCTTCGCCTCCATCCCGAACTTCTCCAAGTCGAGCTGGAGGTTCGACTTGTCCAGGATTCGGAGCACGATCTTCTCGCCGAAGAGCACGGGCACGGTCGAGACGCGGAAGTCGATGACGCGGTTCCCGATCCGCATCTTGATGCGCCCGTCCTGCGGGAGTCGGCGCTCCGCGATGTTCAGGTCCGCGAGGATCTTCACGCGGGAGGTGAGCGCGGCCTTCCACTTCAGCGGCGGCCGCATGACCTCCCGGAGCGCGCCGTCGATCCGGTAGCGGACCCGGATCTCCTTCTCGTACGGCTCGATGTGGATGTCGCTGGCGCCCTTCTGGACGGCGTCGGTGAGGATCCCATTGATGAGACGGACGACCGGCGCCTCCTGCACCTGCGCCTGGAGCGCGGTGACCGAGATCTCCTCCTCTTCCTGTTCCAGGACCTCGATGTGCTGCTGGTCGAGCTCCCGGAGGAGGTCGGTCAGCTTCTCGTCCTGCGCCTGGTAGTACTTCTCGACGCACTTGCGCAGGGAGTACTCGCCCGCCACGACCGGCTCGATGTCGTAGCGGGTGATGAACTTCAGGTCGTCGATCACGCTCAGGTCCGTGGGGTTCGCCATCGCCACGGTGAGCGTGCGGCCCACACGCCGGAGGGGGAGCACGAGATGCTTGACGGCGACCTCGCCAGCTACGAGCCGCAGGATCTTGGGATCGACCTCGCCGACCTTCGAAAGGTCAACAGCCTTGACGCGGTACTGGCGGGCGAGGATGCGGGTGAGGTCCGTCTCGCTGACGAACCCCAGCGAGACGAGGTTGAACCCCAGCCGGGTGCCGCTCTGGCGCTGCTCCAGGAGAGCGCGGTCGAGCTGCTCCTGGGTGATCAGCCCCTCGCGGATGAGGAGGTCGCCGATCAGATCGCGCGCCTGTATCGGCGCCGCGGAGGTCGGTGTCGCGGGCGAAGGTGTAGGCGTTACCACCGGGTTCGGAAAATGAAAGTACTGTGTACCGGCACGCGGGGGAGGTCGGGTCCGCCGGGTTTCGACAGGTTTGTAAGCTGACCTCGCGAGGGGCGGGTGTCAAGGGGAGACGCGCACGAAGGGCCGGACTCTGGCTAGGGTCTTGGGCCCGATCCCGGGGACCTCCAGGAGATCGTCCACCGACCGGAAGCCGCCCCGCGCCTCCCGGACGGCGAGGATCTGGGCGGCACGCTTCGGGCCGATCCCGGGGATCCGGACGAGCTCCTCGGCCGTCGCGCGATTGAGTTCCAGGAGCGTGGACGGTGCGCCGAACGAGACGCCGCCGCCGCCCCGAGCCGCGACGAGCCCGGCGAGCCCGGCGCCGCTCTTTCCAGGATGTCCGGGACGGGAAGGCAGCGCCACACGGTCTCTGATTCGATCGAGGAGTGCCGCGCCCACGCCGGGGACGCGCTCCAGGTCCTCCAGCCAGACGAAGGCGCCGTGCACTTCCCGATGGTGAACGATCTCACGGGCGAGCGCGGGCCCGACGCCGGGCAGCCGATCCAGCTCCGCCTCCGTCGCGCGGTTGAGATCGAGGCGCGTCCCGGCGGGCAGCGGCGTCCTGCGCCGCGCGTCGGCGTCCAGTCGTGCGCGCGCTTCCGCGATCAGAGAATCGGCCGATGCGCGCCGCAGATTCGAGCGCCACGGCTCGCCTTCCTGCCGCAGAAGCGTCGCGCGCGCCACCGTGGCCACCACGATGAGCACGCCGGAGACGAGGAGCGCCCGGCTTTCCGATGCGGTGAGCGACACGCTCGACGTTGCCGCCCGAGTGTCATCGCAGGATCAACCGGCGGTGCAGGGAGTGCTCAGCCGCCGCGGTAGACCAACGCCGCCAGGACGTCGCCGACCGCCCTCAGGCTCTCGCCGCTCACTTTGTCCGGAGTGTCGTCCGGCGTGTGCCAGTACGGGTAGTCGAAGTCGATAATGTTGATCGTCTGGATCTTCGCCTCGTTGAGCGGCACGTGGTCGTCTTTCACGGTATGGCGGACCGACCGGTGAAAGACGTTCCCGTACCCGATCCGGTCGGCCAGATCCCACACCCGTCGCACGATCTCCGGCGCGTACTGCTGCGAGTACCCCTCGATGTACAGGTCCAGCTCGCGGTCGCCGACCATGTCGAGGAGCACGCCGTACAGCGGTCTGTAGCCCGCCGGGCGGTGCGCCACGAAATGGCGAGAGCCGAGAAAGACATCCCTCTCGGCGCCGAAGTCCCCGTAGTCTTCCCCGTCCACGAGGAGAAGATCCACGCCGATGGGAGGGGGCACGGTGTCGAAGAGCTCCGCCAGGGCGAGGAGCACGGCGGTGCCGGACGCGCCGTCGTTCGCGCCGGGGACGGGGAGCCTCCGCGCCGACGCGTCGCGCGCCTGGTCCGAGATCGGTCGCGTATCCCAGTGGCTCAGAAAGAGAACCCGGGTCGGATCCTCGGGGCGGAAGCGCGCGAAGAAGTTGCGCAGCCGTAGGGTGCGCCCCTCCACCGTGCGGTGCTCGAACGCCTGCACGATCACGGTGTCCGCGCGCGCCCGAAGGATCGAGTCGAGCCATTGCCCCGCCGCGACGTGACCCTCGGTGCCCGGGACCCGGGGACCGAAGGCCACCTGTGCCGTCACGAACTCCAGCGCCCGGCCTGCCGAGATCCCGCGCCCGCCGGCCTCCGCGCCCGCCGCGCGCCCCCCCGCGCCCTGCGAGCCACCGTCGCCACCGGCGCAGGCCCACACGAGGACCGGCGCGAGCGCCCACCACCACCGCCGGACGCTCGGCATCATCGGACCGGCCCTGTCTGGAAGAGGAAATGTCCGAACAGCGTGAGCGTGAGCTGCGTAGATCCCGGGCGCTGCCCGATCTCGCTCTGCTGGTCACGCCAGCTGGCCTGGAATCCCAAGGTGAACGGCTGCACATCCGTGTCCAACGTGAGATCGAGGCTCTGCACCACGAGGTCGGTGAAGGGCGCGCACCCCGGCGGCGTCCCCGGGGTGAGCGTCGAGACACCGAGCGCGCGGCACTGGTCGCTCGAGTCGCGCCGGTACGCCAGGTTCACGCGGATCGGGTTCCGGAAGGAGCGCCACGATTGCGGCGGTAGAAGCCGAGCGACGAGCCGGATCGACTGCGAGACGCGCGAGCCTTCCGTGCGCCCCGACGGGTCGGCCGAGCGCGACTCCGCCCGATCCCACGAGTAGCTGAGCTGCCATCCCGCGGGGAGGCCCACGGTCACGCTCGCCGGGATCCGGGTCTCGTCTCGCATGCGAAGCTGCTCGGCCCGCACGTTCAGCTCCTCCGTCTCGCGCTGGCTGTAGCCCACGCGCAGGGAGACGCTCTGGAGCGCCGGCCGGGCGAACTTCGGGATCGGCATGCGGCTCCAGCTGAACTGCAGCCCCGGCCACTCGACGGTCCGCGTCTCCCTCTGCGAGCGCGGGGTCCATCCGGTCCCCTCCGAAACCCGATAGTTCACGGAGAGGACCGCGCCCAGCGGGAACAAGAGCCCCGAGTTCGCCGACCACCCGTTGTTCGTGATGACGCGCGATGCCGTGTCGCCGTCGATCACGCGATACGACTCCGCGCTCCCCAGGACGAGCTGGTAGCCCAGCCCGGGGTTCGCGGTCTGGCGCTGGAAGTCGGAGACGATGCTGCCCGTCCAGCTGAGCTGGACGACATCGAGATGCCCGGCCCCATCGCGCAGAACCTTCCAGATCCCGCCGCGCTTCCCCGTCGCCGCTGCGAGCGCGGCCCTCGGGTTCAACTGGGTGGAGGCCTGGAGGAACCGGGAGTTGCCGAAGTCCCTGAATAGCGCCGTGTCGCCCTCCGCCGCCTCGCCGATGTACGACGGGTTGCGTCGCGTGTTGTATCCCGTGGTGATCGACGCCGAGGGCGTGAACCACGCCGTGATCTTGGGCCGGTAGCTGAAGTTCATGCCGAGGTTGCGGCCCGTCTCCCACCCGACCGGCAGGCCGAACAGGCTCGCCCGCTCATCATCGATCCTCCTGCGCGCCGCCTCCCCGCTCACCACGCGATCCGACGGCACGAGATCGCGATCCTGGGTGAGCGTGAGCCGGCCCTCCAGCGAGCTCAAGGGGAGGAGCTGCAAGGAGGTCGTGTGCCGGAGAGTGTTGCGGAAGGTCATGACCGGCGTCACGGCGGCGTCTCCCGGCAGCCGAACGATGGACTCGAAGCGCCGCGTTTCGGTCGTCGCATCGCCGTACTCGGCGCTGAAGCGGAGCTCCCGCGGTGTCAACCGCAGGCGCGACCCCGTGATCGAGGACGGCAGGAAGGAGAAGACCCGCCTCAGGATCCCCGGGAACAGCGGAACCGACACGTCGCCGACTTTCGTCTGGTAGCCCAGGGACACGGAGAAATCTTCCGTCTCCGCAAGCGAGCGCTGGCCCTGGCTCTTGTCGGAGGCCCAGGAGAGCCGGAGCGAGAGGTTGTCCACGAGCCAGCCCACGAGGGGGGTGGGCGTCGCGCCGGGCGCGCGCCGCAACGAGACATCCGCCCGGAGCCCGCTCCGCTCCGGCGTCCTCAGGTCGCGCAGCTGCTCGCCCAGGATGTCGCTCCGGGGGAGGAAGAACGGTCTCGTCCCGTCGTCCCGATAGCTCAGGGACAGCGGCATGTCGAGGCCCCAGGCATCCGGCAGAAAGCGGCCCACCCGGAGCGTGCCCGAGAGATCGAGCCCCTGCGAGGACTGGAACCCGGGCGTCGCACCCAGTTGCCGGAAGTACGGGTTCTGGCCCGCGAACGAGCCGCGCAAGTCGAACAGGTCCGAGCCCCGCACGCTCACGTTCAGCTGCCCCGCAAGGCCGGCGTTGTCCACCGCGCGGTCGAGCCGCACGTCGTCCACCCAAACCTCGCCCGAATGGATCCCCACGTCTCCCACGTTCCAGACCCCCAGCCCGATCTGGCGGAGCGCCGCGAGGTTGGGCGCCCGCGAGCGCTGGCTGATCACGATGGCATAGGTGGAATCCCCATCCGGAAAGACGTCGGCATCCCACAGCACGAGGCGCTTGCCATCCGGGAGCCCGCCGCTCCGCAGGATCGTGTCCTCCGCGAACGCCCGCAGCACGATCAGGCGCTCGAAATCGATCACGATCTCCGGACGCCAGGCCGCGCGCACCTCGTCCGGCGTCGGGCCCGGGGGCAGTGCCGGAAGTCGCGCCCGGTAGAGGTAGAAGTTCTCCACGTCCTCGCCCAGCTTCACGAAGAACCGCAGGTCCGACGACATCTCGTCGGTCCCCCAGTCCCCCTCCCATCCCAGGCCCCAGACCCGCAGCGCCCGGTACGTGAGGAAATCCCGCGGAGTCTGGAGATAGTGCAGGTAGACCTCCGCACGCTCGCCCGGCGCCAGCTCCTGAAAGCGGATGCGCAGCGACTGCTCGTTGAACTGAGCGGTGCCGATGCCGAACACGTCGGTCCGCGCCGCCAGCTGGTCGGTGACCCCGGGCGGCGGCACGTAGTTCGCGTCCGTCGTGCTGATCGGGCCCACCTCCACCAGCGAGGCCGGGCTCGCTGGCGGGAACGTGTCGGCGATCCCCTGCACGACACCGTTCTCACCGCGCTTCAGCCAGCGGGACCCCAGGAACTGCACGCGGGCGAGGATGACGAGCGTCGGCGATGACGAAGAGACCGTCACCCGGAGGTGACGGATGTTTTGGAACTCCGCGAAGCCCGCGCCCTCGGTCACGTCGGGCCGCCGCAGCGGGATGCGAAAGAGGCGGAACCGCGCGACCGGGTTCCCCGACGCGTCGAACGCATAGGCGTTGGCGTCGCGCACGAAGTAGGGGCCCGCCGCGTCGCCCACACGGAGGGTGTACCGGAAGTGCCGCTCGTCCACCTGGAGTCGGTTGTCGCCGTTCAGGTCCTCGCTGTCGTTCAGCCCGTTGTTGCGCGTGCAGGTGGCGCGCTCGTCTCCCAACGGATAGGCGAGGACGCCGCGTTGCGCGATGCAGCCCGTGCGCCAGAGGCCGATGTCGTTCGCGTCGCTCCAGATCTGCGTCGTCCGGTCCGCTTCCTGATCGAGGCGACCGAGACCGGAGACGAGCCCCAGGGAATCCAGGACGAACGCGTCCTCGCTCAGCGTCCCGAGATCGAGGACGAGGCCGATGGAGTCCGCCACCGCGTCCGCCACGCCGACGTAGAATTCCAGAAACTCGAGCGTCGTGAAGTCACGGCCCGTCGGCGAGATCACGGTCGTCATCGAGCGCCAGCCGCGGCCCCCTTCCGGCGCTGTGCCGACCGACATGTACAGCACCGGCTCGCCCAGCGAGAACTGGCCGCGGATCCGCAGCTCGTCGTCGATCTGCCGGGGCTGCAGCGGCCCGACGACCCGCCCCGTCGCGGACTCCACGAACTGGTCCTGCCAGACCAGAGGAGCCAGCGTCGTCTCGTCCAGCGAGGACGGGAGGACCGCCTCCGCGCCGGCCGCGGTGCTCGGCCGCGAGCCCAGCTGCCAGGCGCGGCCCGTGAGGAACAGCTCGAAGCCCGTGCCCCCTTCGAAGTCCTCCACGTACGTCGTCCCCTGGGTGTTCGTCGTCGGGAGCGAGCTCGCGATCTCGCCGTCGAGCGCGATCGACGAGGGGAGCTCCGCCTCGATCCCTGGGAGCGCATTGATCGCCCGCGTGAGCCACGCAGGCTCGAACTGGAACTTCCCGCTGACGCCCCCGAGCTTCATGGCACCCGGCTCGAGGCCCAGCTCGGGGCGCGTCTGGAGGGTCTTCTCCGTTTGCGCCAGGCCCATGAAGTTCAGCTCGCCTCCGCGGCCCAGGGGCGCGCGTCCGTGGAACCCGAAGACGCTCGTGGGCGCCAGCTGGAAGAGCGGCTTCTGCTCGTACGTCACCCGGATCTGCGCGCCCGGGTTGTTCGCGAACCAGCGGTCGGGATCGCGCAGATCCACGCGCCCGGTCGAGTAATCGATGTCGTAGTCGGTGCCGCGTTGCAGCGGCGTGCTGCCGATCGTGATCCGCTCGCTCCCCTCTCGAACGCCCACCGCGCCGATGCTGAACGAGGAGATGAGCCCTTCGCCGCGCGTCCGGTACGTCAAGGTGAGCCGGTACAGGGTCGTCCCCTGGCGGCGCAGGTCGATCGGGTCGGTGTAGATCGCGCTGTTGGCATCACCGGTCTCCAGCGGGAACGGCTGGCCGTTGAGGAGCGGATCGCTCGCGAGGCCCTGGAGCGGCGGCGGCTGGAGGAACGGCCGCAGCGTCGGGAACACGACGTACGTGCCCGTGGGGCCCGTCTCCCCGCCGGCCGTCGTCTGGGTGGGCGGCTCGAAGAGGTGCGCGCGGTCGAGCCGCTCGTCGAACGGCTCGTCGTCGAGCCCGAAGATCTTCAGGAAGTTGACCGGCGTCCCGCTCGGCGCGAGCCGGATCGCCGCCTCCAGGGACGCCTCGCCCTGGGAGACGACGAGCTGGACGCTCCCCAGTTCGACGCCGCTCGACCCGGAGATGCGGTAGACGTGGTGCATCTCGCGCTCCCAGGTCGCCTCCCCCGGCCGGTGGTTCACGTCTTTCAAGAGCTCGAGGGCCGGGAGCGGCTGTGTGCTGTCGCGCACGTGGGCCGCGAAGATCCCCTCCGCATCGAAGGTCCCTACCGGACGGCCGTCGTCCGTGATGTAGACCACGGCGAGCCCCTCGGTCGGGCTCACCGGGCTGCGCAGCATGAGCCAGAGCGCGCTGTGGTGGACGAAGTAGTCCTTCCCCTCCTCCAGCACGCGGAACGTTCCGCGCAGCGTGTCCGCCACCACGGTGTCGCCGCTCGCGCCCGCGATCGTGTCCAGCGCGACCGCGATCGCCTCGATCGTGTTCTCCTGCACCGTTCCCTGGCGCGTCCCGCGGAACGCGCCCTCGTAGCGGTACACTTTGATCGTGGAGGAGGGACGGAACTGGGGATCCGCGTCCACCGCCTGGAGCTGTTGGATGTCGATGTGCGGGTAGCCCCGGACGTGACGGGGGTGGAAGAGGAAGAAGAACTGCCCGCGCTGGTAGTCCGCGTCGTCGAGGACCGTCGTCTGGTCCTGCACGAACCCCTGGCCGGCGGCGCCGAGCGTGAGCGTCCGCGTTCCGAGGTCGCCCTTCTGCTGCGCCCACACGGTCTGGAAGTCGAGCGGCCCGAACTGGCCCGTGGCCCGGAACCCGAAGTTCCCCGCGGGGATCGCGTACGTGAGGTAGCGCGACGCCGGCAGGTCGAAGGTGACGTCGCCCACCTCGACCCGCTTCAGGATCTCGTCCTCGAAACCCGCGTAGTAGACGTTGATGTTGTTGGCGGCGTCGAACTCGCGGGCGTTGTCGTAGTCCACGTTCACATGGATGCGTTCGGAGACCGTGCCGCCGACGCGCACCCCGAACTGCACATCGGGTTTCAAGGTGGGGACGAGCCCCGGGTTGCAGTTCAGGCGAAACGTGAGATCGCAGGGACGGAAGCGGTTCCAGCCGCCCGAGAGCTCGAGCCGCCCCTGGAGCCGCATGTTGAGGTCGGCATAGGGGCCGAAGATGTCGGGGAGGGTGCCGCCTTGCGCAGGACCCGGGCGCGGCCGCGGGCGCGGCTCCTGCGGCGGCACGGCGTCCGCGCCTGCGATCCGTCCCGGCGTCTCGCCGACGCCCTCGGGCCCGGCCGGCGCGCTCCTCACGAACGTGCGGGCCGAACGCCACAGGGAGTCGTCGAGCGCGGCGAGGGTTCGCTGCGTCTTCCGCGCCCAGGCGAACGCCCAGTCGCTGAAGCGCGGCCGGAACCGCACGTCCAGCGCGAGGGGCGAGGTCCGGAGCTCCGGGATGTCCCGAGCCCGGACCAGCGCGTAGCCGATCCGCAGCGCCGACGAGTCGCCGGGCGCGCCCCGCGCGTATAGTTTCCCTGCGAGAGGTGCCGGGCGCGGGGCCGCCGCCGTCAGGGCGAACGCGGCCACGAGAGGTACGATCAGCGCCGCTCGGCGCACCTTGCGTCCGTTCTCGTGTACGAAGAAGGAGTACTCGGAGCCACGTCCCG
This sequence comes from Gemmatimonadota bacterium, assembly GCA_016209945.1. Taxonomy (GTDB): domain Bacteria; phylum Gemmatimonadota; class Gemmatimonadetes; order Palauibacterales; family KS3-K002; genus JACQVD01. The sequence goes on from JACQVD010000135.1 coordinate 17,364, forward strand.
GTGAAGATACTGACGCGCTACGTGCTCCGCGAGCATGCCGGCCCGTTCCTCGCGGCGACCCTCGTGCTCACGGGCCTCATGCTGCTCAACCAGGTCGCCCGCCGGATGGACGAACTCGCCGGCAAAGGGCTCCCCTGGAACGCCATCGCCGAGGTCTTCCTCCTCTCGCTCCCCTTCATCCTCGCCATGACGATCCCTATGGCCGTGCTCGTCGCGGTCTGCTACGCGTTCGGCCGGCTGAGCGGCGACGGCGAGCTCACCGCGCTGAAGGCGAGCGGCATCGGGCTGCCGCGCCTCTGCCTTTCTCCGCTCGCCGCCGCGGCCCTCGTCTGCGCCTTCATGGTCTGGTTCAGCGACGAGGTCGTCCCCGATTCCAACCACGCGCTCCGCCGGCTGCTCGTGGACATCGCGCAGAAGAAGCCGACCTTCAACCTCCGCGAACAGATGGTGAACGAGGTCGTGCGCGGCAAGTTGTTCGTACGCGCGTCCAAGATCGATCGCCGCACGAACATGCTGTACGACGTGGCGATCTACGACCTCGGTGGACCGGACCTCGTTCGGACGATTTACGCCGAGTCCGGGCCGATGGCCTTCGACGAGACCGGGACCGACCTCTTCCTGACGCTTCGCAACGGCGTGCTACAGGAGGTGGACTTCCGCGACCCCGGCTCTTCCCGAGTCACGAGGTTCCACCAGCACATGGTGCGCGCGCGCGGCGTTCAGGACCAGCTGGAACGCGGGCGTTCCGGTGACTACCGGGGCGACCGGGAGATGGACATCGCGATGATGCGCGAGCAGGTGGCGCGCGCGCGCGCGAATCTCGAGGCTGCCCTCGACAGCGCGCGTTCGCTCACGGCGACCGCACTCGCCATCGCGAGCGTCCCTCAGAGCGTCGCCGCCAACCGAGGCGCCGGCCCGCCCGCCACCGTGCCACTCGAGGTCCAGAGCACCCGCTACGATGCCGATCGCGCCCGTGCCCGGGCGGCCGACAGGGCCGCGCTCTTTGCCCGCCGGTACCGCGAGTACGCGCTCCGCGCCGAGATCGAGCGCGGCGAGATGAACCGCTTCCTCGTCGAGATCCACAAGAAGTTCGGGATCCCGGCGGCGGCCATCGTCTTCGTCCTCATCGGCGCGCCCCTGGGCGCCCGCTTCCCGCGGGGCGGCATGGGGATCGTGCTCCTTGTGAGCCTCGTCGTCTTCAACGTCTACTACGTGGGCCTCATCGCGGGCGAAGATCTCGCCGACCGAAACATCATCACGCCCTTCTGGGCGATGTGGGCGCCCAACGTCCTGTTCGCGCTCCTCGGCGTCGCCCTGCTCTATCGCGAGGGCCGAGAGAGCGCGACCGCCCGGGGTGGCGGCTGGGAGGAGTTCCAGGAAGCCGTGCGACACGCGCTGCGACCCTGGCGGTGGCGGGCGCGGCCGAAGAAGGGCGGAGCGCCGCAATGATGATTCGGATCCCGACCCTTCTGGATCGCTACATCGCCCGGCAGTTCACGGCGATCCTGCTCCTGGTGACGCTGGGCGCGCCGATCCTCTTCATCGTCATCGACGCGACCGACAGCCTCGGCAAGTACCTCGGTCGCGTCTCCCTGGGCCAGGCCGCCCTGGGGTACCTCTTCCAGATCCCGTACTACGCGGTGCTGAGCCTCCCGATCGGCGCGCTCTGCGGCGCCGTCTTCACAATCAGCACCATGACGCGGCACGCCGAGATCACGGCGGCGAAGGCGAGCGGGATCTCCTTCCGCCGGATGCTGATCCCGATGCTCGCGGTGGGGATCCTCACCGCCGTGGCGGCCCTCGTCCTCGGCGAGCTCGTTCCCGCCGCCTCACGGCGCAGCGCCGAGCTCCTCGGCGAGCGCGCCATCCGCAGCCGGATCACGCGGACGCAGTTCGTCTACCGGGCGGACGGCGGCCGCGCCTACACGATCCGGCGACTGGACGCCCGGACCGGGGAGATCCGATCGATCGTGATCGAGCGGGAGGGCACGGGCCCGGAGTATCCGGGCTACGAGGTGGCGGCGGACCGCGCGCGCTGGCACGGCTCCGAGTGGCGACTGGCGAAGGGCGTGCTCCACTACATCCCCGAGCCGGACCTCGTGGCGGCCTTCCGCTTCGACACGCTCGTGCAGCGCCAGTTCCACGAGAGGCCCGACGAGCTCCTCGCCGAACCGAAGGAACCCGAGGAGATGGGCTACGCGGAGCTCGGCCGCTTCATCGACTCCGTCCGCCGCTCGGGCGGCGATCCGCGGAAGCTCGTGGTCCGCAGGATGTTCAAGATCGCCTACCCGGTCGCGTGCCTCATCATCATCGTCTTCGGCGCGCCGCTCGCGACCACGAGCCAGCGGGGCGGGATGACCTACGGGGTCGCCGTGGCGCTCGCCACGGTGATGGCCTACCTGATCCTGTTCCGGGTCGCCGAGGGTTTGGGTGCCGGCGGCGTTCTTCCGCCGGTCGCCGCGGCCTGGGTGCCGAACGCGCTCTTCCTTACGGCGGGGATCGTCCTGCTTCTGAGAACGAGGACGTAAGAGACTCGTCCCCCTCGTCCCCCTCGTCCCCCCATAGCCGCACCCCGATCCCGAGCCCATCCGGCAGCAGGACCACGACGGGCGATGGGAGGCCGCCGCGCGCTGCGGCACCGCTGCCCGAGCCGGCGCCCGCATCGCCGCGCAGGCGCGTCCGCGCCCAGCGTGTCACGTGATAACCCACGAGCCTACCCACGACGGCACCGGCCACCACGTCCGAGTACCAGTGCGCGCCGGCGTTGATGCGGGACCAGCCGACCCCGATCGCGAGTCCCCAGGCGCCGGCTCGCAGCCACCGGTTTCCGGTCTCCGCCGCCACCGCACCCGCCAGCGCAAACGCCACCGTGGCGTGGCCCGACGGGAACGCCGCGTGCCCGCTGAAGGGCTGAAATCGAAACGGGTCGGCCGTGTCCCGCGGGCGCTCCCTTCCCAGCGAGCGCTTCAGGACCTCCGAGACGAGAGATGCCGTGGAGACGCCCGCGACGATCTCGACCGCGGTTCGGGGCGCGCTTCGGTCGAAGAGCGTGCCGATCGCCGTCGCACCGACGGCCACGGGCCAGAGATGCCAGAGGTTGTCCACGCCGTGGAAGACGCGCGACGCCTCGCGCCCGTCGTCCCCGGAGACGCGCCGGACCAACTGAGTCGCCCCGGGATCGAGGACGAGGGCATTCGCCACGAGGCCCAGGCCCCCCAGGCCCCCCGCCCATTCCGCAAGCGCCGGAAAGGGCGAGGTGGGCGCGGCCGATCCGGGGGACCAGGCCCGCGGAAGCGACGCATGGTCCGAGGGCCGTGCTCCTCGCACCGCTGAGAGCGCCGTCTCCCGCAGCGGCTGGGCGAGCCCCACGCCGCTCCACAGGCACGAAACCCAGAGCGCGAGGACGACCTGTCTTCTCGTGCGGCCTCCCGGTTGGCCGAGTCCGGATGTGTGCAGGCGGAGTCTGGCTGGCTTCGCCTATTATCGCCCGGCGTACGGCGTCCGCCATACGCAAGCCGGTATGCGACGAGACCCTTCCGCCCCGCGTTCACGGCGCCTACTTTGTCAGCCTCCCATGCCCGGGGTCCCCGAAACCGAACTCGTCTGGCGCGACGGGCGCTTCATCCGATGGCACGAGGCGACGATCCACGCCTTGAGCCACGTCGTGCATTACGGTTCCGCCGTCTTCGAGGGGATCCGCTGTTACGCCACGCCCAAGGGGCCGGCCATCTTTCGGCTGCGCGACCACATCCGGAGGCTCCTCGACTCCGCCCGCATCTACCGTATGCCGCTCCGATACCCCGTGGACGAGCTCATGCAGGCCTGCGCGGAGACGGTCCGCCGGAACGGTCTCGACGCGTGCTACCTGCGCCCGCTCGCCCTGCGCGGCTACGGCGTCGTCGGCGTGGACCCCATGGACGCGCCGGTGGAGGCCTTCATCTTCGCATGGCCCTGGGGGACGTATCTCGGCGCGGAGGCGCTACGGGAGGGCGTAGACGTCTGCGTCTCCTCGTGGCACCGCCCCGCTCCCGACACCCACCCCGCCCTCGCCAAGGCCAGCGGGAACTACCTGAACTCCCAGCTCATGCGGATGGAGGCCCGCGCGAACGGGTACGCCGAGGCGATCGCACTCGACTCCCGGGGATTCGTCAGCGAGGGCTCGGGCGAGAACCTCTTCCTGATCCGGAACGGGACGGTCTACACGCCGCCGCTCAGCGCGTCCATTCTCCCCGGCATCACCCGCGACACGATCATCGCCCTCGCCCGCGAGCGCGGCTACACCGTGATCGAAAGCGACCTCTTGCGTGAGGCCCTGTACACGGCCGACGAGCTCTTCTTCACCGGCACGGCCGCCGAGGTCACCCCGATCCGGTCGGTGGACCGCATCCCGACAGGCGCTGGCAAGCCGGGGCCGGTGACGAAGGAATTGCAGCAGGCCTACCTCGCGACGGCGACGGGAAAGGCCGAGGACACACACGGCTGGCTCTACCACGTAGGGCCCGCGGACTGACGCCGCGGCCTCGGGCCAGAACCCCGGCCCCGAAGCGCTCCACCGCACCCAAACGCCGGGACCCGGCTCGGACCTCGAGCGAGCTCCGGCCGGGCCCCCGCTACTCACGCACCCTTCTGATCAGTCCTCCTCGCCGTCCAGATCCTCGTCCTCGAAGCCCTCGATGGAGTTCTTAATGTTGTCCTCCACGAGCCCTTCGTTCGGCCCGCCCGGATTGGCGGTCCTCGGATCGATGAGCGCCCCGTTCGCGGTTCGGAACCAGCCGTCCATGTTCACCACGAACGTCACGATCGTCGCCGCGTCACCCGGCGCCACGACGATCGGCATCGGGAACTCGATCTCCTGCTCCTCGTTCAGGTCGGAGACGTACGTGAACTGCTCGGCGCTCCCGCCCGCAGGCGTCCACGTGCCCCGTACCCGGATGCTGATGAAGCGGAACTCCGGGTTCTGCCCGAGGAAGTCGAGGTCGGCCGGATTGTCGTCGCTCACTTTATGGACCTCGAACTCCACTTCCTCCCACACCCCGACCGGCAGCGCGCTCTCGAGGACCACGACGGGCGTCGTCGCGCTCACCGGCAGATTCACGAGGAACGGGCCCGTCTCCACCTCCTCGCAGTCGTCCTCATCCGTCGTCACGTCACAATCGAGCGCCGCCTCCGCGCGCTCGAACTCGATCTCGCGGAGCACGACTTCCGCGCTCGTGATGTCGAGCGTGTTGCCCGCAGCGTCCGTGAGAGGCACGGCCATGAGCGCGGGGTTCGCGCCGCCGCCGAGGGCGACCTTGAACGCCAGCCTGAGACGGGTCCCGGCCGCGGGGCCCGTCACGTCTTCCCCGTCGCACGCCCACGAGAGGACAGCGACAGAGAGCAGCATTACCAACCGGAACACCCTTCCCATACGATCCTCCTCAGTCGTTCACGCATCGGACCGAAGGCCCGACGCTCGATTCGGAAAAGGACGGCGCGGGGAGCCTCGGCCTAAGCCTTCTCGCAAGCCGTGGACCGGGCCGGCCATCTTCGGTGTAAGTCTCGGGCACACCGGGACATAGGGGCTCACATAGCGAGCGCGGACCGGCCCCCACTTCCTCGATTCCATGTCCCGCAACGACGCGTGCGCCTCGAATCGCTACAACCGCCAGGCGGCCCTGCAAGGCTGGCTTGTGTCTCCAGACGATACAGGCTAGACTTGGTGTAGCGCAAACAGACATATGCCCCCTGCCCCCCGCCAGGTTGCTCCCGCACTGAGAATCTAAGGAGCATCATCGTTGCAGAGCCGACTCACGGTCGTCGCCCTGTCGGATTCGTTCGAGTCCTTCTGGCCGGAGCTCGCCCGGTCCGCGGAAGCCGGTCTCGAGGTCATTTCCGAGCCGCAGCGGGCCGGCCCAGGGGCCGCCTTCGCCTTTCTACTCGCGTGCGGCGGCGCCGAAGACGACGCGCCGGACGCGCTGCGCCAGGTCCTCGCCGCCGGGTGCCCGGCGCCGGCGGTTGTGGGGGCCAGAGCCGATCACCGCCTCGCGGTTGAGCTCGTGCGCCGCGGCGCCGCCGACTATTTCGTGCTCCCGGACGACGCGGACCGGCTCCGCGACTGGGTCAAGGATCGGGCGGAGGCGGCGAAGGCGCAGGAGGCGCGCGCCGAGCTCGCCGAGTCCTCGCGGCGCGAGTTCGACTTCTCCCGCATCATCGGCCGAAGTCCCGCCATGCGGGAAGCGCTGGAAAAGGCCGCCCGCATCATCCCGCGCGACCGGGCCACGGTGCTCATCAGCGGCGAGACCGGCACGGGGAAGGAGCTCGTCGCGCAGGCCATCCACTACAACGGGCCGCGGGCGTCCGCGCCCTTCGTGGAGGTCAACTGCTCCGCGATCCCGGCGAATCTGCTGGAGTCCGAGCTCTTCGGATACGAGCGGGGCGCCTTCACGGACGCGAAGCGTGCGAAGCCCGGGCTCCTCGAAGCGGCGAACGGCGGCACCCTCCTTCTGGATGAGATCGCCGCCATGCCCCTGGACCTGCAAGGAAAGATCTTGAAGGCGCTCGAGGAGAAACGGGTGCGGAGGCTGGGATCGACCGCGACCACGGACGTGGACGTGCGGATCATCGCCGCGACGAACACGGACCTCGCCAGCGCGGTCCGCACGCGCGCCTTTCGCGAGGATCTCTACTACCGCCTCTCCGTCTTCGTGATCCATCTCCCGCCGCTGCGCGAGCGTGGCGATGACATCCTCCTCCTGGTCGAGCACTTCCTCGATCTCTTCACCCGGGAATACGGGGTGCTGCGCCCCGAACTCGGCTCGGAAGTGAAGAGGCAGCTCCTTCTGCATCGGTGGCCCGGGAACGTCCGCGAGCTGCGGAACGCGATCGAGCGCGCTGTGCTGTTGAGCGACGGGGGTGCCATCATGCCGGAACACCTCTTCCCGGAACCTACGGGCGTGTCGTTGGCGCCGGGGCGCCAGCAGACGGGCCTCCCCTTCCCTGCGCCGTTGAGGGAGATCGAGGACGCGGCAGCGACCGAGATGGTGAAGCTCTGCAACGGGAACAAGAGCGCCGCGGCGCGCCGGCTGGGGATCTCCCGAACGCGCCTCCTGCGGATCCTGGACCACGCCAACCGAGAGCCTGGTACTAGGCCCGGGCGCTGATCCCTGTCCCGATGCGGCGCGACTGTCGCGGAATGCTACAGGCGCCGTGCCCGCTATCCACGCGCTTTCAGGCCGTTCCCGGGGTATGCGACTTGCCCAGGCAGGAGCCAGGAGGGCAACTACGGCGCCGGCTTGGCCCGGCACAAAGGCTCGGGAGGGAACTTCTATGCGGAATTGGCGGAATTGCAGGTGGGCTTGCTCTCTTCTCCTCGCGGGGGGCGTCGCAGCGCTCCTCAGCGCGTGCGATGACGACGGCGGCCCCGTCACACGGCCCGAGGAACGGCTCGATTTCGTGACGTTCGCGCCTACCGCCCCTCTCCTGGCGACCACCGACACGTCCTTCTGGGCTTTCGCAGGCCGCGATACCACGGTGGAGATCCTTTACCAGGGAACCGGAGAGCGCTTCCTCCGGCTCGATCTCGACGACGAGAGTCTCCTCACTCGCCCGGACGGGACGCTCTTCCAGCCCGGGGACTCGGTTCTCATCTCGATCCGGGTCGAGCCCGGGCGCTTCGTCGTGGACCTTCAGCCGACGGGCCTCCGGTTCAGACCGGAGGCGCCGGCGGAGCTGGAGATCCGCTACGAGTTCGCCGACGAGAGCTTTCTGGAACGGGAGCCCGCCTTTCAGCTGTGGCGCCAGGAACGTCTGGGAGAGCTGTGGTTCCTGGCCCCGTTCCTTCAGATCGAGGACTTCGACGAGATCGAGGCCGACCTCGAGGGCTTCACGCGCTACGCGGTCGCCATCTGACGGGTGAGCGATGCTCGCCGGCCACCCTGAGCTCTCCGCGCTCAAGATCGAGGTGGAGGCGCTGGCCGAACGCCACCGCTGGGCCGAGGTGCACGATCGGCTGGCCTCGTATGGCGAGGTCGATCTCTACACGGAGCCCAAGCTCGCGTACGCCATGGCGGCGGCGCGTCTTCACCTGGGAGCTCCGGACCGTGCCCTCCCCCTGGCACTCGCCACGGAGGGCGAGTTCCGGCGGCGCCGGGACAATCGGAACCTCCTGCGCGCGCTGAACCTGGTCGGGGCGGTGCTCTTCGAGCTGGGGGACCTGGAAGGCGCCGAAGAACGCTTTTCGTCGCTCCTTGAGCTCGCATCGGATTCCGGCGACGAGGAGATGCAAGCGCGGGCGACGAACAACCTCGGGATGATCGCTTCGCTGCGGGGGGAGCATCCGAAGGCGCTCTCCCTCTACCGGCTGTCGATCCCGGCATACCAGAAGCGCGGGCAGCGCCGCGGGCTCGCCCAGACGTACCACAACATGGCGATCCTGTACCGCGACCGGGGGCTCCTGCGCGAGGCCGACGCCTACGATCGCCGCGCCGCCGAGATGGCGCGCAGGATCGGGGACGCGCGTCTCGCCGCGATGGCGGTGGTGGGACGCGCCGAAATCGCGTACCTGCGGGGCGACCTCGAGGCGGCCGCGGCCGCGGCGGCACGCGCCCTCAGGGACCTCGTGGCGCAGGGTGATGCGCTGGGCCAGGCCGACGCCCTACGCCTGCTCGGCATGGTCGCCCGAGCGCAGGGAGACCTCGAGGAGGGCCGGGACCGGCTCGAAGCGGCGCTCGAGATCGCGAGGTCGAACGCCAACCCGCTGCTCGAGGCCGAGACCCTGCGCGAGCGCGGCCTGCTCCACCGTGAGAGCGGCCGCGCCGATCTGGCGGAAGCGGATCTGCGGGCGGCGGCGGCACTCTTCGCGCGGATCGGCGCGAGAGCAGAAGAGAAGAGAACGAAAGAGCTGCTGGCGTCATCCTGAGCACGGCGGCGCAGCCCCTATCGCACGAGCGTCCACTCGTGCAGGTTCTGGAAGACCCCGTACGTGTCGATGCGGGCGCCACGCACTCGCTCGCTGAGTGCTACGACCTCGTCGAAGAACCAGAGAAAGGCGTACGGGCGGTCCCGGGCGATGGTTCGTGCGGCCTCGCGCCAGTATGGCGCCCCTTCCGTTTCCGTGGCGGCCGCTCGGGCGAGGCCGATGAGGCTGTCCACGGCGGCGCTGGAATAGCCCGTGACGTTGTACGGGTTCTTCGGATCGCCGAAGAACTCCGCCACGTAATCCGGCTGGAGCGCGACCTGCCAGCCGAGGAGCGCCGCTTCGTAGTCTCGCCCTTCGAAGATCAGATCGAGCAGCGTGTTGAACTCGATCCCGCGGATCCGCACGTCTATGCCCACGGCCCGGTACTGCGCCTGGAGGATCTGCGCCGCGGTGGACCGGCGGTCGTTCGCGGCGTCGAGGAGGAGCGTGAACCGGAACGGCCTCCCGCCCCGATCGAGAACACCGTCGCCGTCCGCATCGCGCCACCCCTTGCCCGCGAGGATCGCCCGCGCGCTGTCCGGGAGATACGGGTCAGGGGTGACGTCCGGGTCGGCCAGATCGCGGAAGATCGGCGGGTATGGCCCCGCCGCTGGCGTCGCGTACCGCTCGATCCCCAGCCCTGCGAGGATCGCCTTCCGATCGATCGCGAGCGAGAGCGCCCGTCGGATCTCCGGATCCCCAAAAGGCGGGAATCCCTTGGCGTGCCACGCGATGTAGTCGAAGTAGCGACCGGGCACGGTCTCGATGCGGAGGCGCGGGTCGGCCGAAAGCTCCTTGGCCCGGACGAGCGGCGCCGGGTGGACGGCATCGAGCGCCCCGTTCTGCAACTCGAGGAGCCGCGTCGCCTCGTCCGGGAGGACGCGGAAGATGACGCGGTCCACCCGCGGCCCGGGCGTGAACGCCCGAGGGTTCGGAACGAGCACGAGCCGGTCGCCGCGCCGCCATTCGGCGACCTGGAAGGGCCCGCTCACCACCAAGTTCCCGCCGCCCGGGCTCCTCAGCGCCCGGTGACCCGTGAGGCTCGCCCGATCGCCGCTCGCCGGCGCGAAGACGTGCGCCGGGATGATCCCGATGCCCGTGTGAAACAACATCCCGGGGTAGCGTCGCCGAAAGTGGAACGTGACGCGGCGCGGATCCTCGGCGGCGACCGAGTCGAGGTTCTCCCAGAAGTCGATGAACGGCGATCCGATCTCCGGCCGCCGGACGAGCTCGTAGGTGAAGACGACATCCTCCGCGGCGATCGGGCGACCGTCCGACCAGACGGCGTCTGGCCGTAGAGTATACGTCAGGGTCGTCGAATCGGGCCCGAACTCCCAGCGCTCGCTCAACGAGAGCTCATCGATCACGTAGCGTAGCGCCCCGTTCTCCCAGCGCGCCGAATTCAGCCCCCGGTAGAGGAGGTCGCCGATCTCCGCGTCGAGGCCGCCGGTCTGGAGGACGGGGAGGAGGGCGTTCGCGTCGGCTCTCACGCCGATGACGATCGAGCCTCCGCGACGCGAAGGCTCGCAGGTCGTGAGCACGGCCACGAGCACGGCCGCCGCCGGGAGACCCCAGACGTGCCGGTGCGCGGATCCGGGCCCGCGAGCGCCGCCGCCGAGCGAAAACATGGCGGCAGACTAGCCGGGACGCCGGGGCGCCACAAGCGCCACAATAGGACCCGTCGTTCGCTGCCGCCCCCCGCCCCACCCGCCCCCACC
>JACQVD010000136.1 GCA_016209945.1 Gemmatimonadota bacterium
GGACGGGGAGGTCAATTGCTCCGGCCCGCTACTCTTGAAAACCCCAGGCGGCGCCGAAGGTTCCCCCGAGCCGCGGGCCGGCCGGACCGGCCCGCTCGCCCGGCCGCGCCTTGCCTCGGACCGGCTCTTGCTCTAGGACCCTCCAGACCTTCGGGCGCTGTACGTGTGTACGTACGTACGTACACACGTACGTACGCACGCGGGCACCTGGGACCGCCGAGTCCGCGTGCCCGCCCTGGCCCACTTGGCTCGCGGCCGCCCGCGACCGCGCCCCGCCGCCTGGCCTACGCCTTCAGCCCGACGCCACTCGCCTCGGCCGACCCGGTTGCTCGCAGTCGCGCGCCGGCCCATTCTCCCTGCCGCCGGCGCGCTCGGGAGCGACGAGATACGAACGCCGTCCTGAGGATCCCGACTCTCGACTCATGAAAATCGCCGTCGTGTTCGACACCCCGCACGCAGGATGGGAGGACCCCGACTTCAAGAGGGAGGTCGAGGCCGGGGTGGAAGAGGCTGAGTACGAAGTCGCCGAGGCCCTGATCGCGAAGGGCCACGACGTCTTCATGATCGGCCTCCACGAGGACCTCCGTCACCTGCTCGACCGGCTGGAGGGCTTCCGGCCCGACCTCGTGTTCAACTGCTGCGAGGCCTTCCGCGGGCAGTCGCGCTACGACTACGCGGTCGCCGCCGTCCTCGAGATGCACGGCTACGGCTACACCGGCTCCCCTCCCACAGCACTCCTCGTGGCCCGCAACAAGTCGATGAGCAAGAAGATGCTCGCCTACCACGGAATTCGCGTCCCCGAGTTCGCGGTCTTCCACACGGGCGTGGATCTGGTTCGGCCCTCCGAGCTCCGGTTCCCGCTCATCGTGAAGCCGCTCCTCGAGGACGCGTCCGTCGGGATCGCCCAGTCCTCGGTCGTCGAGGACGACGAGAGTCTCGCCGAGCGCGTCCGGTTCATCCACGAGCAGTTCCACCAGGCGGCGATCGTCGAAGAGCTGATCGAAGGCCGCGAGCTGTACGTGGGGCTCATCGGAAACGAGAACCCGGAGATCCTCCCCATCGTGGAGATGACGTTCGGGCGGATACCGAGGCGCGAGCGAAGGATCGCCACGTACAAGGCGAAGTGGGACGAGGAATACCGGCAACGCCAAGGGATCAAGAATGTCTTCGCGCGGCGGATCTCGGAGAGCACGATGGCGAAGATCCGCGACACGTGCGTCACCGCGTTCCACGCGCTCTGGCTTCAGGACTACGGGCGGCTCGATCTCCGGCTCACGCACGACCACGAGGTCTACGTCCTGGAGGTGAACCCGAACCCGTTCATCTCCTTCGGCCACGATCTCGCGAACGCCGCGGAGAAGGCCGGGATGGACTACAACAGCTTCATCCAGCGGATCGTAGACGAGGCGGCGGCGCGCTATGGCAGCTCGCAGTAGGAAGCGGCGCGAGTACCCGCGGCCCGAGCTCCGCTGCCCGGGCTGCCAGCGTGAGGTGCAGCGCTTCTGGTCGCACTGTCCGGATTGCGGTCGTGCGCTCCAGTGGCGCGACGACGGCACGACGGGCGCTGAGTGCTACCGCTGCGGCTGGGTCGTCTCCGACAGCTTCTCGTACTGCCCGTGGTGCGGCGCGGACATCCAGGACGAGGCGTCCAGCGCGGAGCCGCTCAAGGCGCCCAAGGGGTTCAAGTACCACGCGCGCTGCGACTGGGGGTGCGGCGGCGGCGTCATGTACCCGATGGGCCACTGCCCGTGGTGCGGGCGCCCCCAGACGTGGCGCTACGACGAGTTCGACGGCGTGTGCCCGCACTGCGACCGCGGGGTGGACGACTGGATGGACGTGTGCCCGTGGTGCGGCGGGGATGCGACTGGCCAGGACCTCATCCGCCGCGCCATGACGCGGGTGCGGAGGCTCCTCCTCGTCTCGCGGATCAAGGATTGGGGGTACCGGGTGCTTCTCCGCCCCGGCGTTTCCGGTGTGGATCCCCGCTTCCCGAAGGTGGTCGAGATCGAGCGGAGGTACGTGATCGGGAAGCGCCGGCGCGACGAGATCCCGTGGCAGATGCTGGTGGGCCTCCTCGTTCACGAGCTCGGCCACTCTTTCCTGTACCATCACTGGTCGTGGACGCGAGCGGGTCGCTTCCGCCGCACGTTCGGCGAGGTCCGTGAGGCATACCGGGGGGTGGAGGACATCTGGGTGGACTTCCAGCGCAGGGGCGTCGCTACGACCCACCCGGACTACGTGAGCGCGTACGCGGCGACGCACGCGCAGGAAGATTTCGCCGAGACGTTCCGCATCTACGTCGTGCGGCGCGGCCGCCTGCGCGAGCTCTTCGCGGAGTTCGGGCGCAAGCGCAAGGGGGTCGTCGTGTACGAGAAGTTTCTCGTGCTGCACGACTTCGTGCGAAGGCTCCGGGGCTGGACCTGACCCGTCCTCTCTAACGACCGAGGCGAAAGACCAACCGGCCTCGACCGCTCCCGCTCCGGGACACGACATCGAATCCGCCACCGCTTCGCAGGACGCGAACCCGACTCGCGAGGACGCCGAACGGCGTATCGCAGTCCCCGGGGCCACCTCCGATCCCGACGCGGATCACGGGACCCCCGCCGCCCCGCCTTCTGGAGCCGCCTTCGCCCTCCGCCTCCGACCCCCGGTCCCGCCCGGTCGCCGGGGTGAGCGGCGGCAGGGGCTGCACGGCGGCGCTGGCGAAGATGACGGGCGGCGCCTCGTGAGCGATCCGCATCTCGAGGACCGCCGGCGCGAAGATCTCCGAAGCCGCTGCCGTGGGATGGGACACCGCGACCATCCCCGGCGCCTCGGGGGTCCGGGCGGCCCTCGCCGCAAGACTCGCACCGGCAGGCCCTGCGCCGCGTGCCACGCTCTCCTCGCGGATCGCGACGACCTGAAGCGGGCGCTGGAAGGCCGGCGCCTCTCTCTCCATGCGTGCAAGTGGGCGCGCCGACGTGTCGCGCCCGAAGGTCGGAAGCGAGAGCCAGCCGAAGGCCAGGATCGCGGCGTGGGCGGCAGTGGAGACCACCAATCCGACCCCGAGAATGCGTCGGTACCTTA
>JACQVD010000137.1 GCA_016209945.1 Gemmatimonadota bacterium
AGCGGCTGGAGGCGCTGGCCGCGGCGGGCCGGGGGGGGATCGACCTGGGCGGAGGGAACCGGGCCGAGAGGGCGGGGCGGGCGCTGGTCCTGCGCCGCCTTGAGGCTCTGCCCGCCGGAGGGACCGGGCGGCGCGGGGCAGCGGTCCCGCGGCGGGAGGCCGGGGCTCCGCAGCCGGGGGCCGGGGTTGCGCAGCGGGAGACCGGGGCTCCCCAGCGGGAGGTCGGCGCTCCGCAGCCGGGGGCCGGGGCCCCGCGGAGGAGCCGACCTGCGCGGCGAGGCTTGACCTAACTCGCTGGTGGAGCAAAGTTTTGGGATATCCCCGGCGGCCCCGGGGGGGCCATCCTTCCAGGGGGGAGGCGGGCGCGGAATCCATTGGCCGCGGGCGGGTGGAAAGGGTAAGATGAGCCAGTGAAGGTTCCAGGCGACATTCTCAAGCACGAGGACGAGATCCGGGCGCGGGTGGCGGAGCTGGGGGCCCGGATCAGCAGCGACTACGCCGGCCGGGAGATCTCCATGCTGGGGGTATTGGGCGGCGCGTTCGTGTTCATGGCCGACCTGGTGCGGCGCATCGAGGTGCCGGTGCGCTGCGGCTTCGTCGAGATCCGCGCCTCGCGGCGCTCCGAGCTGATGACCGAGATCGCGTTCACCTCCTCCTTCGACGTCACCGGGAAGGATCTCCTGCTGGTGAAGGACATCCTGGACACCGGCATCACCATGGCCTACCTGTGCCAGCAGCTCATGCTGCGGCAGCCGCGCTCCCTGCGCCTGTGCGCGCTCATCGACAAGCCGCAGCGCCGCAAGATCGACATGAGCCCGGACTACTGCGGGTTCCAGGCCCCGGACCGCTACGTCGTCGGCTACGGGCTGGACCTCGAGGGCCAGTACCAGAACCTGCCGCACCTGGCCTGCCTGGAGCCCGCCCGGGTCGAAGGAGTGCCCGCTTGAACCAGCGCGTCAAGACGATCCTTTTGTGGGGCATCGTGTTCCTGGTGGGCGTGCTCCTGTACCGCCTGCTCACCGGCCCGCAGGCCACCGAGGAGGTCCTCAGCTACACGCAGTTCATCGAGGCCGTGGAGCAGAACCGCGTGCGCAGCGTGGTGATGATCGGCAACGAGTCGGGGTACGAGATCCGCGGCCGCCTGCGCGACGCCGAGGGGCAGCGCCCCGGCCGCGCCTTCCACACCACGGCGCCCGACGACGACGGCCTCATGGGCATCCTGCGCGCCAACAAGGTGGAGATCGAGGTGCGCCGGCCGCGCGAGAACCAGTACCTGTTCTCGCTGCTGTCGTGGCTGGTGCCGATGGTGGTGATCATCGGCATCTGGATCTTCCTGATGCGCCAGATGCAGACCGGCGGCAACAAGGCGCTGTCGTTCGGCAAGAGCAAGGCGCGCCTGTCGTCGGCGCAAGGGAAGAAGGTGACCTTCAAGGACGTGGCCGGGGTGGACGAGGCCAAGGAGGAGCTCCAGGAGATCATCGAGTTCCTCAAGGAACCGCAGAAGTTCCAGAAGCTGGGCGGCAAGATCCCCAAGGGCGTCCTTCTGATGGGCCCTCCGGGCACCGGCAAGACGCTGCACGCGCGCGCCATCTCGGGCGAGGCCAACGTGCCCTTCATCGCGATCTCCGGCTCCGACTTCGTCGAGATGTTCGTGGGCGTGGGCGCCTCGCGGGTGCGCGACCTGTTCGAGCAGGGCAAGAAGAACGCCCCGTGCATCATCTTCATCGACGAGATCGACGCCGTGGGCCGGCACCGGGGGGCCGGCCTCGGCGGCGGCCACGACGAGCGCGAGCAGACGCTGAACCAGCTCCTCGTGGAGATGGACGGGTTCGAGTCGAACGAGGGCGTCATCCTCCTCGCCGCCACGAACCGCCCCGACGTGCTCGACCCGGCGCTGCTCCGCCCGGGGCGATTCGACCGCCAGATCGTGGTGGACGCGCCCGACGTGAAGGGCCGCGAAGGGATCCTCCGTGTGCACGCGCGCAGCATCCCGCTCGCCGACGATGTGGACGTGGTGCTCCTGGCGAAGGCGACGCCGGGGATGAGCGGCGCCGATCTCGCCAACATGGTGAACGAGGCCGCGCTGCTCGCCGCCCGGAAGAACAAGGACAAGGTCTACATGGAGGACTTCGAGGAGGCGCGCGACAAGGTCGTCCTGGGCGCAGAACGCAAGAGCATGGTGATCAGCGAAGAGGAGCGCCGGCTCACGGCGTACCACGAGGCGGGCCACGCGCTCGCAGCACTCCTCACCCCCGGGTGCGACCCGCTGCACAAGGTCACCATCGTGCCGCGGGGCCGCGCCCTCGGCGTCACCTGGTCCGTCCCCATCGACGACCGCCACACCTACTCGAAGGCGTACCTCGAGGCGCAGCTCATCTCCCTCTACGGCGGCCGCGTCGCGGAGGAGATCGTCTTCGGGCCGGAGAAGATCACGACGGGTGCCGGGAACGACATCGAGCGGGCCACGGAGCTCGCGCGCCGGATGGTCACCCAGTTCGGGATGTCCGAGATCGTGGGCCCCATGACCGTGGGCGATCAGGAGGAGCAGGTCTTCCTGGGGCGCGAGCTCGTTCAGCGGCGGACGATCAGCGAGCGAACGGCGCAGCTCGTGGACACCGAGGTCCGAAACTTCCTGGACGCGGCATACCAGCAGGCGAAAGGTCTCATCCAGGCGGACCTTCCCCTGCTGCACGCGCTGGCCGAGGGACTCCTGGAGCGCGAGACGCTCGACGCCGAGGAGATCCGCGCGGTCGTGGAGGGCCGCTCACTGCCGCCGTTGGAGCGCTCGCTTCCGCCGGGGGACGGCTCCGGGCGGCTGAGCGGCGCTGGCGCGGACGAGCCGAAGGCCGCCGAGGTGCCGCTCGCCCGCGAGGCGGGGGCGCCGTGACCGCGCGGGGCCCGTTCGCGACGCTGGAACGGGCCGCGGAGGCCGAACCCCGCACCTGGCGCACCGCCCGCCGCACGATCTCCACCGAGCGCCCGGTGGTGATCGGCGTCATCAATCTCACGCCCGACTCCTTCTCCGACGGCGGCCGCTTCCGATCCGTGGAGGAGGCCGTGGACGCGGCGCTCGCCATGGAGGCCGAGGGCGCGGCCGTGATCGATGTGGGGGGCGAATCGACCCGTCCGGGCTCGGAGCCCGTGGGCGCCGCGGAAGAGAGGCGCCGGGTTCTCCCATTCATCGAGCGGGCGACCGCGGCCCTGCGCATCCCGATCTCGATCGACACGACGAAGGCGGACGTGGCCCGCGAGGCGCTGGCCGCCGGCGCCGAGATCGTGAACGACATCTCCGGCCTGCGGTTCGAGCCCGCGATGGCGGAGCTCGCCGCGCAGGCGGGCGCAGGCCTCGTCCTCATGCACAGCCGCGGCCGGCCGAAGACGATGCAGCTTGAGGTGCGCTACGACGATCTCTTGGGAGAGATCGCGGCGGAGTTGCGGGAGTCGATCGCACGAGCGCAGGCGGCCGGGTGCAAACGCGATCAGCTCGTGATCGATCCGGGGATCGGATTCGGCAAGACGGTGCAGCACAACCTGGCGATCCTGAATCGTCTGGATGCGCTTTGTGCGCTCGGGCGACCGCTCCTCGTGGGGCCATCGCGGAAGTCGTTCATCGGGCAGATGCTGAACCTTCCCGTGGAGGAGCGGCTCGAGGGGACGCTCGCGGCGTGCGTCGTGGCCCTCCTTCGGGGCGCCCGTCTCTTCCGGGTGCACGACGTCGAGCCCGCGCGGCGCGCTCTCGATTTGGCGGAGGCGATCCGGAGGGCGGAGGCATAGGCGTGGACATCCTGGACCGACTCGGGTTCCTGAAGCCGGGGCTGACGGATCTCATTCAGATCCTCATCGTCACGTACGCGCTCTATCGTGTCCTGCTCCTTCTGCGCAGCACGCGGGCGCTCCAGGTGCTCCTGGGTCTCTTCCTCGTGGCGATCGTGTACGGCGTCGCGCGTCTTCTGGATTTCACGCTCATCACGACGCTCCTCTCGGCGATCTTCACGTACGGCGTGTTCGCGGCGATCGTCGTCTTCCAGCCGGAGCTCCGGAACGCGCTCGCGCGCCTCGGGCAGAGCCGCGTGTGGCGCTTCCTGGGCCGTCTGGAGCGGAACGAGGTCGCCGAGGAGATCGCGGCGGCGGCCGAGCGCCTCTCGCGCCAGAAGATCGGCGCGATCATCGCCATCGAGCGCGAGCTGGGTCTGGAGGAGTACGTGGACACGGGGACCCGCATCGAGGCGAAGGTCTCGGCGGAGCTCCTCGCCACGCTCTTCACCCCGTACTCGCCGCTGCACGACGGCGCCGTCATCGTGCGCCGAGGGATGATCGTGGCCGCGGGCTGCATCCTCCCCCTGACCCAGTTCCCGGTCGCGGACAAGACGCTGGGGACGCGCCACCGGGCGGCGATCGGCCTCTCCGAGGAGACGGACGCCTTCGTGGTCGTCGTGTCGGAGGAGACGGGCGCGATCTCGGTCGCGGAGCGGGGGCGGCTCGAGCGCAACGTGACGCCGGAGCGCCTGGGGGAGATGCTGATCGGTGCGAGGTCGGAGGATCGCTCCGAGGCCGCGCCCTTAGCGGCGGGCGGGGCGGCCGGGGCGGCCGGGGGAGCGGACGCAGCCGGGGCGGCCGTGCGTTGACGCGCGGGGAACCGGCGCGTATACTGCAATGTTGGCAGTGATCGACAGGGCAAAGGTCCGGCCGCATGCCTGAAAACCAGTACGCGCTCCTGCAACTCTTCCGAGACGGCGGGGTCATGATGTACCCGCTCATCCTGTTTTCGCTCTTGGCGCTCGGTGTCATCATCGCCAAGGCGTACATGCTTCGCGTCGCGCACCGTGACAGCCGGAAGCTCCTTGATCAGGTCGCGCAGCTCACGCGAGCCGGACGCGTGAAAGACGCGAGCCGGGTCGCCGAGACGACGCCCGGGCCCGTCGCGGCGATCCTGCACGCTGGGCTCTCGCGCGTTCATGAGAAGCGGGTGACGGGTGCGGATATCGAAAAGGCGGTCGGGACGACCGGGACGATCGAGCTGGGCTTTCTCGAGCGCGGCCTCGTCGTCCTCGCCACGGTGTCGAACGTGGCACCCCTGACGGGGTTCCTGGGGACCGTCGTCGGGATGATCTCGGCGTTCGGGGCGATCGCCGAGGCGGGAGTGGTCGAGCCCGCGCTCGTGGCCGGCGGGATCAAGGTGGCGCTCATCACGACCGCCGCCGGGCTCACGATCGCGATCCCCGTCAACGTGGCGTACAACTACTTCGTGACCCGGATCGACAAGCTGATCGTGGACATGGACGAGGGCGTCCAGATGGTGCTGGACATGGTCGCGGCGCTGGAAAAGCGGGGCGAGCTGCGCCTCGTGTCGGCGAAGCCGAAGCCCGCGACGCGGGCCGGGAGCGCGCGCTCCTCCTGAGGCGGGGGAGAGTCCCATGGCGCTTCTGAAGCGGAAGAGCGGGGTCGTCTCGGAGATCCCGACGGCGTCGATGGCGGACATCGCGTTCCTCCTGCTCATCTTCTTCCTCGTGACGACCACCTTCGAGGAGGAGAAGGGGCTCCCCATCGTGCTGCCGGAGGCTCAGGCCGAGGAGGTGGAGGTGCCGCAGAAGAACATCGTCCACTTCCTCATCCGGGCGGACGGGGCGGTCGTGGTCCGGCGCGGTGAGAGCATCACCGAGCAGGTGGTGCCGTACGACCAGATCGAGCAGATCATGCGGTTCGAGATCGCCAACAACCCGAACATCATCGCCGCGCTGAAGACCGATCCCAAGGCGCCCTACAAGCACATGGTCAACGTGCTGGACGAGCTGCAGCTGGCGGGCGCGGACCGGATCTCGCTCCAGGTCTGGGAGAAGTAGCGATGGCGGCGAAGAAGGGCGCGTTCCAGCGGAAGTCGGGCGTGCGGTCGGAGATCCCGACGGCGTCGATGGCGGACATCGCGTTTCTCCTGCTGATCTTCTTCATGGTAGCGACGACGTTCCGCAAGGAGCAGCCGCGGCCGGTGGTGATCCCCGAAGCGGAGGCGACGCAGCGGACGGACGAGAAGCGCAAGAACATCCTCCACGTGTACGTGGAGACGGATGGCAGCATCTATATCAACGACCGGCTGGTCCCGTCGTTCCAGGTGGCGGACGTGGTGCGCCCCGAGTACGTGAAGACCGATCGGCGGCTCGTCGTGTCCCTGAAGGCCGACCGGGACGCGGCGTACGAGTACGTCAACGCGGTCACGGAGGAGCTTCGGCGGGCGAACGCGGTCCGGGTCCTCTTCTCCACGGACCTGGAGCGGCGGCTCGCCCGGGCGCGGAGGTAGGGATTCCATGGCCACAGCGAAGGTCGCCGCGATGCCTGCGGTGAGCGTGCTCGAGACGGCGAACGACCGCTTCAAGGGGAAGTTCCGGCAGTGGTTCTGGGGGAGCGTCACGGTCGCCACGGCCGCCCATTTTCTCCTCTTCGTCTTCTTCCCGAAGCTCACGGCCGGCGACGTGGGGTTCGACCCGAGGGAGCTGACGGCGGTCAACCTGCCCCCGGAGATCGAGATCCCGCCGCCGCCGAAGCAGATCCAGCGGCCGGCGATCCCCGTGGTGGCGCGCACCGAGATCGAGGAGGACGTGACGATCGCGCCCACCACGTTCGAGGAGAACCCGGTGGAGAACCTGCCGCCGCCGCCGGAGGGCGCGAACCTCGGCGACCAGCCGGCCTTCACGCCGTTCGAGGTCCGGCCGGAGATCAAGGACCTCGCGAGGGCGCGCCAGATCATGGAGCGCTACTACCCGCAGATGCTGAAGCAGGCGGGCATCGGCGGGACCGTGATCGTCTGGGCGTTCCTGGACGACAAGGGGCGGCTGCGGAACCACAAGTTGCAGAAGACCTCGGGCTTCCCGGCGCTCGACGAGGCTGCCATCAAGGCGCTCTACGAGATCAGCGAGAAGGTGGGCTTCACGCCGGCGTTGAACCGCGACCGGCCGGTGCCGGTCTGGATCTCGCAGTCGGTCACGTTCGCGGTCCGGTAGGGCGCGGTCCGGATGGCGGTATCGATCCTGTGTAGGATCCGCTCCTAGACCGAACGCGGCGCGGGGCACAGACACCCGGTCTTCCCTTGTCTCCGATGGGAAGGCCGGGTATGTTTTTTGGATTGTGTATTTCGAGCGACTTGCGCGCTCGCTGCCCGAGCTTCGCCAGGAGATCGCCGGCGCGTGCGCACGAGCGGGGCGTGCGGATGCCGACGACATCGTCATCGTCGCCGTCGCGAAGGGCCATCCCGTTGAGGCGATCCTCGCCGCCCACGCGCACGGGCTCAGGATCATCGGCGAGAGCAGGGTGGCCGAAGGCGAAGAGAAACGCAGGGCCCTGGAGCACTTCCCTCTCCAGTGGCATCTCGTGGGACACTTGCAGCGGAACAAGGTCCGCCGCGCGCTCGCGGCCTTCCATCTTCTGCAGTCCGTGGACTCGGTGCGCCTCGCCAAAGAGATCGAGAAGGAGGCCGCGAAGATCGGACGCCGCGTGGATGTGCTCGCCGAGGTGAACGCGTCGGGCGAGGCCACGAAGTTCGGGATCCCGCCGGAGGACGGGCTCCGGGTCGTGAGCGAGATCGCGCGCCGCGATGCGCTGCGGGTTCTGGGCGTGATGGCGATGGCGCCCCTGACCCGGGACGAGCGCGTGCTCCGGTCGGTGTTTCGGAAGGCGCGGGAGTGCTTCGAGCGGTGCCGCGATGGCGTCCCGGCGTTCGAGGCCCGTCACCTTTCGATGGGGATGACGAACGACTACACGATCGCCGTGGAGGAGGGCGCCACCATGGTGCGGCTCGGCACGGCGCTCTTCGGTGAACGAGGGGAGCGAGGGGAGCGAGGGGAGCACGATGATTGACCTGACACCACTCGATGTCCGGAAGAAGAAGGGCGACTTCCGGAAGACCGTCCGGGGCTACGACCGGGCGCTCGTGGACGATTTCCTCGATCTCGTGGCGGAACGCCTTGAGGAGCTGGTGAAGCAGAACGTCGCGCTCTCCGAGAGGGCGCAGCAGCTCCAGGAGCAGATTGCGTCGTTCCGCGAGCGGGAGAAGGCGCTGAACGAGGCGCTGCTCACGGCCCAGGAGCTCCGCGAGGAGGCGCGGGTGCAGGCGCGGCGGGAGGCGGAGCTCGCGCGCCGCGAGGCGCAGGCCGAGGCGGAGCGGATCCGTGAGGACGCGCGCCGCGCGCTCGACGGGATCACGCTCGAGGTCGAGGCCCTCGAGAGCAAGAAGCTCCAGTTCCTGCGGGCGTTCCGCTCCCTCCTGGATCGCTATCTCGCAGAGCTAGAGGTCGAGGAGCGCCGGCTGACGGCGGCGCCGGCGGAGCCGCGCCGCCCTGCGCGCGCCGCCGCTTCGCGCGGCGTTTCCCCCGTCGCTTCCCCCGTCGCTCCCCCCGCGGCTCCCCCCGCGGCTCCCCCCGCGGCTCCGAAGGCTCCGGGGAGGGCCGGGCCGAAAGCGCCCGCGAGGCCGGCCCTCTCCGAGGGCGGCCCTACGCCCGGCGTCGAGAAGGCTGCGCGACGGGCGACGCCGTCTCCCGCTCCTGAGACGGAACCGTCCCCCGAGGAGGCCGCGGAGGCTCCCCCCGCCGCGGAGGCCGAGGACTGGCTGAGCGAGATCTTCGAGGAGGAGGAGGGGAAAGCGTGAGCAGCCGCCGTCCGGTCTCCGATCTTCCGGCGCGGATCACCGAGGCCGTGGAGGTCATCCGGCGGCGAACGGATCTCCGGCCCGACATCGCGGTCATCCTCGGCACCGGGCTCGGCGGCCTCGCCCAGGAGATCGCGGCCGAGGTCTCGATCCCCTACGAGGAGATCCCGCACTTCCCGCTTTCCACGGTCGAGAGCCACACGGGGCGCCTCATCCTGGGGCGGCTCGAGGGGAAGCCGGTGGTCGCGATGCAGGGGCGGTTCCACAGGTACGAGGGGTACTCGCTCCAGCAGGTGACGTTTCCGGCGCGCGTCCTGCGGGCGCTCGGCGCGCGCACGCTGATCGTGTCGAACGCGTGCGGCGGCATGAACCCGCTCTGGGAGATCGGCGATCTCATGCTCATCGCCGACCACATCAACCTGATGGGCGACAACCCGCTCATCGGGCCGAACGACGAGGAGCTGGGTCCTCGCTTCCCGGACATGTCACAGCTGTACGATCTCGGGCTCCAGAAGCTGGCGCTGGAGGCCGCGCAGGACCTCAGGATCACGCTCCGGCGCGGCGTCTACGTCGCGGTGCCGGGACCCTCCCTGGAGACGCGGGCGGAGTATCGGTTCCTGCGTCTCATCGGCGCCGACGTGGTCGGGATGTCCACCGTCCCCGAGGTGATCGTGGCCGTGCACGGAGGGATGCGGGTGCTCGGGATCTCGATTGTCACCGACGCGTGTCTCCCGGACGCGCTCGCGCCGGTGGACGTGCAGCGCATCATCGCGGTCGCGAACCGGTCGGAGCCGAAGCTCACGGCGCTCATCAAAGCGGTCGTCGCGCGGATGGCGTAGGACGATCGGTGGACCGATGACGTATCGCCCGCTTCCGAATTCGGTGACGGCCCTCGAGGAGGAGATCCTCGAGCGCTGGGAGCGCGAGGACACCTTCCGGCGCAGCCTGGAGGCCACCGCCGCGGGCAGGCCGTTCGTCTTCTACGAGGGCCCGCCCACCGCCAACGGCCGCCCGGGGATCCACCACGTCATCTCCCGGACGATCAAGGACCTCGTGTGCCGCCACCGCACAATGACGGGCCGCTACGTGCTGCGCCTCGCAGGCTGGGACACCCACGGGCTCCCCGTCGAGGTCGAGGCGGAGAAGGCGCTCGGGATCTCCGGGAAGCGCGAGATCGAGACCATCGGCGTCGAGAGGTTCATCCAGGTCTGCCGGGAGAGCGTCTTCACCTACAAGGAAGACTGGGAGAAGCTGTCGCGGCGCATCGGCTACTGGCTCGACTACTCCGAGGCCTACGTCACTTACACGCGCGAGTATATCGAGAGCGTCTGGTGGGCGATCGAGCAGTTCCACCGGAAGGGGCTCCTCTATCGCGGCCACAAAGTCGTCCCCTACTGCCCGCGGTGCGGCACGGCGCTGTCGAGCCACGAGGTCGCCCTCGGCTACGAGTCGGTGACGGAGCCGGCGGTCACGGTGAAGTTCCCGCTGGCAGGCCGGCCCGGCGAGCATCTCCTCGCGTGGACCACGACGCCGTGGACGCTGCCGGGCAACCTCGCCCTCGCCGTCGGCGCGCACATCCCGTACGTGCGGGCGCGGGCCGGGGGAGCCGGGGGAGCGGGGGGAGCGGGGGGAGCGGCGGGC
>JACQVD010000138.1 GCA_016209945.1 Gemmatimonadota bacterium
CGGGCGAGCTCGAGCTGCTCGTCCGAGATCAGCGTGGGGTTCTCGGCCTTCAAGGACTCCACGCGTTCGAGGTTTCGCCGCGCCTGCTCCACGTTGGCCCGCGCCTGCGTCACCTGCGCCTCCGCCTGGGCGACGGCGGCGTGCGCACGCTGGACGGCCGCCTCGAAAGTGGTGGGGTCGATGCGCAGCAGGATGTCGCTCCTCTTCATGAGCTCGCCCTCCTTGACGCGCAGCTCCACGATGCGGCCGGAGACGTCCGCCTGGATATCCACGGAGCGGTGGGGGCGAATGTGGCCGCTCGCGGTGACGATCGCCACGAGATCGCGCCGCTGCACCTTCTCCGTCCGCACCTCGATCCCCTTGTGGCGTCCGCCCGCGATGGCGAGGACGCTGAAGAGCACGATCGCGCCGCCCACGCCGGCCCCGATGAGGATCTTCTTTCTCTTCTTCGTCATCTTGCCTTGCGCCTCACCCTGCGGAGGAACGGGCTAGCGGCTTGCCCACCGCGGCGTCGAGGGCCGCCAGTGCAAGGTGGAAGCCGTACACGGCGTCGATGTAGTCAACCTCGGCCCTGCGGGCCAAGGTCTGGGAGTCGAGGAGCTCCAGGAACGTGCCCGCCCCCAGCCGGTAGCGCTCCTGGGCGAGACGCAGCTCCTCCTGCGCCCGCTCCCGATTGATCTTCTGGAGCTCCACGGTGCGGTACGCCGTCTCGAGGTTGTAGACCGCTTCCGTGATGTCGGCGCGGAGTTGCAGCTCCAGAGCCCGCACCTGCTGCATGGCATTCTTGCGGACCGCTTCCGCTTGCTCCACCGACAGGGCGATGTCCGGGTCCGGGAGCCTCGCCAGCTTCCCGAGGACCGGAATGGGCCGCAGGATCTGGAGCGGCGCCGACACCGGCATGCTGAACGCCAGGATGATCTGCCGCGGCTGCGTCTCGAAGTCGAAGGGGAACTGGTCGTTCTCCACCTCGATTGTATCGCGGAGGGCGCTGACGCGATCCGGTGTGGGCTCGAACTGCGAGCAGGGCAGGAGCGAGAGGTTGAGCGCCGCTCGCGGCTCGTTCAGGAATTCGCACGTTTGGAATTTGGCGTCGAGGTCGCTGATCGCGTCATCCACGAAGGCGTCCACGTTGCTCGCTTCGCGCGTGAAGCCGCTCCAGCTCGCCGAGAGGTTCACCGTCGGGAGGTAGCTCGAGCGCGCGATCGTCACCCCGGTCCTCGCGGCATCCTGCGCGGCTTGGAGGGACCGCAGCGTCGGGTTCACCTGGAGGCCCATCTTCACGAGGCTCGGCGCATCCCAGGTCGGCTGGAAGACCTCCAACTGCGAGGCCAGGTCGAAGCTGTCCGGCGGCAGGATGCCGAGGGTCTGGGCGAGCCGCAGCTGGGCCACCCGTGCGGCGTTTTCCGCCTGGAGGAGCGCCACCTCCGCCTGCCCGAGCGCCACCTCCGCCTGCTTGGTTTCCAGCGCGGTGCCGGCGCCCACCGCCTCGCGTGCCTGGGCGAGGCGCAGGTGCTGCGCCGTGCGGTCGCGCTCGAGCCGGGCCTGAGCCGCCTGGTCCCGGAGCCGGAGCACTTCGAGGTACGCCCGCGTGACCGTGGCCCGCAGCTCGATCTCCGCCCCGTGGATCCGCTCCATGACGCTCCGGCGTTCCGCGCGCGCCTGCCCAGGGGCGAGAACCGTCTGGCCGTTGAACCGGTACTCGAGGCCGATGTCGTAGGTCGAGATCCGGACCGACGGCTGCCGCCCGAACGTGAACGAGCTGAAGCGGAGCTCGCCCTCGTCCTGGAAGACGGCGGCACCGAAGACCGACGCCTGCGGTAGGAAGAGCCTCGAGTACGCGGACGAGACCGCCACGTCCGCGGGCCCTTCGTCGTTCAGCATCTGGAGGTACGCCGGATTGAAGCGGCGAGCCGTCTGGATCGCGTCCTCCAGCGTGAGCCGGAGGATCTGGGGGTTCGAGGTCTGCGCCTGCGCTTGCGCCGCAGCCAGGCCGACCACGCATGCGCACAGGAGAGCTCGTCTCATCCTTCGATCTCCCAATTCGCCAGGTGAACGGGTGAACCTCGATTTTCCTTCACTTCCGCTCTACGAACCATGCGCGACATCGGTTTCGGCGCGCCCAGGGGCGCTCTCCTCTCACGAGCCGCGCAGGGACGCCATGATGGCGTTCACGAGGGCCCAGGCGCCATAGAGGCCGAGCAGAATCCCCACCGCCGGCCCCGTCGCCACGCGTCTCGAGAGGCGCGAGCCCGCGATCCCCAGGACGACCGCCGTCCAGATTCCGAAAATCGTGATCGCGTTCAAAAGATTGTAGAGGAACCCGGACTCGAGCCCCAGGGCCACGAGCGCCAGGCTGAGCCGGGTTTCCAGGTCCTGCCGCGCCACGACGAGCGGCGTCGTCACGACCGCCCCCAGCGCCTGGATCAGGAGCCCATGGGTCGTCCCCGCCAGGTAGTGGGCGAACCGGGCGTCCGCGCCCGTGAAGAGGTTGAAGACGAGGAAGAGGATCCCGGAGATCGCGAGCGCCTGAACGACCGGCCAGAGGACCGGCCCCGCGAACCGGAAGGCGCGGGCGACCTTCATGGCGGCGTCCACCTGTTCCGACGTCACCTCTCCCCGCTGCGACATCTGGGTTTCGACCATCTCGCGGACGAGGCTCTCGGGGATCAAGAGCGTCAGGACGAGGCCGACCCCGATGTAGAAGAGCAGGGGGACGATCCACGAGGGACGCTCCCGCAGGCTGTCGAAGACCTGCGCCGGGGAGACGAAGACGCCGACGAGGCGGCGCGGAAGCGAGAGGGTGGGTGCCGTCGCGTTCACAGTGCCTCCTTGGGCGTTCGGATCGCTTCGAACCCCGTCTCCGGGATCTCGACCTTCATCACGCGGTACCGCTCGTCGGTGTACACGTGGCGCTCCGGCGCTCCCCGGGGCCGGACCACGATGTGCGTCAAGTCGAGGGTGCGCGTGCCCACGGACGTGCGGGCCACTCCGAGAATCTGGACATCGGCCGGAAGCTCCTGGTCCCGCTGCGGGATGAGCACGGGGAGGCGAGAGATTCCCCGGGCCGCGCGCTGCGCCACGAAGAAGTGGTGGTGCACGATGTCGTCATCCAGGATGACGGCGCCCTCGCTCACCGTGTATTCCTTCAGTCGTTCACCCCGTTCCGAGAGGATGCGGGCCAGAAACCTTCCGCCCTGTACGACCCCGGCGATCTTCCGGCCGCCGTCGCTCGAGATCTCCACCTGGTAGCCCGTCGGGCGCATGGCGGGACCGGTGGCCTCGAGGGCGACGGAGATGCGGACCCGTTCCTCCCCGCGTTCGAGCGTGACGTTGCCGATCGCCTTCGTGACCGGCCCGTTGCGCCCGCGCTCGCTCCGGATCACGAACCGCTCCTCGCCGACCGGCAGCCCGCGCCGGTACAGGCGGAACGTGCCCTCGTCCAACGTCTCCTGCGCGGGACGCCCGGCGGAGCCCGCGAGAACGGCGACCGCGCAGAGGAGGACGATCGCCCTCACCGTCGGCCCCCTCGGCCCGCTCGGCCCGCTCGGCCCGCTCGGCCCCCTCCGCCTCCTCCGCCTCCTTTCGAACCGGACTTGCTCTTGCCCGGTCGGGCGTTCGCACTGCGGGTGGGGTAGAACATGACCGTGAGCCCGTATTCCACCTGAGCGTCCTTTCGCCGCGCGACGCGCCGGCACTCCCGGAGCCAATCGTACAGCCGCTTCTTCAGGGCTTCGATCTGCGCGGGCGTCGCACGCACGTGGCCTCGGCTGATCACGGCCTGGACGGAGTCCGGGCCGGGGCGCAGGAGTCCTGCGGCCCAGCTCTGTCGGATCTCGGAGAGCGTCCCCTCGAGGATCCCCGCGATCGCGGCGTCCAGGCCGCGCATGGCCTCTTCGTCCGTCACCTCGAGGAGCTCCCGCGCCGCCTGAAAGCTCTTGGCGACGGCGCGGTAGTACTTCGCGATCGTTCCCCGGGTCTTCTCGGTCCTCACCAGGCGGATGAGGCCGACGCGTTCCAGGGCCTCCACGTGGTGGTAGAGGCGGCTGGGCTTCTCCCCGAGGAACTTGGCCACCTGCTTCGTGGTGAGCGGGCCATGGATGAGCGCCTCGAGGATCCGCTGGCGCAGGAGGTCGGCGAGGACCTTGACCTGTTCGAGGTCGCGGATCTTGTAGGTTTCCTGCATGGCGGGCAAGGGGTGCGGGCGCTCGTCCAATTGTTCAGGAAATGTTTATTATTCGCGGACAGTTTAACATTTGGGCCGACCCCTGTCAATCCCCGGGCGGCGGGACGGGCTACAGGATTCCCCGTCATCTCCGGATGGGACGCCCGCGTTGCCCGGAACGTTGCACCCTTCCGGCCTCGGTTCGGGAGGAGACGGCGCTCCGCGGGACCTCGCGGGGCGCTGATGACGTGGCGTTGAGCCGCGGTGCCGAGATTGGGGCGTGCTCGCGCGCGTGCGGTCGGCGGCGGTGCTGGGGGTGCGCGCCTACGTGGTCGAGGTGGAGGTCGATCTGGCCAGCGGCCTGCCGAGCTTCACGACGGTCGGTCTCCCGCAGGGCGCGGTGCGCGAAGGGAAGGAGCGTGTGCAGGCGGCGCTCCAGAACGCCGGCTACGACATCCCTCCCAAGCGCATCACGATCAACCTGGCGCCCGCTGATATCCGGAAGGAGGGGAGTGCGTTCGACCTCCCGGTGGCGCTCGGGCTCCTCGCCGCCAGCGGCCAGGTGCGCGCGGCCCGTGCGGACGGCTACGTCTTCCTCGGCGAGCTGGGCCTGGACGGCGCGCTTCGCCCCGTGCGCGGCGCCCTCCCGATCGCGCTGGGCGTGCGTGCGGCCGGGCTTCGGGGTCTCGTCCTGCCCGCGGCCAACGGTCGTGAGGCGGCTGTCGCGCAGGGCCTGGACGTGCGGGGCGCCACCACACTCGCCGAGGTGGCGGCGTTTTTGGAGGGGCGCGCCGATCTCCCGCTCTTCGAGTTCGATCCTTCGAAGGACGGGCCTGTGGAACCCGCGGGGGATGTGGATCTGGCGGACGTCCGCGGGCAGGCGCACGCGAAGCGGGCCCTGGAGATCGCGGCGGCGGGCGGCCATAACGTCCTCCTCGTAGGGCCGCCGGGCGCCGGGAAGACGATGCTGGCGCGTCGCCTGCCGAGCATCCTCCCACCGCTCACCTGGGACGAGGCCGTGGAGGCGACCGTCGTCCACTCGGTGGCGGGCCTCATCCCGCCGGGCGGTGCGTTGCTTCGCTCGCGGCCTTTTCGCGCCCCGCATCACAGCACGAGCGACGCCGGCCTCATCGGTGGCGGCCCCGTTCCGCGGCCGGGCGAGATGTCGCTGGCTCATCATGGGGTGCTTTTCCTGGACGAGCTGGCGGAGTTCCGCCGCAGCGCCCTGGAGATGTTGCGTCAGCCGCTGGAGGACGGGGAGATCGCGATCGCCCGGGTCCAGCGGACGCTCACGTACCCGGCCCGATTCATCCTGGTGGCCGCGATGAATCCGTGCCCCTGCGGTCACTTTGGCGATCACCGCCGGCGGTGTGTCTGCGCGCCCACGGCGGTGCGCCGCTATCTCGCGCGGGTCTCGGGGCCGCTGCTCGACCGCATCGACCTCCAGGTCGAGGTCGCACCCGTGCCCTACGGCGACCTGCGCGCGGCCGAGGGCGAGCCGTCGGCCGCGGTGCGGGCGCGCGTCGTGCGCGCCCGCGAGTTCGCGCGGGCGCGGCTCGGGCGCCACGGGCTGCGCGCGAACGCGGAGGTGCCGCCGCGGCTCCTCGACGCGCTCTGCGCCGTGCCCGCGGCGGCGCACGAACTGTTCGAGCAGGCGGTCGCGCGGCTCGGCCTCTCGGCCCGCGGCATCGCGGGCGCGCGCCGTGTCGCGCGGACGCTCGCGGACCTCGACGGACGCTCCGAAACGGGCCTGGAGGACGTCATCGAGGCAGTCCAGTTCCGGGCCCTCGACCGCGAGGTCGGAACGTGAAGACCGCGAGGTCGGAACATGAACCCGGGGCCCCCACGGGGCGCCCCACGGAAAGGAGGAACGACATGGGAGCGAACATCAAGGAGAGGCTCAAGGCCGTCCGCGCGGCAGTCGGGGCCAACGAGAAGCAGTTTGGCAAGGGAGCGATCATGCAG
>JACQVD010000139.1 GCA_016209945.1 Gemmatimonadota bacterium
GACCGCCGTGCCGATCGCGTTCAGGAGGAACCCCACGTTCCCGTACATCGTCACGAAGCTCGTCTGGAACGCGCGCTCCGTCTCGGTCCGGGTGGCCGCCGGCGAGTTCCGGAACATGTCGTCAATCGTCTTCGCCACGCTGGCCGCGAGCGCCGGGTCCTCCAGCTCGAGAACGTACCAGTTCGGCTGGACGAACCCGCTGAACCGCTCGGAGAGGGCCTCGTAATGGAAGAACATCGCGTCTTCCTGGAAGCCGGGGCTCGTGGCCGTGTAGACTCCGCGGATCGTAAAGGGCCACTCGCCGGGAAAGAAAGATGGTGCCCCGGAGGGTGACCGTCTGACCGAGCGTCCACCCGAAGCGCTCCATGAGCTTTCGCCCGACGATCGCCGCCGCCCGCTCGTCCCTGAAAGTCTCCATCTGGTTCTCGGGCACGACGATCTCCGGGTAGACGTCGAAGTAGGTCTCCGCGTGCACCGCGAACTGGGCGAAGAAGTCCCTGGGACTGCGGTACACCCCGCCGAACCAGTTCGCCCAGGCCACGTTCTTCACCCCAGGCACGGCGCGCAGCTTCTCGTAGTACGCCTGCGGGACAAAGAACACGATCGAGATCGCGTTCCGGGTCACCATCCTCCCCTCGCTCCCCACCTTGATCGCCTCGTCCAGGGTCGTGAGCACCGACCGGAGCGTCACGAGGAGGAAGAGGGCCGCGACGACGCTCAGCGTCGTCAGGATCGTTCGCCGCTTTCTGCGGAAGAGGTTCGCGCGGACGAGCCGTCCGTACGTCATCGCGTGAGCACCCCTTTGTCGAGGTGCATGATGGCATGGGCCCGCTCGACCGCCCGCGCGTCGTGGGAGACGAGGAGGATCGTCTTCTGGAACTCGGCGTTGAGACGCTGGAGGAGCGTCAGGATCTCCTCGGCCGACTTCGCGTCCAGATCGCCCGTCGGCTCGTCCGCGAGGAGGATCGTCGGATCGCTCACGATGGCCCGGGCGATGGCCACCCGCTGCTCCTGGCCACCGGAGAGCTGGCGCGGGTAGTGGTCCGATCGGCGAGCCCGACGATCTGGAGGGCGGCCATGACGTGCTCGCGGCGTTCCTTCTTCGAGAGGTTCGTGAGGAGGAGCGGGAGCTCGACGTTCTCGTACGCGGTGAGCACCGGGATGAGGTTGTAGAGCTGGAAGATGAACCCCACGTGGCGGGCCCTCCACGCCGCGAGCTCCCGCGGGCTCATGCCCGTCACCTCCTCCCCATCCACGACGATCCTGCCGGTGGTCGGCTTGTCGAGACCTGCGATCAGATTGAGAAGTGTGCTCTTTCCGCTACCCGACGGTCCCATGAGGGCCAGGAACTCCCCTTTTTCCATCTCGAGGTTCAAGCCGTGAAAGACCGGGATCTCCTGGTGATCCCGGCGGTAGACCTTGCTGAGATCGCGGATCTCCACGAGAGGCATCGTTCGCGTCTCCTGCCGGTACCCGGCCGTTACGGGGCGACCACTTTGACGCGGGCGCCCTCGCGCAGCGGCTGTCGCGCGGCGATGACCACCTGCTCCCCCGCGGCGACGCCGGTTCGGATCTCCCGCACGTCCCCGGTCACGGGGCCCGCATTCACCTCCCGGCGCTCAAGTCTTCCGCCGCGCACCGCCCAGACGATGGGGTGTCCACCCTCGTCGCGCACTGCGGCCGCCGGGACGAAGACGCGCCCGGGGCCCGCGGTCTCGGAATCGGAGCCCTCTGCGAGGAACCCGACCTTCGCCCCCATCTCCGGGAGGATGCGCGGGTCGTGCTCGAGGCTCCCGAGATCGGCCATGGTGACGACCGCGCCCCGCGTGAGGCCACTCCCCGTGGCCGCCGGGGCCACGACCTCGCCCACCTCCGCATCCTTGCGGAGATCGTGCCATCGAAGGGCGCACGGATGTACGTGTTCTCCAGGCTGACACGCGCCGCCTCCACCGCGGCCTGCGCGGCCCGCACCTGCGCCTCCTGCAACCGCACGCGCGCGTCGGCGGCATCGAATTGCGCCGAGAGGCGCTCCACCTCCTGGATCGCGACGAGGCCCTGTGCGAGGAGCTCGCGGGCGCGTTCCAGGTCGCGCTGCGCCTGGTCGCGCTGCGCGCGCGCTTCCGCCAGCGCCGCCCTGGCCGTCGTGAGCTCCGCCTCCCTCTGCGCGAGCGCCGCCGCGTAGTCCCGATTCTCGAGCCGCGCGATGACTTCGCCTTTGCGGACCTGCGAGCCCTCGGTCACGCCCAGGAACTCCAGCCGGCCGGTGATCTTGGAGGCGACCGAGGCCTTTGTGCGGGCGACGACGTAGCCGTTCGCGCTGACTCCCGTCCTGCCACCGGCCCTCCCGCCCCGCACCTCGGCGAGCGCGACCTGGACCTCAGTCGCTCCTTTCGACCTGCCGACGAACCACACGGCGAGGGCGGCGACTACGACGCCGGCGCCCGCGTACCCGGCCAGCCTGAAGGCCCGGTTCAGACCCTTCGCGGGACGGTCGCGCTCGATGCGCAGCCGCGAGAGATCGGGAGGGTGCCGATTCACGGGAGACTCGTCCATAGCGACGCTAGATCCGGAACAGCACGCTCTCCCGCTTGAACATCCAGACGGCGTAGAGGAAGGCCCCGGTCGCGTACGCGAGATTCGCGCCGAACGTGACCGCGATCGTCACGGGAGACGCCGCGCCCATGAGGATCTCCTTAATGAGCTGGCTCGCGTTCAGCACCGGGATGACGGCGAGCCGGGGCCCCAGCTCGACCCCGGGAAGCGTGCTCACCATCGCCAGCATGATCACGAGGAACATGAGGGGCGTGAGGTAGCTCTGCGCCTCCTTGTAGCTGCGCGCCGTCAGCGAGAGCGCGAGCAGAATCGAGGCGAAGAGAACCGAGAGGGGAAAGAGCGTCACAAGGATGAGAAGCACCGCCG
This sequence comes from Gemmatimonadota bacterium, assembly GCA_016209945.1. GTDB lineage: Bacteria > Gemmatimonadota > Gemmatimonadetes > Palauibacterales > KS3-K002 > JACQVD01. Next base: position 2,920 of record JACQVD010000139.1, read on the forward strand.
GGACATCGACCGGGAGCTGCGAGGTGACGGCCCGGAACTCCGCGACCCTGGCCCCGAGCGCGAACGTCACGCCGAAGCTCGTCACCGTCAGGATCGCCGTCACGAAGACCGCCGTGATCGTGGCCCCCATCTTCCCCAGCACGACCTCCTCGCGGCTCGCGGGCGCGGCCAGCAGGATCTCCAGGGTGCGCCGCTCCTTCTCGCCGGCCGTCATGTCGATCGCCGGGTAGGTGCCGCCCGTGAGCATGAGGAGGACCATGAGGTAGCCTAGGAGCGTTCCGAGGAAGAATCCCGCCATCCGCTTGGGCGTGGCGATGTTGACCTTCTCGACCGCGAAAGGCGTCAGCACCTCGGAGGAGACCCCCATCGAGTGCAGGCCCTCGCGCACCCGCTGCTCCTTCAGTCGGTTCAGGGCAAGCTCCACGCGGTTGGCCGCGACCTCGGACGTCGTGCGCGTGCGGTCCAGGTAGATCTTGACCCTCGGCTGAGCCTCGGACCCCGCCACTTCCACGCCGGCCTCGGCGCGCTTCTCCGAGACGGCCGTACGGGGTTCCGGGGCCTCTTCCGGCACGAGGCCGGCGTCGCTCAGGGCCTCCAGGAGGCCGGAGAGAGGGATCTCCCTGCGCACCGCGATCGGGTGCGCCGTCTCCCGCGCCTTCCGCTCCGTTCGCGCCATGAAGTAGGAGAGTCCGCCGATGAGCAGCGGCATCACGAGGAGCGGCAGCACCACCATGCTGATGAGCGTCCTCCGGTCCCGCAGGAGATCCAGGATCTCCTTCCGGTAGATCACCCAGGCGGTCCGGAGGCTCATCCGCCGTCACCCTCGGCGAGGCTCAGGAGATCGAGAAAGATCTCCCGGAGCCGGCTCTTCCCCGTGCGGGCGCGCAACTCCTCGATCGTCCCCACCGCGCGGATCTTCCCGCGGTGGATGACGCCGATGCGGTCGCACAGGCATTCGGCCTCCTCCATGACGTGCGTCGAGTACAGGATCAGCACCGGCGGATCGTGCACGAGCGTGCGCGCGATCGCGACCCGCTGCCGCATGCCGGTCGAGAGCTTGTCGATCTTCGTGTCCGCGAACTCGTGGATGCCGAGGAGCGAGAAGAGCTCATCCATGCGGGGGCGGAGCCGCGCGCCGTCCAGGCTGTTCAGCCGCCCGAAGAAGGCCACGAGCTCCCGGGGCGTGAGCCTGTGGTAGAGACCCATGTCGCCGGAGAGGAATCCGAGGCGCTGGCGCACGCGCCGCCCGTCTCGGAAGATGTCGAGCCCGTCGAGCGTGGCGGACCCGCGGCTCGGCGCGAGGACGGTCGCGAGGATTCGCAGCGTCGTGGTCTTCCCCGCGCCGTTCGGCCCGAGCAGCCCGTAGATCTCGCCCCGTCCGACGTCGAAGGAGACGCCGTCCACGGCCCGGACGGGGCCGCGCTTCTTGTCCTGGAAAACCTTGGCGAGGTCGCGGACGGAGATCATATCGGGCCCGAACATGCCTCGCCGCCTACGGGCCGACAAGCATCGTCGGCGCCGTCCTCGCCTTCAGCGGGCCTTCCGGCCGCCGACCAGCCAGGAGATCCCTCCGTTCGCTTCCCACTCCGGCGAGATCCCTGCGAACCCGATGGCGGCTCCCGCATCCACGAGCCACCGGCCGATTGCATAGTCGCCGCCGACTCGCAGCTCCCCGAGATCCTCGGTCCCGATCGGCACGCGCCCTCGGGTGCTCGCCCGGCCATCCACACCCGCGTACAGCCTGGCAGGATGCTTCTGCGAGAGCCGGAGGAGCAGCTCCGCGCTGTAGACGATCACGTCGTTCTGCTCGAAGCTCTCGAGCGGCGCCTCCAGAACGGCGACGCCGACATCTCCGGTCAGGCGGAGCGGGCCGTCCCCGTAGCTCGCCATCCCGCTCACCCGCACGTCCGTCGTGTTCGTGCCGAGCCCTTCCCTCTGGTTGCCGCTCGGGATCGTGAGCTCGAGATGGAGCCCGCCCGAAAGCCCCTGCGCCCCGCCGAGCAGCCGGAAGAGGCCGATGATCCGCACGTTGCCGGAGCCGGTGCTCTTTCCGTCCGCGACACCTTCGTCAGGCTCCACGGCCGGGGACGGGCCGAAACGCTCCACGGTGAGCGCGCGGTAGAGATCCGTCCGAAACTCGACGACGATGCCGTCCGCGGGCGCGAAGGCGAGGTCCGCAACCCCGATCCGCGTGAGATCCCCGTCGATGTCGAGCAGCGGAACGCGGACGTTCGAGGCGTACGCGGCGCCGAGGCCGACGAGGAGATCTCCCCTCTTTGCAGAAGCCGCATGCTGCACCGGCGGGCTCCGCCGCAGATGGGATTGAGCCGGAGCCGTGCGCGCCCCGCCCAGCCAGAGCGCCAGGCCCAGCGCGACACGAAGCCACAGGAGCAATCCGAGGCGCTTCAGCATAGCTTCAGCATGGAGGAACCCCCCGGATCTCGCGTCTATGGTCAGTGTGGCGGCCGGCGGATCCAGCCAGACGCTACTGCCGCCCTGGTATCCTTGACAACGCCAGGTGGGAAAGGCGTAATTAGGCCGGCCATCCGACGAGCCACACCTGTCCCCGAGAGGAGGCACCCATGAGGCTCGCGTCCCGCGTAGGAGTCGTGGTTCCAATCTTGGCGCTCCTGAACACCCTTCCCTTGGCAGCCCAGACCGGGACCATCTCGGGCTCCGTCACCGACAGCGCCGGCAACCCGCTGGCCGGTGCCGTGATCCGGGTCGAGGGTCTGTTCCTCAGCGCGACCAGCAACGCGAACGGGCGCTATCGGCTGACGGCGGTCCCGGCCGGGACCCACACGCTGCGCGTTCGCTTGCTCGGCTACCAGGCATCGAGTCGGAACGTGACCGTCGGCCCGGGAGAAGTGGTGGAGTCGAACTTCACGTTGGAACAGGCACCACTCCTGCTCGCGCCGATCGACGTGCTGGTGGGATCGCGCGCCCGGCACACGGCGGCGGACGAGCTGGCGGTGCCGGTGGATGTCTACACCGCCGAGGACCTGGTCCTCCAGGGCACGACCGAGACCAGCCAGATCCTACAGGCGCTCTCGCCCTCGATCAACTTCCCCCGCCAGAGCGTCACGGATGCCACTGACATCGTCCGGCCGTTCACGCTGCGTGGCCTGAGCCCTGACCACACCCTGGTGCTGATCAACGGCTGGCGGCGGCACCAGACCGCCCTGGTCAACACCTTCGCCTACGGCACGGGCGCCGGGTCCAGCGGCGTGGACCTGAACGCGATCCCAGCCAGCGCCATCGACCGGGTCGAGGTGCTGCGCGACGGCGCCGCGGCCCAGTACGGCTCCGATGCGATCGCGGGGGTCGTGAACATCATCCTGAAAGAAGGGCAGTTCGCGCCCTTCGTGAATGGCGCCGTGGGCCGGTACACCCCCGACGACTTTGACGACGACGGGACGATCGTGAATGTGAGCGGCGGCTGGGGGATCGGGCTGGGACGGGGCTCGCTCGGGCTCTTCGCCGAGTTCCTCGACCGCCAGCCCACCAATCGGGCTTTTGCGGACCGGTTCGAGACGAGCGTCACCGGCCAGGAAGATGTGATCGATGACAAGGGCCAGGTCGTCGTCAAGCGGAACCCGGTCCCGCAGCCGAACCATCACTGGGGTGACGGGCTCGAAAAGGACGTGCTCACCATGGCCAACCTCCGGCTGCCGCTCACCGAGACCGGCAGGACCGAGATCTACGGCTTCGGCGGCTACAGCTACCGTGAGGGAACGGGGAACGGGTTCCGGCGCTCGCGGGACAGCGGGCGGAACTGGCCTGAGATCTACCCGCTGGGCTTCCTCCCCGAATTCAACCCGGACGTGACGGACTACTCCGCCGCCGGCGGATTCCGGGCCATTGCCGGAGGCTGGTCCGTGGACATCGGGGCCTCCTTCGGGCACAATGACTTCGAGTATGACCTGCGGAACACCCTGAACGTGTCGCTCGGGCCGTGTCTTGACCCGGGCGCCCCCTGCGCGCCGGGAGATGATGGCATCCTAGGGAACGCGGACGACCCAGGGATTCCGAACAAGACCTCCTTCTCCGCCGGGCAGGTGGAGCGCGAGGAGTTGGGGGCCGGGGTGAACGCGGCCACCGCGCTCGACCTAGGGCTCCCTGCACCGGTGAACCTCGCGGTCGGCGCCTCGTTCCGCAGGGAGCGATATGAGATCACCCAGGGGGAGGTTGCCTCCTGGGTGGACGGGGGGCACCCCGATCAGTTCGGCGACGACGCGCCCGGCGGCTCCCAGGTGTTCCCCGGCTTCAACCCCTCCGACGAGGTCAACGACGATCGCACGAACTTCGGGCTCTACGCCGAACTGGAGACGAACCTCACCCCGCAGTTCCTGGCCAACGTTGCGGGTCGCTTCGAGAGCTACAGCGACTTCGGGGAGCTCGTCACGGGCAAGCTGGCGTTCCGTTACCAGCCCTCGGAGGAGCTCACGCTGCGGGCGGCCGGCAGCACGGGCTTCCGCGCTCCGGGCATAAGCCAGATCCACTTCAGCAAGGTCATCACAAATGTCATCGAAGGCGAGTTCGTGGAGATTGGAGTCTTCCCCGTCGATCACCCGGCGTCCCGCCTGCTCGGATCCCAGCCGCTCGATGAAGAGACCTCGGTCAACCTGAGCGCTGGCTTCGCCGTGACCCCCCGGGAGAACCTCAACATCACCGCGGATTACTTCTACGTCAAAATCGACGACCGGATCCTGCTCGGAGCGACGTTCGACGACGACACGACGCTCGCCATCCTGGCGCGTGGCGGGTTCACGACCATCGGCGGCGTGCAGTACTTCACGAACGGGCTGGACACCCGGACCCAGGGCGTGGATGTCACGGCCAATCTACGAGTCCCCGTCGGGCTGGCGGGCACGCTCGACCTCACCGGCGTCGTCAACTACACGAAGAACGAGATCACCCGCGTGGATCCGGTGCCGGACGTGCTCCGGAACTCGGCCGAGACCGGGCTCATCGACACCGTGACCGCCGTCGCGATCGAGGACGAACGGCCCGACTGGCGGTGGACGGCGGCGGCCGAGTATTCGGTGGGCCGGTTCCACTCGCTGGGCCGGGCGTCCTACTTCGGCGAGTTCGAATCGGCGCAGCCGGGCTTCTGCGACCTGTGCCGCGAGTCCTACGGGGCGAAGACGGTGTTCGACGCTGAAGTGGGGTATCGCTTCGGCCAGGTGGATCTGGCGATCGGCGTCCGGAACCTGTTCGACACGTTCCCGGACCAGCCGAGCTCGCAAGTGGTCGTGGACCCGGACGGGAGCACCGCGAAGGACTTCAACGACAACTTCGGGACCTTCCCCTGGGCGGCGGCGTCGCCGTTCGGGTACAATGGGCGGTACATTTACACCCGAGCGTCGATCCAGCTAAGTCGCTAGCCCAACGCGGCGACATCGCGGTCGGCAGCCAGGCCTCAGCGGTCAGATCCTGGGTCCGCAGGCGCGACCGATTCTAGAAGTGCCCGCGTCTCGGGGTGTAAGAGGGACCCGAGGCGGCCGGCCAGATCGTCCAACAGGGCCGCCAGGGCTACGGTGTGATCCACGAACCAGGTGGCGAGATCCACGAGCAGGCTCTGGCACGTCCGAACCGCCAGGGCCTCCTCGCCCGGGCCCATCTCCGCGCAGAGCACCTCGCTTCCATCCGCCACCACGACGAGCCACCGGGAAAGCCCGTCCGGTACGACCCGGTATCGGTAAATCCGCCCTCGACACGCGCCGCACTCCTGCGGACACGCAGCCACGCACAGAGTCCGCACCCGCACGCCTCGAGCCTCTGCGTCCCCCATGCTCGCGGCCAGGGCGCGCGCCTCCTGCGGGCCGAGGGCGACCACGAGCTCATGCTGAGCCTGCTCGATGAGCCCGCGCGCGTGCTCGAGGGCTCCGGACGCACCGCGGACGCTCCAGACGTAGGCATCCTCCGCCGGCGTCCCGACACCTTCCATAGCGCGTCGCGCGGCCCGGAGAACCTCGCCGAAGCGGCTCTCCAGGCGCCCAATGAGCTCCAGCGGCCGCACGGGAGCGTACCGAACGCCCGCCTCTCCCTCGACCCGAAGCACAGCCCCGCGCTCCTCTAGCTTCTGGAGCACGGAGTAGATGTTCGCACGGGGCACGCGCGAGCGCTTCGCCAGCTCATAGCCATTCAGGGGACTGCGCTTCAGGAGCGCGAAGTAGGCGCGGGCTTCGTAATCGGAGAAGCCGAGGCGGTGAAGGGGCTTGCTTGGCATCGGGCGTAGTTGTCTTAGCAACTACTATAACCGCCACCGAGTGCTGTCAAGACCTACTGCCGCCGAGTCGTCCGCCCTGCCCCTGCACCTGTCAAAAGTTCGCTGGCCGCCCTGGCGTCACCGTCGGGCTCCGCGCACATTTGCGCGCGCCTCCCGCTAGAATCGCCTTCACACGCGGGGGCACAACACGCGAGCAGGAGAGACATGCAAGCCTCGGCAACCCTGTTGCAGGAACGTCGTCTCGGAGAGACGCTCCGCCGTGACCGCTGGTGGGCCGCGCCCCTAAGCGTCGCCCTCGGGCTCGCCCTCTTCGGCGGCTACGCGACCTGGGCGATCTTCCAGGGGACGAATTACTTCGCCGATCCGTACCTGTCGCCCTTCTACTCACCGTGCCTCAGCTCGAGCTGTCCCGGCGAGGTTCGGCTTCTGGGCTTCGACTGGTGGCGGTTCTCGCCGGCGGTCCTGATCATGTGGGTGATCCTCGGATTCCGAGGCACCTGCTACTACTACCGGAAGGCCTATTACCGCGCCTACTTCATCGACCCACCGGCGTGCGCCGTGGGCGAACACCGCGGGCATCGCTACCAGGGCGAGACCGCTTTCCCGCTGATCCTTCAGAATTCGCATCGGTACTTCATTCTGCCGTCGCTCATCATCCTGGGATTTCTCTGGTATGACACGCTGCGGGCGTTTCTCTTCTCTGATGGGTTCGGCATCGGGGTGGGGACCCTCATACTGCTCGTGAACGTCGTCCTCCTCTCCGGCTACGCCTTCGGTTGCCACTCGCTGCGTCACCTGGCGGGCGGCGGGGTGGACTGTTTCTCCTGCGCCCGGTTCGGCGGCGCGCGCTACCGGCTCTGGCGCGGCGTGTCGTTCCTCAACCGCAAGCACGCGCTGTGGGCGTGGGTGAGCCTCATCGTGGTCTGCCTGACCGATCTCTACGTGCGCCTGGTCGCGTCGGGCGTCGTCAGCGATCCCCGGATCCTGTAGCGTGGAAGAGATCGAACGGCACCAGCACGATGTCCTGGTGATCGGTGCGGGTGGCGCGGGCCTGCGCGCGGCCATCGAGGCCAAGCGCGTCGGCGCCAAAGTCGCGGTCCTGTGCAAGTCGCTGCTCGGGAAGGCCCACACGGTGATGGCGGAAGGGGGAGCGGCCGCCGCCCTCGCCACCGTGGCCCCGGAGGACTCCTGGGAGATCCACTTCCGCGACACCATCCGGGGCGGCAAGGGGATGAGCGACTGGCGGATGGCGCTCGCCCTCGCCCAGGAGGCGCCCGCGCGGATCCGCGAGCTCGAGGCCTGGGGCGCCCTCTTCGATCGCACAGCCGACGGGCGCATCCTCGTGCGTCCCTTCGGCGGCCACACGCACGCGCGGCTCGCCCACGTCGGCGATCGCACGGGCCTCGAGATGATCCGCACGCTCCAGGACCGGGTCGTGGCCCTGGACATCCCGGCCTACATGGAGTGCACGGTCATCCGGCTGCTGAAGGACGGCCCGCGGATCGCCGGCGCCCTCGCCTACCGTCGCGCCACCGGCCACTTCGTCCTCTTCCGCGCCAAGGCGATCATCCTCGCGACCGGGGGCGCCGGAAAGGCGTGGCTCGTCACGAGCAATTCCTGGGAGTACACCGGGGACGGGCACGCCCTCGCCACCCAGGCCGGCGCCGATCTCATCGGGATGGAGTTCATGCAGTTCCACCCCACAGGTATGGTGTGGCCGCCCAGCGTGCACGGTACGCTTGTGACCGAAGGGGTACGCGGCGAGGGCGGGGTCCTGCGGAACAGCAAGGGCGACCGCTTCATGTTCCGATATATCCCGGAGGCGTGGCGTGCAGAATACGCCGCCACCGAGGAGGAAGCCGACCGCTGGGTGGCCGGCCACCGGAGCGCGCGGCGCCCGCCGGAGCTCCTCACCCGCGACGTCACCGCCCGCGCGATCGTGCAGGAGGTCGCCGAAGGGCGCGGCAGCCCGCATGGCGGCGTCTACCTCGACATCGCGACGAAGCGCGATCCCGAGTACATCCGCCGGAAGCTCCCCAGCATGTACCATCAGTTCAAAGAGCTCGCGGGCGTGGACATCACGAAGGAACCGATGGAGGTGGGCCCGACGGTCCACTACATCATGGGCGGCGTGAAGGTGGACCCCGAGACGCAGGAGTCCACCGTGCCCGGCCTCTTCGCCGCGGGCGAGGTGGCGGGCGGCCTGCACGGGGCCAACCGGCTGGGCGGGAATTCCCTCTCCGACCTCCTCGTGTTCGGGCGTCGGGCGGGATCCGGCGCGGCGGCGTACGCGACACGCGCCGGTGCGTGGGCGTCTGTGAACGAGCACGAGATCGAAGAAGCCGTGCGCGCGGCCCTCGCGCCCTTCGAGCGAGGCGACGGCGAGAACCCGTTCGCGATTCACAACGAGCTTCGCCACCTCATGCAGCACAAGGTCGGGAGCGCGCGCGCGCGAGCCGGGTTGGAAGAGGCCGTAGAGGAGATCCGCACGCTCCGGGGCCGCGCGGCGTGCGCGCGCGTCACTGGCGGTCGCGAGTACAACCCCGGCTGGCACACCTGGCTGGACCTGCACTCGCTGCTCACCGTGTCGGAGCTCGTCGCCCGGGCGGCCCTCGAGCGAAGCGAGAGCCGGGGCGCCCACACCCGGGACGACTACCCGCGAGAGGATCCCGAACTCGCTCGCCTGCACATCGTCGTGCGGCGTGACGCTGACAGGATCACGACGCGACGCGAGCCCATCCCGGAGCCCCCACCCGAACTGAAGCAGATCCTGGAGGGGAAGAAGGCCAGTGGCTGAACGCGTCTTCCGGGTTTTCCGCGGCACGCGCGAGCGGGGCGAGCTCGTGGACTACCGCGTGGAGGCGTCCGAGGGGATGGTCGTGCTCGACGCGCTCCACTCGATCCAGGCCCGGCAGGCGCCGGACCTCGCCGTGCGCTGGAACTGCAAGGCGGGAAAGTGCGGGTCGTGCAGCGCGGAGGTGAACGGTAGCCCGCGCCTCACCTGCATGACGCGGGTGGACGATTTTCCTGCCAACGAGCCCATCACCGTCACGCCGATGCAGGCGTTCCCGGTGATCAAGGATCTCGTGACGGATGTGTCATGGAACTACGAGGTCGCAAGGCGGATCCCGCCGTTCAGGGCACGGTCCCCCGATTTCCCCGATGGCAGCTGGCGGATCTACCCATACGAGGTGGAGCGCGCGCAGGAGTTCCGGAAGTGCATCGAGTGCTTCCTCTGCCAGGACGTGTGCCACGTGCTCCGGACGCATGGGAAGCACGCGGAGTTTATGGGGCCCGCGTTCCTCGTGCGGGCCGCCGCCTACGAGACGCACCCGCTGGACGTCGAGGAACGATCGAGCTACTTGAAGGACGAGGGCGGGATCGGGTATTGCAATATTACAAAATGCTGCACGGAGGTCTGCCCTGAGAGCATCCAGATCACCGACAACGCCATCATCCCGCTCAAGGAGCGGGTCGTGACCCGGCACTACGATCCGCTCCTGAAGCTCGTCCGACGAATTGCTCGCCATTAGCCGATCCGCAGACGAAAGGAGGCTCGACCATGAGAAGTCTCGCTAACATCACAGCGCTGGGAGCTTCCCTGGCGGCCCTTGGGCTCGCCGTCCCAGCCCGCACCGCCACAGCCCAGGACCCCGCCGTCGTCTCTCCGGGCAATTACAAAGCCCTCTTCGAGAACGAGCGCGTGCGTGTCCTGGAGATGAGGCTCAAGCCCGGCGAACAGGACAAACAGCACTCCCATCCGTCGGAGGTTGTCTACTTCGTGAAAGCGGCAAAGGTGGAGATCACGCTCCCGGATGGAGAGGTCGTCAAGGCGGAGCTCAAGGCGGGCGAGGTGCTCTGGCATGAGGCGTGGACGCACACGGTGCGGAATACCGGCACCGAAGAGCTTCACGCCATCATCGTCGAGCTCAAGAAAGGTACGTAGCGACCGCACGACCGGTGCCGCCGAACCGGCGCGGGACGGGATTACGACCGAATCACCTCGCAAAGTGGACTGAACTCGAGCGTGACCGCGATCCAGACGGGCACTGCCTTGCCGCGGTTCCGTGCCGGGGTGAAGTGGACTTCTCGGATCGCCGCGAGGCCGGCCCGATCTACCTCCTCATCACCGGAGGTCCGCGAAATCTGAGCGTTCAAGACCTTCCCCTCGGCGTTGACGAACGTCCAGACCACAAACGGCGGCGCGTTGCACGCCTTCGCGACCGGAGGGAAATGGCGCTTGAGAGCGGCGTCCAGCTCGCCCGGACCGTGGGTAGGCGGTACCTCGTAGGGAAGAAAGACCGGCTGCCGGGCCAGCTCTTCCTCCGGCGAAAACTCGGGGGACGGCGCCGTCCGCGAGGCACAGCCGAGCCACACCCAGAAGAAGGCCCCGACGAGCCCCCCAAACCTGAGGGGGGCGCGCCCACCGCTGCCGAACCTTGAGCCGCGCGCCCCGGCGGCGCACCTCCCGCTCACAGGCGAACAAGGCGTATGCATGGCGTCCATCTTGCTCGTGTCAGGGGCCCGTGTCTATATGTCCCTGCCCGCTTCAGAAACAGGAGACGGCCACATGAAGCCTCCGGTTACGAACCTTCACCGATTCGCGCTGAGCGCACTGCTGTTGCTTCTCGCGGTGCCTTCCACCCATGCGCAGATCGACACTGCACTCCTGCGCGGCATGAGAGCCCGCAGCATAGGGCCCGCCGGGATGAGCGGGAGGATCGGCGCGATCGACGCCGTCGTGAGCGACCCGCAGATCATCTACGTGGGAGCGGCCACGGGCGGAGTCTGGAAGTCCACGAATGGCGGGATCAGCTGGACGCCGATCTTCGACGACCAGCACACGTCCTCGATCGGTGCGGTCGCGGTCTTCCAGCCGAACCCCGACATCGTTTGGGTCGGCACCGGCGAGGGGAACCTGCGGAACAGCGCGGGCCTCGGGTACGGGGTCTACAAGAGCCTCGACGGCGGCCGCACGTGGACACACCTGGGACTCGAGAAGAGCGAACACATTCACCGCATCGTGCTCCACCCCACCGACCCCAACGTCGCGTATGTGGCCGCCCTCGGCCCGGCATGGAGCGACGGCACCGAGCGCGGCGTCTTCAAGACGACGGACGGCGGGAAGACGTGGTCGCGGGTCCTATACGTGGACGAAAGGACGGGCGCGGCAGATCTCGTGATGGATCCCAGGAACCCGAACAAGTTCTTCGCGGCCATGTGGGAGCACCGGCGCTGGCCCTGGTTCTTCCAGTCGGGCGGGCCCGCGAGCGGTCTCTATGTGACCTACGACGGCGGCGCTACCTGGACGAAAGTGACTACCCAGGACGGGCTACCTCAAGGTGACCTCGGCCGGATCGGCGTCGCGATCGCGCGGAGCAGCCCGAACGTGGTGTACGCCCTCGTAGAAGCGACGCGAAGCGCGCTCATCCGCTCCGACAACGGCGGGAAGACGTGGAGAACTGTGAACGACTCGGCCGGAATCGCCCCGCGCCCTTTCTACTACGCGGATATCCGCGTCGACCCGCAAAACGAGAACCGCGTGTACAGTCTCGGCACGCGACTCGTCGTGAGCGAGGATGGCGGCAAGACGTGGCGGCGGATCGCCCGGAACATCCACTCGGACCATCACGCCTTGTGGATCCACCCCGAGGACGGGCGGATCCTCATCGACGGGAACGATGGCGGCATTGCGATCTCATACGATCGGGGCGAGACCTGGCGCTTCGTCGAGAACCTGCCGCTCGCCCAGTACTACCACATCAACGTCGACATGGAGACGCCCTTCAACGTCTACGGCGGGATGCAGGACAACGGCTCCTGGCGCGGGCCGAGCGCGGTGTGGGAGAACGGCGGGATCCGTAACCATCACTGGACCGAGGTCGGCTTCGGCGACGGCTTCGCGACCCTCGCCGACCCGAGCGACCCCCGTCACGGCTACAGCATGTCGCAGGGCGGGTTCCTGCGGCGCTTCGACCTGAAGACGGGAGATCGCAAGGACATCCGGCCGCCAGCGCCCGACGGGGTCGAGCTCCGCTTCAACTGGAACGCCGCGATCGCCGTCGATCCCTTCGACCCGACAACCGTCTACTACGGAAGCCAGTTCGTCCACAGAAGCCCCGACCGCGGCGACACGTGGGAGATCGTGAGCCCCGACCTCACGACGAACGACCCCGCGAAGCAGAAGCAGCGCGAGAGCGGCGGCTTGACGCGCGACGTGACGAACGCCGAGAACCACACGACGATCCTCACGATCGCGCCGAGCCCCGTGGAGCGGGGCGTCCTCTGGGTCGGGACCGACGACGGCAACGTGCAACTCACCCGTGACGGCGGGAAGACGTGGGTCAACCTCGCGAGTCGCATCAAGGGCGTCCCGCCAGCGACCTGGGTCCCGCACATCGAGCCGTCGAAGTTCGATGCCGCGACTGCCTTCGTCGCCTTCGACGACCACCGGCGCGGGAACTGGACGACCTACGTGTTCAAAACAGCCGACTCCGGCCGAACCTGGACGAGCCTCGCCACATCGAACCTCTGGGGCTTCCTCCACGTGATCGAGCAGGACCCCGTGCAGCCGAACTTGCTGTACCTGGGCACCGAGTTCGGGCTGTGGGTGAGCCTCGACGGCGGGAAGAGGTGGATGAAGTGGACGCACGGAGTCCCGACCGTCCCGGTCACAGGGCTCTTGGTGCACCCGCGGGACCACGACCTTGTGATCGGCACGCACGGGCGAGCGGCCTACATCCTCGACGATATCGGGGCGCTGCGAGCACTTGCGGCGGAGCCGGCGATCGTCCAGAAGCCGCTGCACCTCTTCGAGATCCTGCCGGCCCAGCAGTACCGAGTGAAGCAGGTGGACGGCATGCGCTCGCCCGGCGACGGGATCTTCCGGGGCGAGAACCGGCCCTACGGCGCGCTTCTCACGTACGTCGTGAACCCGGGCAGTGACACCGGGAAGGTGGCGATCGAGATCCTCGACGGTGAGGGGAACGTGATCCGGAAGATGGACGGCCCCGCAAAGCGCGGCGTGAAC
>JACQVD010000140.1 GCA_016209945.1 Gemmatimonadota bacterium
CCCCACGGCTCCCCCCACGGCTCCCCCCACCGCGCCCCCCGCCGCGCCTGCCTCGGCGGCGGCGGCGAACCCCGCGGGCACGCCGTCGTAGGCCAGGCGCCCCAGGACGAGCCACAGGACCTGATGCGACAGCGGGAGGATGCGCGCCATGTGGTGCGTGGCGATCACCGCGGTCGCGCCCCGCAGGCGGACAGAACGAAGGAACCCGTCAACCCACTCGAGACCCTCCGTGTCGAGGGCGCCGTAAGGCTCGTCCAGGAGGACGAGGTCGGGCTCGTGGAGCGTCGCGCGCGCAAGGGCGAGCCGCTTCCTCATCCCGGAGGAGAAAGTCCGAACGCGGGCGTCACGCATCGCCTCAAGCCCGACCGAACGCAGAGCCTTCTCCGCAGCCTCGGCTCCCCGTGCGCCCGTCAGCCCGTACATGGCGGCGGCGAACCTCAGGTTCTCCAGAGCCGTCAACTCTTCGTACAGGTAGGTGTGGTGGGAGAGGAGGCCAAGACGCGCCCGCACCGAATCGGGACTTTTTGCGACATCGGACCCGAAGACCTCGATTGCCCCCCGGGTGGGCTTGAGCACGGTTGCCACGATCTTCAGCAGCGTCGTCTTCCCCGAGCCGTTGGCCCCTAGGAGCGCCACGCAGGCGCCCCGGGGAACGACAAACTCCACGCCGCGCAGAGCCCAGAGGAACCCGTAGCGGCGCGATACCCGGAACGCCCTGACCGCGAGACTCCCGGCCTGTGAGCCCGTGGCCATTTAGGACTCTCTTCCCGCTGAGGAGTTCAAAGTCTCGACGCCGGTGGCGTGAACCTGCCGGGGACCCGATCGGGTGTCAACGCCGGCGCCGCGACTGAGGAACAAAGAACATGCCGCGACGGCAGGCGCCGACGCGGACCTCGAGGCGAGCCTGGCAGCGACTACAGGCTCGGGACCTACATGCCGTGCATGCCGTGCATGCCGGGCTCGGCCCAGAACAGCCTATGGAACCACGGAATGGGGCTCGGCTTCACCTCCGAATCGATGAGAGCCTCGATCGGTTCGGCGAACCCCGCCGCGTGCAAAGCCGAATCCAAGCCGTACCAGAAGGCAGTTACCAAAAGAGAAGACACAACAACGACGAGCCCGAGTCGCCAGGCCACTTTCCAGGCGAGCCGGCGCCCGAAGATCTCCGCATAACGCGGAAGCGCAAACGGGGTTACGAGGACGCCCAGGTAGAACGCCATGAGACCCGCGTAGGTAAAAAACTCCGCCTTCCACAGCCACGCGGCAGGGTAGACGTTCCCCACCGGCGGGACACCGGACACATACGAGAGCAAGAGCCCCGCGCCGGCGCTGAAGACCTGCCCGGCCACGCCTTCCCCGCCTGGGATCGAGAAAAAGACCTCCGCGAGCCCCCAGGTTGCGATGACGGCTCCCAGCGCCGTTCCTAGCACGAGCGGCCACCAAAGCGAAGCCAGATCCCCGAGAAAGTTCCTCACCAGCCCTGAAACGCCGCCCGAGCGCGTGGTCCCCTCCCTCAAGGGGAGCACCGAAGGCGCCAGAGCCCTTGCCTCCTGCCATTCGTGCGCAGGAATCCCACGAAGAAGAAACCTCAGTAGGACCACGCAGACGAGCGCGCTCAGCGCGAGCCCCAGGACCGGCTGCGGCCCGTTGAGCGCAGCGACGAGGAACACGAAGTACGCGAGAAGAGAGTGCGCCGCGATGAGGTATGCCAGCACGTTCGACGGACTGACTCCGGCTGCGAAGAGTCCTTCCGCTTCCCGAAAAATCTTCCCACGGCCGGGAGGGCTGCAGATCCCCAACCACAGCGCCCGCCACGGGCTGCCATTCGGCCGCTCCAGCACGCGCCGCCCGGCCGCGCCCTGCGCGAAGGTCTGAAGAAGCGGTGAAAGCAAAAAGGGCGGAAGCGTGACGTAAGGGAACATCACGAGCGCGTGCGTGACGGTGAGCGCCCAGAACTGGCGCGCCTGCTCCAGGAAGGGGAGTTCAACCATCGCCGGCTAGCCGAAGATGTAGAACACGGCGCGCGCGCCGATTGCCACCGACCAATCGGGACCCAACTGGGTCCCGCGAAGCTCGCGCACGATCGGGAGCTGGAACGAGGCTTCGATCGCCCAGTTCTGAAGAGGGATGAGCTGGAGCCCGGGTGACAGGAACAGGGTATGACCGCCCGTGTCGGGGAGGAAGTCGCCACCCTGCCTCGCCGGCTGCTGGACGACCCCGTTCAGCTCCAGATACGCGGCGAGGGTCACGTCCTTTAGGGTTTGGTAGAGTTTCGGGAAGAGCCGGTAACCCAGGGCGAGGTCGTAGGTAAACCGGTCGCCGATCCGAACGTCGAACTCGGTTCCGGCAGCCGCTGAATACCCCACCGCGCCGTGGCCACCAAACCGATCATTCACGTAGCTGTAGACGACCTGGCCGCTGAGGTTCACCGTGCCGGCGCCCAGTCGCAGCGGAGGAGGTAGGGCGCCGTCGTCGTCGTTCTCAGTTTCGCCCGTGGGGAAGTTCGCCGTTGCGAACACGGCCAGACGGCGGTTACCCGCCACGAAGTCCTTCGCCAGAATCTCCTGTTTGAGGATTAGGAAAACGTCTCCGAACCCCTGATTGGTCCGGCTTGTCCCTCCTTGCTCGAGCGTCTTCCACACGTACGGGATCCCCGCAAAAAGGATCGTTCGGTGGGTGAGGCCGTAGGGGACCACGAAGGGCACCGCGTCCACGCCCACCCGCACATCCTCCGGGTTATCGATCTCCTCGCCGCCTCTGAGGAGGGAGCGAAGCTCCACGTGCTGGTAGAAGGTCCGTACACCCTGCTCTGCCAGCGGGAGCGGCAGAGCAGTCGGCGTGTGGAAGGGCATCGCCTGTGCGGCGACCTCGGCGACGCCCAGCGACAAAAGCAGGATCCCGCTCGAGGCAACTGCCCGCCCCCAGAGGTTGCCGCACGGCAAACCCCTCTTCATCACGCGTTCCCTTCTTCGGTCGCCCCTGACTCGGGGAGCGGAGACCGGCTGATCTCCTCGACCTCGAATCCCGCGTCCTTGACAAGCTTCTTGAGCCGCTCATCGCTCACCTTGGAGCCGTCTCTCACCGCCATCCGGACCTTTCCCGTCTTGAAGTCGATGCTGATATCGGTAAGTCCCTCGACTTTCTTCAGTTTCTTCTCCAATCCGTAGGCGCAGAACGGGCAGGAGAGACCGAGGACGACCATGTCGATCCTCTGGGGCCCCGCCGTGACCGCCGCCTGCTGCGGCTCCTGGGTCCCCTGCGTGACCGTGGCGGTGCGCGGTAGCCCGCCGAGGACCAACATCACCGCGGCCGCCGTCGCAAACCTCTTCATTCCCAGCATCGTCGAACCTCCTTGTTTCTCGATTTCACGAAGCCAGCACACCACACGCCAGCTATGCTCCTGCGAACCGCCGGACGCGCACCCAGCTCCCGAACAGCCCTCCGCCGAGCGACCCCAGCACGAGCCCGGCGAGGGCCGTGGAGGTGATGAGCCACTCCCGGGAGCCCGACTGCATCAGGAACGTAGGCGCAGCGAGGAGCGCGAAGACCGCAGCCTCTGCAAGCCCCGCACCCCACCGGTCCTGGGAACCCGGCCAGAGATATGCCGCGACTCCCACCGGAAGGCCGGAATAGAGCGCGGCGACGGCGACATAAACGAGGCAGAGCTCGCCCATCGACATCGCGGCGTTGCGCAACAACGTCACCCGGCAGAGCTCGACGGTGTCGGGGATCGGGCTGATCAGCGTCAGGACCGCGTATCCTCCGAGGGCACCCAAAGACCCGGCGAAGACTGCGCGCCACTTCTTCACGGCCTCCCAAACGCCGCTCGCAACTCCCTCGCCCTCCGCCGCTGCGCGCTCCGCATAAGCGAAGACCGTCTGCCGAAGGCCGGCTGGCGGGCTCGGGTCTGCCGACGCCCCTAGCATCTGCCACGCTGCCTCAAGCTCGCGAAACTCCGCCGAACACGCGTTGCACCGACCCAGATGGGCGTCCACGAGCGCGGCAGTGTCCGCTGCCGCGCGACCCTGGAGAAGATCCAGGAAGTGCAGTCGCGTTACCTCGCAGTCCGCCATCTGAGTCATCCTTCACCTGGGTAAACGAACGACCCAGGCGGATCGTAACGCAGCTCCCGAGGCGCTCAGAGCGCGCGCGGAGAGGTGAGCTTCAGTGCCTGCTGAATACGCTGAGCCTTCCCGCGCTGTCGAAGGCGAGCACGTTGTACGGCTGCGGGTTGGGGCCCTCCATGCCGGGCGAGCCGATAGGCATCCCCGGAGCCGCGAGCCCGGCGATCCGCGGGCGCTCCTTCAGCAGCCGAAGGATGTCTACCGCGGGAACATGACCCTCGACGACATACCCGCTCACGACCGCGGTGTGGCAGGCGGCGAGCTTTGGAACGACGCCGAGCTTTCTCTTCGTCTCGTCGAGGACCGCAGGCGTTACGTCTTCGGCTGCGACCTTGAAGCCCTGCCGCTGGAGGTGATCGACCCATGCGCGGCAGCAGCCGCAAGCTGCCGTCTTGAACACGCGAATCTCCGGGCGCTCACGCTTCTGGGGCTCCCCCTTCTGTTGCAAGGTCGCCGCACCGGCAGCGGCCGAGGCCACGGCGATTACGGCCCCGGTTCCCCAGATGGCCCAGCGTCTCGTCGCCTTCATGAATCCCCCTATCCGGACTCGAGCGCCTTAGCGGGCTGCGCCGACCTGCGGAGGGTCTGGAGCGCCCGATACACCTTCTGCTTCACCGCCGTCTCCGTGCTGCCGACGATCTCGGCGACCTCGCGGTAGCTCAAGCCATAGTACTTGCTTAGGAGCAACACGTCCCGCTGCTCCCGAGCCAGCGAGGAGAGGAGGCTCTGGAGTTCCGCCTGACGCGCGAGTCGATCTTCGACCTCTCCCTGAACCTGCGCCGTGCCGTCCGCGAGCCGGGCGGCAAGAGCGCCCGCCCGCTCCCTCGACCTCGCGTGGTCAACGCATACCCTGTGGGCGATCGTGAAGATCCAGCTCGCGAACCGGCCTCGGGGACGGTACTCGCGGCGCGCATCGACCACCCGCTTGAATACCTCCTGGAACAGGTCGGCCGCCGCGTCGGGATCTCCGAGGTAGCGGAGGCAGAAGCCGTAGACGCGACGTTCGTAGCGCTCATATAACTCCTTGAAGGCGATCAGGTCACCCTCTGCGTAGCGCGCCATGAGGGCGTCGTCGCTCAGAGCGGCGAGCGCGCTTGACTCCATGCCGCCGGGATCCTGTCCCAAGGGACCCGAGGTCTGTCCGTCGGTCGCCGGTCAGTCCACGTGCTCGAGGCTCCGCACCCGGAACCCGGCAGCGGCCACCGCCTCCGCCACCCGCTCGCCGTCCGGCCGTCCGCCCTCCCCGCGGACCCGCACGCGCTTCGTCGCCACGTCCGCATCGATCTCCCAGCCCGGACCGAGCCGCTTCACGGCCGCGGCGATCGCGCGGGCACACCCCTCGCAGTGCATGTCCGGCACTTCCAGAATCAGTTTCATGACTTCCCCTTCGAGTTGGATTTCCCTCTCCACGGGCTCCTCCTCCAACGGCCGGGCGCCGAGGAGCCGGGCGCCGAACGAGTTCGCCAGGACCGTGCTCACGCTCGCCGCCATCGCGACCATCGCCCAGATCGGGTGCAGGAGCCCGGTCGCGGCGAGCGGCACACCGATCCCGTTGAATCCGAACGCGAGGGCCAGGTTCTGCACCGTCTTCCGATAAGAGTTCCGGCCGATGGCGATCGCATCGAGCACGCCGTCCAGGCGCCCGTGTATGAGCACAACGTCCGCCGATTCGATCGCGATGTCGGTCCCCGTCCCGATGGCGATCCCGACGTCCGCCTGCGTGAGCGCGGGGGCATCGTTGATCCCGTCGCCCACCATGGCCACCCGTGTCCCCCCGCGCTGAAGCCCGCGGATCTTCTCGGCCTTAGCGGAGGGAAGGATCCCGGCCAGCACATGCTCGATTCCGACACGCGCAGCGACCGCGCGCGCTGTGCGCTCATTGTCACCGGTGATGATCCAGGGCTCGATCCCCATGCGTGGGAGGCGGGCGATCGCTTGCGCGCCCCCCTCCTTGATCGCATCGCCGATCGCGACAAGACCGACCAGCCGGCCTCCCTGCGAGACCGCGGCGACCGTCAGGCCGCGCCCCTCGAGCTCCGCCATCTTGTCTCGCGCGTCCGCGGGGAAGCCGACGCCCTGCTCTTCCAGAAGGTGAGGGCGCCCCACCAGAACCTCCGCGCCCCCCGCGCCCCCCGCGCCCCCTAGCCGTGCCACCACGCCCTGACCGGTCACGGACTGGAACTCCTCAGGCTCCTCAGGCTTGAGGCCGCGCCGCTCCGCAGCCTGCCGGATCGCTTCAGCAAGCGGGTGCTCGGAGAAGAGCTCCGCGGAAGCGGCCACGTGAAGGAGCTCCTCCGCCCCGACATCGCCTTGGGGCACCACCTCGACCACACGCGGCTCGCCCTCCGTGATCGTCCCCGTCTTGTCGAAGACGACCTTCCGGATGTTCTTCA
Organism: Gemmatimonadota bacterium; assembly: GCA_016209945.1. GTDB lineage: Bacteria > Gemmatimonadota > Gemmatimonadetes > Palauibacterales > KS3-K002 > JACQVD01. Next base: position 6,518 of record JACQVD010000140.1, read on the forward strand.
TGACCTGAAACGCCTCGGCGCTGCGGATGAGAACCCCGCGCTCCGCCGCCATCCCGCCCCCGCGGATGAGTGCCAGCGGCGTCGCCATCCCCAAGGCGCAGGGATAGCCCATGACGAGCACGCTCAGGGCCGCGTAGATCGCGCGTGTCCAGTGGGGCGCGCCGGCGAGCAGCCAGGCCCCGAGCGTCCAGGCGAGGAATGCCGCGGCAGCCACAGCGAGAACGCCCGGGACGAAGTACTTGAGGATCCAGTCCACGAGTTGGATGATCCCGGGCTTCAGCGCCCGAGCCTCTTCCACATAGCGCGCCACGCGGAACAAGAAAGTCTCCTCGCCCACCCGCGCGACTTCCACGAGCAGGGTCCCCGCCTTGTTCACCGAGCCGCCGATCACCTCGTCGGCCGGCGCTTTCTCCACAGGGAGCGACTCACCGGTGACCAGCGACTCGTCCACGGCAGATGCGCCTTCCAAAACGGTCCCGTCCACGGGGACCCGTTCGCCGGGCCGAACCCGCACCCGGTCGCCTACACCGATTTCCTCGACCGGTACCTCCACCTCCTCCCCGTCTCGGAGGACCCGGGCCGTCGGCGGTTGAAGGTCCAGGAGCTTGCGCACCGCCTCCTGGCTGCGCGCGCGCACGTAGCCGGACACGTAGGCGCTCAGGATGTGGTAAGTCATGAGGAAGGTGGCGGCGACGAAGAAATCCGCCGGGAAGCGAGGATCGAAGAAGCCCAGGAGGCCGGCGCCATATCCAGCGAGCGCACCGAACGACAGGAGCACATGCTGGTTGAAGATGCGCCGCCGGAGGCTCCCGCTGGCCATTCGCAGGATGTGCCGGCCCACCACGAAGACCGCCAGAGTGGCGATGGCCGCCTGCGCCCCGCGTGCCCACGGCAGATGCACGCCCGCCCCCATGAGGGCCATGAGCCCCATCGCCGCAGCCGAGAGCATAGCGTTGCTGAGGAGCCGCCTCTTCTCCCGCCGGAGCTCCTCCTGCTGCTCCTCGTATGCGCGGATCCGAGTCGGGTCGCGCACCGTGTAGCCGAGGGAGTGGAGGACTCCCTTGAGTCTCGACTCGTCCGTCCGTTCCGGGTCGTACTCGATCAGCGCCTCCTCGTGTGCCAGGCTTACCGCGACGTTGCGAACCCCCTCGGTCGCCCGATAAGCGCGGCGGATGCTCTCCTGACAGAAGGAGCAGCTCATCCCTCCCACGTGGACCTGGAGCTTCCTCGATAGGGGTTTCCGAGGAGCCTCACGTGTCTCTGAACGCGTCATAGGGTAACGTCCTGTCCCGGGTAGGATTACCGCACGTACCTGTACATGAGATCGAGGATCTCCCCGTAGACCTGCTCAGCGGACTTGCCGCCCTTACGGATCGCCTCCGCGGCGCAGCTCTCTAAGTAGTTGCGCATGATGAGCTTCCCCACCCCGCGAAGCGCCTCCTGCACGGAGGCGATCTGGGTGAGGATATCCACGCAGTACCGATCCTGCCCGATCATGCTGAGAAGCCCCCTCACCTGCCCCTCGATCCGGCGAAGGCGCACGGCCGCTTGCTCACGCTCACGCGCCTTTAGCCTCTGTTCCAGCACTGGAAGTCCTGCTGCCATGATAGCCCCCCGCCTTGAAGAATAGGGACGCCAAACGAGCGTTGCCGCCCGACCCCACTACCAATATAGGTATACCCCCTACCCCTGTAAAGGGGGCGGGGCTATCGAAAGTCCGCTACAAACTTGCCCCCTTGTGAACTTTTTCGCGGAAGTGGGGCAGCGCGCTGGAGCGGGCGGGCTCCCAGAAGTCGTTGGAAGGTTTGCAGTTAGCGCGAAGGGCCACGGCGGGAACGCGCCTTGCCATCTCTCTGCAACGGAGCGGTGCGCCGAGCGTCGAAATTAGCCGGACAGGGAAAACGGCGGGGGAGGGCGACTCGGTTAGCCCGCTCCTTTTTTTGTGCCATGTCCTTGCCGGTGGCCCCTTCCCCACCCAGCGTCGGGAACGGACATCAATCGTATGGCCCGACCTCCTCGAATCCTGCTCACAGGGCCGCCCGGCTGCGGCAAGACGACGCTGATCTTGAAGACTCTCGAGATCCTGAACCGCCCCGCCGCGGGCTTTTACACGATCGAAGTGCGCGAACCCGGCGGAGGCGGGCGTCTCGGCTTCGACGTGGTCGCCTTGAATGGCGAGCGGGGTCCCCTGGCCCGCGTCGCCGCCCTGGGGCCGCGGGTTGGGAAGTACGGGGTGGATGTCGCCTCGTTCGAGAGGATCGGGGCGCGCGCCCTCGAAGAGGGGCTCAGGCACCCCGGGACAATTCTCGTGGTGGACGAGCTGGGGAAGATGGAGTTCTTCAGCAGCAGGTTCGTGGCACTTCTCCCCCGCGTCTTCGAGTGCGCGAACCCTGTACTGGGAACGATCCTCTACCGCCCGCACCCCATCGCGGATCGTTTTCGCCGCGCTCCGGGAGTGGAGGTCATCCAGGTGAGCGCAGAAAACCGCGACAGGCTACCACGGGAGATCGCGTTGAGGCTTTCGCGCTAGCGAGGCTGGGGGAGTGGGAGCTGCGGGAGAGGCGCCGCCCGGAATCGAACCGGGGTGCCAGGTTTTGCAGACCTGTGCCTGACCACTCGGCCACGGCGCCATGCGGCGCACGAAAATCGCCTCGTCAAACGTAGACCAAGCCCGCTCCAGCGTCAATTCATTCCGCCGGGCCGCCGCTCTTTCCTTCGGTCCGGCCGACGCCCCTGGCGTGAGGGTCGCGTCCTCATACCTTGCGCCCGGCCTTGCCGGCGGCGCGCCGGTCAGAGACCCGGAAATGTCCACGAGAACGAAACGCGCATGAGTCCCGGGCAACCGCGGAAAGATGCGTCGCACTCAAGCCCTGCTCCGAGGTTCCCCCGCCGGCTTGGCGTGGGGGGCACGCTGTCCGCGAGCGCCCTCACCGCGGTGGGTGTTCTCCTCGCAGGACCTTGCAGAGCCGCCGCCCAGTTCATCGATGCAGCGCTCCCCAGGGGCGGTGAGCTGAGAATCCAGGTTTCGGGATCCCAGAGCATCTACGACCGCAGCCACGTCCCCGGCCGTGCGACTGAAGCGCTGGGCGCGCCGTTCTCGCGGGCTCTCGACGCGGGCGTCTTCTCCGCCCTGAACAACGCGGACGCGGCGGTGGCCAGTCTCCTCGCCGCGCTCGGCGCCCCCGCACCCTCCACCTCCCTCTCACTCGGGACGGCCGCGCTGAACTTGCAGGCCGAGATCACGGAGGTGGGCTTCGACCTCATGTTGGGAGTCACGCGATGGCTCGCGATCGGCGGCGATCTCCCTCTCGTCCGGGCGCGGGTCTTCGCCCGGCCCGATCTGACGGAGGGCTCGGCGAGCGCGGGGCCCGCGAGCACCGCCTTCGGGACCACGCCCGAGATCTTCGTCGGCCAGCTGCGCTCCGCCGTCGCCGCCCTGAACTCGATCATCGAGTCGGGCGCCATCGATCCCGCTCGCCGTGCGGAGGCGGAGGCGCTCGCGGCGCGCAGCCAGATCTACGTTGACGGGTTCGCCGCCCTAAGTGCCGTTCCCTTCCTCCCCACGGACAGCAGCGAAGCCGGACGCGGTCTCCAGGACATCCACCGCGAGCTCGCCGCGGGATTCGAATCGTTCGGCCTCGTCTTCCCCGGGCTCAAGCTCGCGACGCCCCTCGATCCCGCCGCGACCTTCACGCTGCTCGCCGACTCGCTCGCGATGCCTCCGTTCGGTGACGCGGACACCGGGTACCGCCTGGGCGACGCGGCGTTGAAGGTGTTCGCGCAACCGCTGAACACGTTCCGCCCGTTACCCGTAGGACAGCCTGAGCCTGCCGTCCGATACCGGGCCACCCTGGGCTTCGTGCGCCGGTTCGACACGGGGAGCCAGGATCGCGCGGACCGCGCCTACGATCTCCCCACGGGCCGAGGGTCGCCCTCCGTGGAATTCCGGGGCACGCTCGAGCTCGCGCTCCGGCGGAAGCTCTGGCTGACCGTGGATGCGGTCCTCGTCCAGCAGGAAGGGCACAACCTGAGCCGCAGGGTTACACCGCCCGACACGCCTCTCGTGGGACCGAACCGCGAGGCGGAGGTCACGCGCGACCCCGGTGGCGTTCGAATTCTCACCGCCATCCCGCGGCTCAATCTGAACGAGTCGGTGAGCGTCGGGATTCTACTCCAGCGCGAACACCGCTCCCGCGACCGGTACGAGTTCGCGGGCGAAGCGCTTGCGGGGATTGACGCGGATGTGCTGGGCGAAGGGTCGGACGCGAGCGCTACGCGCTGGGGATTCGAGATTCGCTACCGGGCCACGGGCGCCCTGGGGGAGGCCCGGCCCGGAGTGCCCGTCGAGACGGCGTTCAGTTACTTGAAGACGACTTCCGGCGACGGCCGGGTGCCTGCCGCGTCGGTCTGGCGCCTGGGCTTCCGTCTCTACCGGTAGGCTCCCGCGGCGCAGCCGGCTCCTTCGCCGCCCGCCGGCCTCCCGCAGGTCTGGGCTCTACTTCCTGGGGGCTCACGGCTTTCCCCGCACCAAGGAGTTCGCGCGCGTGCCGGAGCGAGACCTCGCTGTCGGGATCGCCGCCGAGGAGCCGCGCCACCTCGCGCACGCGCGCCGGGCCCGAAAGCTCCTCCACAACCGCGGCGGCCCGATCGCCAGCGGTCAACTTCGTGACGAGCACGTGGTGATCCGCCCGCGCCGCGATCTGCGGCAGGTGCGTGATCACGAAGACCTGGTGATTCCCTGACACCGCCTTCAAGGTCTCCCCGACCCTCAGAGCAACGATCCCGCCGATCCCGACATCGATCTCATCGAACACGAGGGACGGGACACGATCGAGCCGCGCCAGGATGGCCTTCAAGGCGAGCATGATCCGGCTCAATTCGCCGCCGGAGGCGACGCGCGCCAGAGGCCGGGGCTCGAACCCGCGGTTCACCGTGACGCCGAATTCCACGGACTCGGCGCCGCTGCTCGCGATCGCGGCAAGCGGGGTGAGCGAAACCTCGAAGAGCCCATCCGGCATCCCCAACCCCGGGAGGCTCGCCGTCACCTCGCGCGCGAGCGCCTCTCCCCGCCGGCGCCGTGCTTCCGACAGCGCCTGCGCTTCGTGCGCCAGTTCGACTTCTAGCGTTCGACCGCGCTCGGTCAGCGTCTCCAGCTCGAGCCCCGTCTCCTCCGCGCTGGACAGCTCGCCCCGCGCCCGGCGGCCGGCCTCGATCACATCCGCCAGCGTCGGCCCGTACTTCGACTTGAGGCGGTAGAGCACGTCCTGCCGGCGCCGCACTTCCGTAAGACGCGCGGGATCGTGATCGACCGAGCCGCGGTAGCGGCCCAGGCGCACGCCCAGGTCCTGGAGCGTGTACCGGGCGCTCTCCAGCGCTTCCCGGAGCTCCGCGGCGGAGGGATCGATGCGGATGAGGGCGTCCAGGCGCCGGCCCAACCCCGCCAACCGCGCGACGATCGCCTCGTCTCCCGAGTAGATCGCCTCGTGCAACTCGCTGGAGATCGCCAGGAGTTCCTCGAAATGGCTCAGGCGTCGCTCCAGCTCGTCCAGTTCCCGATCCTCGTCGGGACGGAGTCCGGCCGCCTCGATCTCCTGCGCTTGATGCCGCAGGAAATCGGCGCGCTGCTGGAGCTGAGCCCGGCGCGCTTCCAGCTCCGCGATCTCCCTCCGGACGGCGTGGAGTTCCGTGTGAAGCCGCGCCACCTGGGCGGCGGCTTCCCCGGCACCGGCGTAGGCGTCGAGCACCAGGCGTTGCTCGTCGGCCCGAAGGAGGGTTTGATGCTCGTGCTGGCCATGCAGATCGACGAGCGCCCGGCCGATCTCGCCCACCACGGTCGCGCTCACCGGGGACCCGTTGATCCACGCCCGGTTGCGGCCCTCCGCGTTCACCTCGCGCTTCATGACGATGAGCCCGTCCTCGACCTCGATCCCGCGCTCGTCGCACATCCTGCGAAGGTCGGGCCGCTCGCGCAGATCGAAGACACCTTCCACCACGGCCTGCGACTCGCCCTCGCGGATGAGATCCGCCGTCGCGCGCTCGCCCAGCAGGAGCGAGAGCGCCCCCACGATGATCGACTTCCCCGCTCCCGTCTCGCCCGTCAGGACATTGAGACCGGGCTCGAGGCGGATGCGGAGATCTTCGATGACGGCGTAATGGCGGATGCGGAGCTCTCGCAGCACGGGCGTCAGAGAGAGCCGGACTCGCCCGGTTCGAGGCGGGTCAGCTTGCGCTGCAACGTCTCGTAGAACGATTGGCCGGGGAGCCGCACGAGCCGCACGGGCGACCGCGCGCGCCGGGCCGCGATCTGCTGGCCGGGCTTCAAACGGCGGCCCACCTGACCGTCCAGCGTCAGCATGAACTCGTCCGAAGGTCCGAGCACCTCCACGACCACGCGGGCGTCGCCCGGGACGACGAGCGAGCGGGCGGCCAGGGTGTGGGGGCAGATCGGTGTTACGACCAGCGCGCGCACGCTGGGCTCGAGGATCGGGCCGCCGGCGGAGAGCGAGTACGCTGTCGAGCCCGTGGGCGTCGCGACGATGACGCCATCCGCGGCGTACCTGCCCGCCTCCTCGCCGTTCACAAGCACGCGAAAGAGCGCCGTCCGCGCGAACCCGCCCTTGTGCACCACGGCGTCGTTCAGGGCATAGTACGCGTCGGGAGGCGCTGCCTCCACCGACACCTCGAGCGCCATCCGCTCCTCGATGACGTGGCGCCCGGCGTTGAGGGCCTCCAGCGCCTCCGGCAGCCGATCGAGCGACACGGCCGTCAGAAAGCCGAGGCGCCCCATGTTCACTCCGAGCACGGGCACGCCCGCCGGGCCCGCCAGCCGCGCCCCGCGCAAGAGCGTGCCGTCGCCCCCGAGGGTGGCAAGCATGAAGAGATCGGAAACGCTCGCCGTATCGAACTGCAGGGTGCCCGCCGGTGCGACGCGGGCCAGCTCGCCATCCAGGAGCACCGAGAACCCGTGGGAAGGCGCGATCTCGAGCACACGCCGGAGTGCGCCCGCGAGCTCGGGGTAGCCCGGGGTAGCGACCACGCCGAGACAGCGGTCCGAACGGGGCTCGGGGTTCACCAGTCGCGTTCCGCAGCGAAGCGGGCCAGCGCCTCCAGCGCCGGCGAGAAGATCCCGGCGGCACGGAGACGCGCCACCGCCTGGTCGCTGTAACGAGCCGCCAGCGACTGCATCCGGCCCGCGCCTCCGCCGCGACGCGCTCCTGCGCCCGTGGCCTCGTCTGCCGGCCCAAGCGGCGCGTCCAGGAGGTCGTCGGCGGCCTGAAAGGCGAGACCGAGGGCTCGGCCGCACGCCGTGAACGCCTCGACCGCGGAGTCGGGCGCGCCGGCGGCATGCGCGCCGATTCGCGCGGCGGCGGCGAGGAGCGCAGCGGTCTTCCGGAGGTTGATCCCCTCTTCCTCCGCGGGCGTCTGCAAGCGGCCCTCGGCCTCCAGGTCGAGAACCTGGCCGCCGGCCATCCCAACGGGCCCCGCCCCCTGCGCCAGATCCAGGGCGATCGCCTGCCGGGTCGCGCCCGTGAGGCCCAGCGCCCGCGCTTCCTCGGCGAGCACCTCGAAGGCCAGCGGGATCATGGCGGCCGCGGCGCGCGCCGCCCGGGCAGGTCCGAAGACCACGTGCGCGGTCGGCTTCCCCCGGCGCACGGAATCGTTGTCCATCGACGGGAGGTCATCGTGCACGAGGGAGTAGCAGTGGATGATCTCCACAGCGCACGCGAGCCCCTCGATCGCAGCGCGGCCGCCTGCAGCGTCGTACACCGCACCGGTGAGGATGGGGCGGATCCGCTTCGCCGGGCCCTCGCACGCGTACCGGATGACGTCCGCGACCTCGCTCGGAGCGCCTTCCAAATGGCGCGCAAGCACCGACGCCAGCGCGACCTCGACCCTCTCGCGACGGTCGCGGAGATAGGCATCCAGGTCGAACGCGACTTGAACAGGGCTCATCGGCGCAACGCTCACCGCCCGCCGCCCGGGCCGGAGCCTTCCGGGCGAGGGCCGGTCTGGGCCTCCGCGAGCTGGCGGAGCCGCCCCTCCGCCTGGGCGAGCCGCCTCTCCGCATCACGCACGAGGGCGATCCCCTCCTCAAAGAGCGCGATCGCCTCCTCCAGTTCCACCTCTTTCCCTTCGAGGCGGCCAACGATCTCCTGGAGCCGGTGCAGGTCGGCTTCCAGATTCCTTCTCGGCTCCGGCCCGCCCGGCTCCGTCACGCGCTCCCCTCAGGCAGAACGTCTTCCGTTCGCGCGACGACTCGCCCCCCGACCACGCGCAGGGTGAACGGCACCCCAGGCCGGAACGCGGCGACGCCACGAAGCACGTGCCCCTGTGCGTCCAAGGGCACCCCGTAGCCCCTCTTCAAAACGGCGAGCGGGCTGAGCGCTTGAAGCCGCTGAGCAAGCGTATCCAGCTCCCGGCGGCGAGCGGCCATACGATCGGAAAACGCACGGGCCAGTCCCTGCCCGAGCATGCGAAGACGATCTGCACGCGCTATCAAGAGCCGGTCAACGGCCTCCCCGATCCGATCGCGATACGCCGCCGCCTCGCGGAGGAGCACCGCCCGGTCCGGCACCGCGCGCTCCGCTGCCGCCGACGGCGTGGGCGCCCTCCAGTCAGCCACGAGGTCGGCGATCGTGACATCGATCTCGTGGCCGACGGCGGAGATCGTCGGCACCGGCGATTCCGCGAGCGCGCGGGCCACACGCTCGTCGTTGAACGCCCAGAGATCCTCTGCCGACCCGCCACCC
>JACQVD010000142.1 GCA_016209945.1 Gemmatimonadota bacterium
CAGATACGGAACTCGTGCGGCGCGCCTTCGCGGAGGGGCGCTACATCCTGACCCGCGATCGCCGGCTCCTTGAGCAGTGGCGGATCACGGGCGCCCTGCTCCTGGAGAGCGAGAAGCCTCTCGATCAGGTCCGTGAGCTTGTAAGACGCTTCGGGCTCGAGCCGAGTGAGCGGCTCTTCAGCCGCTGTCTGGTCTGCAACACCGAAGTCGTTCCCGCGAGCCTGGAGGAAGTCGAGGCTCTTGTCCCACCGCAGATCCGGGAACGCCGCGAATCGTTCTTTCGCTGCCCGAATTGCGCCCGTGTCTACTGGGAGGGCTCGCACACGAGGAGGATGCGGTCGGCGCTTGCACGCATCTTCGAAAGCTAGAAGGCCGCCCGGAGGGGAGCGTTTCTCCCGCCTCGTAGTGGCGGGCCTCCCAGTACCCCTCTTCGTCTGGGAGGTGGAGCTTCTGGTACGTGGGCACGGCGGCGCCGGAGCCATCGCAGAGGAGCGCCGTATTCCGAACGTTCGCAGGGGGCTTATCTTGCATCGTGTGTCCCTCCCGATCGACCGTTCGGCGCACCTGTTGATTTGGGAGCGCTGCGGACAGATCCATTGCTTTGCCGACGAGCCCGAGGAGGTGCTGGAATAAGCCTAGAGAAAGGGGGTTCCGATGCCGATCCCGACTGAACCGATCGGTAGCATCCCCAGGCCGCGAGAGCTCATAGAAGCCATTCAGGAGTTTGGCTCGGGCCGGCTGTCACAGGAGAGACTCGATTCCCTCTACGAGCGGGCGATCCGCGACACGATCCAGCGCTTCGAAGCCACGGGATCGCCGGTCATCACGGACGGCGAGCAGGCCAAGCCCAGCTTCGCCACGTACCCGATCCACGGGCTCGAGAATCTTGCCGCCGACGGCATCGTCATACGGTTCGCGGATGGCCACACGCGGCAGCTGCCTCGGCTCACGCGCGGTCCTTTCCGGTACAGGAGGTACGCGGACGGGTATCTGGAGAGGGCAAAGAAGTACGCCCGCGTCGCGGTGAAGCAGGCGGTCATCTCGGCGTCCGCGCTGAGTCTCCTCTACCCGCAGGAGGGAATCGAAGGCTACTCGCACGAGGCGTTTCTCGAGGATCTGATCCGTGAGGCGGAGGCCGACATCCGCCGCTCGCTGGCCAAAGGCCCGCACAATGTTCAGATCGACTTCACCGAGGGGAGGCTGGCGGTAAAGCTGGACCCCACGAAGCAAGTCCTGAATCACTTCATCGATCTCAACAACCGGGTGTTGGAGCGGTTCTCGCCGGAGGAACGGACGCGCGTGGGCGTTCACACCTGTCCCGGCGGCGACAGGGACTCGACGCACAGCGCCGACGTCGACTACGGGGAGCTCCTGCCGAGCCTCTTCAAGCTCAAGGTCGGGAACTTCTACATCCAGCTCGCCAGCGAGAAGGATCGGCGCAGGGTTCTCGGGATCATCAAAGAATGCGCCAGGCCGGGCCAGAGGATCTTCGTTGGTGTGATCGATCCCATCGACCAGAAGGTGGAAGCGCCGGAGGAGATTCGCGATCGGGTGCTGGAGGCGGCCGAGTACATCCCGTTGAGCCAGCTGGGCTCGACGGACGATTGCGGGTTCTCTCCGTTCGGCGACGACACCTCGACGTCGCGGGAGACGGCGTTCGAGAAGATCCGCGCCCGCGTGCTGGGCACCGAGCTCGCCTCCCGCGCGCTCAGGGTCTGACCTGGGGCAGGGATCCGATCGTCGTCTGCCACCTCAGCCTGCGGTGATGTGGGCGCTGCTCGCGGGTTGCGTTCATGCTCCGCGCCGCCCACCTTGACGCTGACCGGCCGACAGGGTAGCGCCGGCGGTTCACGCACGGGAAGGTTCGAGATGTCTCCAATGAACACATCGATTCGCGTCACGCTCGACGGGTCGAGCGCCGAGGTGCCGGTGGGGACCGCGGTGCGCGAGGTGCTCGAGCGACTCCGGCCGGATCTCGCGGGGCAGGCCCTGGGCGTCCGTGCGGGTGAGGAGGTGCTCGATCTCCAGCGCCGGCTGACGCAGGACGCGAAGCTCGAGGTCGTGACGGCGGCCGACGGCGATCCCGGCGCGCTCTACCTCCTGCGGCACTCCGCGGCCCACGTCCTGGCGACGGCGGTGCGGGAGCTGTGGCCGAACGCCGGGATCGGGTTCGGGCCGCCCATCGAGGACGGGTTCTACTACGACTTCGATGTCCCACGCCCGTTCACCCCGGAGGATCTGGAGGCGATCGAGGCGAAGATGCGCGAGGTCGTGGAGGCGGATCATCCCTTCGAGCGCCGGGAGGTGAGCCGGGGGGAGGCGCGGGCACTCTTCGCCGACGACCCGTACAAGCTGGAGCGCCTCGAGGAGATCCCCGAAGGCGACGTGATCTCCGTCTACCGGGACGGCCCCTTCCTCGATCTCTGCCGGGGGCCGCACCTCCCGCGCACGGGCCTCGTGCAGCACTTCAAGCTGCTCTCCGCGGCGGGCGCGTACTGGCGTGGCGATGAGCGCCGACTGATGCTCCAGCGGATCTACGGGACCGCGTTCTTCAGCCGGCAGTCCCTCGAGCGGTACCTGCACCGCCTTGAAGAGGCAAAACGGCGCGACCACCGGATGCTCGGAAAGCAACTCGACCTCTTCAGCATCCAGGAGGATGGCGGCCCGGGGCTCATCTACTGGCACCCGAAGGGCGCCATGCTCCAGTTCCTGCTGCGGCGCTTCATCGAGGACGAACTCCTGAAGCGCGGCTACGAACTGGTCTACACTCCGCACCTGGCGAGCGAGGCGCTCTTTCAGCGCTCGGGTCACCTCCAGGCCTACGCGGAGCTCATGTTCCCGGGCATGGAGCTCGAGGGCGAGGTGCGCGGCTATCGGGTGAAGCCCATGAACTGCCCGATGCACATGCTCATCTACGCGTCGCAGCAGCGGTCGTACCGCGACCTGCCGAAGCGCTACGCCGAGGTGGCCAGCGTCTACCGGTTCGAGCGCTCGGGCACGCTGCACGGGCTCCTGAGGGTGCGCAGCCTCACCATGGACGACGCCCACATCTTCTGCACGCCCGAGCAGATCGAGGACGAGGTGCTCGGGATGCTCGACCTGGTCGATCACGTGATGACCACGTTCGGCTTCGAGTACCGACTTGCCCTCTCGACCCGGCCCGCCAAGCGGATCGGGAGCGAGGACCTGTGGGACGCCGCTGAGACGGCGCTGCGGCGCGCGCTCGAGCGGAGGACGCTGGCGTACGCCCTGGACGAAGGCGGCGGCGCCTTCTACGGCGCCAAGATCGACTGCAAGTTCCACGACGCCATCGGGCGCGAGTGGCAGGGTGCGACGATCCAGCTGGACTTCGTTCTACCGGAGCGCTTCGGGCTCGCATACATCGGGCCGGACAACGCGCCGCACCGGCCTGCGATGATCCATCGGGCGATCTTCGGAACGCTCGAGCGCTTCATCGGGGGGCTCATCGAGCATTTCGCGGGTGCCTTCCCCGTGTGGTTGGCGCCCGTGCAGGTTCGGCTCCTGCCGGTGAAGGAGGGCCACCGCGCGGCGGCGGCGGATCTCGCGGCGCGCCTGAGGGCGGCCGGGTTCCGGGTCGAGCTGGACGACCGGAACGAGACGGTGAGCTACCGGGTGCGGGACGGGGAGGTCCTAAAGATCCCGTACATCCTGGTGATCGGCGAGCGAGAGGCCAGTGCCGGGACGGTCGCGGTCCGCCGGAGAGGGGCGGAGGAGAAACAGATCGTCATGCCGGTCGAGGCGTTCATGGTGCAGCTCCGGCGCGAGGTGGCGGAGCGGAGCCGCGACCCCGTGCAGTCATTGACAGCCCCCGCGGGTCGGGCCTAGATTTGGCCGGCAAAACTTGAGCAAAGTGGGAGCTCGGACTCCCCACCTTTCGGCCCGCGTACGCGGTGCCGCCGGGTCTGCACACCAGGGGTCGGCCGCGGTCGGCGGAGCCCCCGGTGTTGAACGGACTCTGGCTCGGTGCCGGGTCCGTTTTTCTTTTGCCGCGCGACCCCAACGCGGAGGAGAAGAGGATTAGCGAACGAGACCTGCGTGTAAACGAGGAGATCCGGATCAGCCCGGTCCGGGTGATCGGGCCGGACGGAGACCAGATCGGGATCCTCGCCATCGGGGAGGCCCTGGCCCAGGCGCGGACGCTGGCGCTCGATCTGGTGGAGGTGGCGCCGACCTCTCGGCCGCCCGTCTGCCGGATCATGGACTACGGGAAGTACAGGTACGAGCAGGCCCGCAAGGCGCGGGAGTCGAAGAGGAAGCAGCACCAGATCCAGATCAAGGAGATCAAGTTTCGGCCGAACATCGAGCCACACGACTTCGAGTTCAAGACCCGTCACGCTCGCCGGTTCCTGGAGGAGGGGAACAAGGTCAAACTGACCCTCATGTTCCGCGGCCGTCAGATGGCGCATCCGGAGCTCGGCGAGGAGGTGCTGAATCGGGCGGCGAACGCGCTGAGCGATGTCGGGAGCGTGGAGTCCGACGTGAAGGCGGAAGGGAGGACCCTCACCATGATTCTCGGACCGAGACGAAAGCACTAGAGCGAAGACGGAGGACCGGCGATGCCGAAGATGAAGACCCACCGCGGCGTTGCGAAGCGCGTGAAGGTGACGGCGACGGGACGGCTCAAGCGGCACAAAGCGTTCAAGAGTCACATCCTGACGAAGAAGCGGCGCAACCGGAAGCGGAAGCTGCGTCACCCCGCGCTCGTGAGCCGGGCGGACGAGCGGAGACTCAAGAGGCTCTTGCCAGGGGCCTGACCCGCGGAAAGGAAGGGCGCCATGCCGAGAGTGACAACGAGTGTCGCTCGCCACAAGAGAAAGAAGAAGCTGAAGGGGCACGCCAAGGGATACTTCGGCGGCCGCTCGAAACTCTGGCGGCCGGTGAAGGACGCCGTGCACCGGTCGTGGCAGTACGCGTACCGCGATCGGCGCAACCGCAAGCGCGAGTTCCGCCGCCTCTGGATCACGCGGATCAACGCGGCGGCGCGCGAGCACGATCTCTCGTACTCACGGTTCATCAACGGGCTCAGGCGCGCGGGCGTCGCCCTCGACCGCAAGGCCCTCGCGGACATTGCCGTGCGCGACCCGGACGCCTTCGGGGAGCTGGCGGCGGTCGCGAAGGAGGCGCTCGCGGCGAAGGAGGCCGTCGCCTAGAAGGGCCGCGGCGGCGTCGGTTCGCATGAACCCGCTTCTCGTGAACCCAGGCGAGGAATTCGCCCGCATCGAGCAAGACGGCCGTCGGGCGATCGAGGCGGCGACGACCCTCGAGGAGCTGGAAGCGGTGCGGGTCCAGTACCTCGGCCGGAAGGGGAGGCTCACGCTCCTCCTCCGGCAGCTGGGGCAGCTCTCCGAAGCGGTCCGCCCCGCCGCCGGTCGCGAGGGGAACCGCGTCAAGGATCTCCTCAGCCGCCTCTTGGAGGAGCGGGCGCGGGCCCTGGAGGCGGAACATGCTGGTGCCGCGGTCGCCGCCGCGGTGGAAGATCGCACTCTCCCCGGGCGGGCCCGCTGGCGCGGCGGCCTGCACCCGTGCACGCAGGTCACCGACGAGATCTGCGAGATCTTCCGCACGCTCGGCTTCGTGCGCGGCCGCAGCCCCGAGGCCGAAACCGTCTGGTACAACTTCACGGCACTGAACACCTCGCTCGACCATCCCGCCGCCGACGCGCAGGCCACCTTCTACCTGCAGGCAGATGCGGTTCTGCGCACGCACACGACGCCGATGCAGATCCACGTCATGCAGAGTTCTCCGCCGCCCATCCGGGTCGTGGTCCCGGGGGTGGTGTATCGCCGCGATCCCTGGGACGCATCACACGCTCCCGCTTTCGAGCAGGTGGACGGTCTGGCGGTGGATGAGGGGATCTCGTTCGTGGATCTCAAGGCGGCGATCGCGTACTTCGTCCGCGAGCTCTTCGGGCGGGAGACGAAGACCCGCTTTCGCCCGTCCTTCTTCCCCTTCACGGAGCCCTCGGCCGAGGTGGAGGTCTCGTGTACGGTCTGCGGCGGGGGCGGCTGCTCCACGTGCAAGGGAACGGGCTGGATGGAGATCATGGGGTGCGGGATGGTGCACCCTGCCGTCTTCGAGGCCGTCGGCTACGACGCCGAGCGCTACACCGGGTACGCCTTCGGGATGGGGATCACACGCATCGCCCTCGTCCGGTACGGAATCCCTGACATCCGGCTCCTGTACGAGGGCGACATGCGGTTCCTGGAGCAGTTCGCGTGAACGTCTCCTACCGCTGGCTCAAGGATCTCGCGCCCACGCTTTCCGGCACGCCCCACGACCTCGCCGCCCGCATCACGCAGCTCGCCGTGCCCGTGGACGAGGTCGTGGATCTCGCCTGGGGTCTTGAGGATGTCGTGGTCGCGCGGGTGACGCGGGTGCGCCCGCATCCGAACGCCGATCGCCTGGTCCTGTGCGAGGTGCAGACCGGGGATGGCGTTGCGCAGGTCGTGACGGGCGCGCCGAACGTGGTGGAGGGGGCCTTCTATCCGTTCGTCGCGGTCGGGGGCGCGCTCCCCGGCGGTGTGGCGATTCAGCGCGTGAACCTGCGGGGCGTGTGGAGCGACGGGATGCTCTGCTCGGAGCGCGAGCTGGGTCTCGGGCGCGATGCGACCGGGATCATGCGCCTCTCGGGCGGCTTCGAGGTGGGGGCACCTCTTGTGAAGGCGCTGGGGCTCGACGACCATCGCCTCGTCGTCGATGTGACGGCGAACCGACCGGATCTCCTCGGGCACTGGGGCGTGGCGCGGGAACTGGCGCCCGGCGGCGTGCGGGGTCTCCGTCTTGCGCCGTTCCCGGGTCACGTCTCGGCGCGATACGATCGTGTCACGGAGGGCGCGCAGGCGATGGCGGGCGGCGTTGCCGTTCGGATCGAGGATCGCGACGGCTGCCCGCGGTACGCAGCGCTCGTCCTCCGCGGCGTGCGGGTGGGGCCTTCGCCCGAGTGGCTCGCGTCCCGGCTCCGGGCGGTGGGCGCCCGGCCGATCAACAACGTCGTGGACGCGACGAATTACGTCCTCTTCGAGCTGAACCAGCCCTTGCACGCCTTCGACCTCGCGAAGCTCCGGGGGCCGGCGATCGTCGTGCGCCGCGCGCGGCCGGGCGAACGCATCCGCACCCTGGACGGCGTGGATCGGGAGCTGAACCCGGAAGTCCTCGTCATCGCGGACGCGGAGCGACCCGTCGCCGTGGCCGGCGTCATCGGTGGAGCCGAGACGGAGGTCAGCGAGGCGACCACGGATGTGCTGATCGAGTGCGCCTACTTCGAGCCGAAGAGGATTCGCCGTGGCTCGCGCTCGCTCGGCGTTGAGACCGACGCGTCGTATCGCTTCCAGCGCGGGATTGACCCCGAGGGCCTGCCGGCGGCACTCCAGCGCGTGGCGGACCTCATCCTCAGCGTGGCCGGCGGTGTCGTGCAGGTACCCGCTGCGGATGCCTACCCGAACCGGTGGACGCCGCGCGTCGTGCGGCTGCGGCCCGAGCGGGTGAGCCTCGTCCTGGGCGTGGAGATCGGGAGGGACGAGATCGCCGCCGAGCTGGAGCCCCTGGGGATGGACGTGCGGGGCTCCGGCGGCCCGCTCGAGGTGACAGTGCCGCCGTGGCGGCCCGACATGGCGCGCGAGGTGGATCTCATCGAGGAGGTCGCGCGGCGCTGGGGATACGATCGCTTCCCGGATGAGCTGCGGCCGTTCCGTCTCGGGCGGACGCAGGACGACCGCGTCGTCCGGGCCGTGTCCGTCATACGCAGGGCGATGGTGCAGGCAGGGTTCCTGGAGGCGCGCAGCGTGCCCTTCGTCGCTGCCGGCGTGGGCGAGATCCCGCTCGCGAACCCGCTGGCCGAGGATGAGGCGTATCTCCGGCGCTGGCTCCTCCCCGGCCTTGTGGACAGGGTCGAGCACAACTTCGCCCGCCTGGTGCGTGATGTCCGGCTCGTCGAGGTGGGCACCGTCTTCGTCGAGTCGGGTGGGCCGCTCCCGCGGGAGGAGGTGCACGTGGCGGCCGTCTGGACCGGGCGCCGCGAGCCTTCCCACTGGATGGGCGAGAAGGAGTGGGACGTGTGGGATCTGAAGGGGCGGCTAGAGGCGATCGCACCGCACGTCGTAGGGCCGTCTGCCTTCGTGCGGCCGCTACAGCCCGGGAGCGAGGCGGAGAGGGCCCTCCCGTTCCAGGCCGGCTCGTTCGCGGTCGTCACGCAGGACGGGGGATGGATGGGCGGCGGTGGGCAGGTCCGCCCGGACGCGATCGATGCGCCCCGATGGGCGGGCCCGGTCTGGGGCTTCGAGATGCGGCTCGCCGAGTTCGGGGCGCCTGCTCGACGCTATGCGCCGCTTCCGTCTTTCCCGGCGGTGGAGCGCGATCTCGCGCTCCTCGTCCCGCTTGACTGTCCGGCGGCCGCCGTGGGTGACGCGATCCGCGGGTCGGCGCCGGAGACCTTGGAGTCGCTGTCGCTCTTCGACGTGTACACGGGGCCGAACATACGGGCGGACAGCCGGAGCCTCGCGTGGCGCCTCCGCTTCCGTGCGGGCGACCGCACGCTGACGGACGCCGAAGTGGACGCCGCCATGAAGGTGATCATTCGAACGCTGGAGGAGAAACTCGATGTCACAGTCCGTGGAGCCTGAGGGCCCGGCGGGGGGGAGCGGCGGGGCGGGCGGCGCGGGCGGCGCGGAGGACGCTGGG
>JACQVD010000143.1 GCA_016209945.1 Gemmatimonadota bacterium
CTTCGAGGAGCAGCACACGAGGCTGAAGGCCGAGCGGGCCCAGGGTGCCGATCCCGAAGACTCGGACGAGTACCGCGTCCTGAACATCTTCCGGGTGAAGGAGGCCGAGCGGCTCGCGGGGAACAGCGCGTGAAGCGGCCGACGAGCCCTCGACCTTGCAATCAGCCAGGGGTCAACCTTGCGATCAGCCGAATCACAGCACGGCCCCCACAAGGCGCCCCTTGCGCCACTCAATACGTTGAGTAAAAATACTCAACGTGATGAGCAAATCGTCGGCACCCTTCCAGAGGCCTCAGGCGGCCGAGCTCGCCCGCCGGCTCGCAGAGCCGCGCCGGTTCATCCAGGTCGTGGCCGGCGCGCGGCAGGTGGGCAAGACCACCCTGGTGCACCAGGTCACCGAGGCCGCCAAGCTTCCGGTCCGCTTCGCCAGCGCCGACGAGCCGACGTTGCGAGGCGCTGAGTGGATCGCCCAGCAGTGGCAGGCCGCGCGCCTCGCCGCCGATCCAGACGGCGTCATTCTGGTGATCGATGAGGCGCAGAAGGCCGTCGGCTGGTCGGAGTCCGTCAAGCGCCTCTGGGACGAGGACACGCGAGCCAAACGCCCGCTGAAGGTCGTGCTGCTCGGCTCCGCGCCGCTGCTCGTCCAGCAGGGCCTCACCGAAAGCCTGGCCGGACGGTTCGAGATCCTACGTCTACCGCACTGGTCGTTCGCAGAGATGCGCGCCGCGTTCGACTTCTCGGTCGATCAGTACCTCTACTTCGGGGGCTATCCGGGCGCCGCACCGCTCGTCCGCGAGCCGGACCGCTGGCGGCGCTACATCCTCGACGCGCTGGTGGAGACCACGATCGCCCGCGACGTCCTGCTGCTCACCCGCGTGGACAAGCCCGCTCTGCTGCGCCGCCTGTTCGAGCTGGGGTGCCGATATTCCGGACAGGTGCTGTCCTACACGAAGATGCTCGGCCAGCTTCAAGACGCTGGCAATACGACGACGCTCGCGCACTACCTCGAGCTGCTCGCCGGCGCCGGGCTGCTGACGGGACTCGCAAAGTTCTCTGGGCGCGCCGTGCGGCAGAAGGGCTCGAGCCCCAAGCTCCAGGTCCTGAATACCGCGCTGATGAGCACCCAATCCGGCCTCTCCTTCGAGGAGGCCCGCACAGACCGTGAGTTCTGGGGACGCCTGGTGGAGTCGGCCATCGGCGCGCACCTCGCCAACGCGGCCGCCGCCGGAGAATGCGAGCTCTTCTACTGGCGCGAGCGTAACCAGGAAGTCGACTTCGTGGTGCGGGCCGGACGCGCGGTCACCGCGATCGAGGTGAAGAGCGGCCGCGGCCGCGACACCCACCCCGGACTCGCGGCCTTCGCTGATGCGTTCAAGCCAACGCGCAGGCTCCTTGTGGGCGGAGACGGGATTCCAGAGAAGGAGTTTCTGCTCAGACCGGTGGCGCACTGGATTATGCGATGAGCGCCTTCACCGAATCCGTCGTCGAAGACGCGCAAGCAGGAGAAGGCGACGCAGACCGTGCTCGAGCCGGCCGAGGTGCTCTCACAGGCCTGGGCAGCTGCTTGAGCCGGCCTACCCTCAGCGCCCGAGCGGCTCCTACCCCTCGAAGACGCGCGTGATCGGCTGGTGGCCGCCGTGGTCCTGGTAGGGCTGCTCGCGGTAGAGGCCGAGGGCCTGGAGGATCGGCGTGTCCTGGACGGAGAAGAGGATCGCCTCGCCGTCCTGGCTGGCGTGCTCGTGACAGGCCCAGGTCGGCACGACGAAGAGGTCGCCCTTCTTCCAGTCGAATCGCTGGCCGTCGATCACGCTATAGCCCTGACCCTCGAAGGCGAGGTAGATCGCGCTCCCGGTGTGCCGGTGCGCCCTGGTTCGAACCCCGGGCCGGATGAGCTGGATCCAGCACGCCAGGGTGGGCATGATCGGGCCGCCGGTGTGGGGGTTGATGTACTCCATCGCCACGTCGTCGTAGTCGCTCGCCCCGACCGAGGCGAGGCGGCAGAGCGCCTCTTCGGTGCGGGCCCACTTGTAGTTCATGAGCGGTGAGAACGGCCCGACCCAGCGCTCCCACGTCGGGCGGAGCTGCCCGACCGAGTAGCGGCGCTCCGAGTCGCCCACCGGCCGCTCGATCGGCTGCGAGTCCTTGGGGAACGGCTCGTAGAAGCCGCCCTCCATCTCCATCACCATCGGCAGGTCCAGGCCGTCGAGCCAGATCATGGGCTCGTCCGACTGGTTGCCGTGGTCGTGCCAGGTCCACGGGGGCGTCAGCACCAGGTCGCCCGGGCCCATCACGCACTTGTCGCCGTCCACGGTGGTGAAGGCCCCCTCGCCCTGGATGACGAA
>JACQVD010000141.1 GCA_016209945.1 Gemmatimonadota bacterium
TACTTCTTCTCCTCCTTGCTCCAGTACTTGTCGTCGGTCGCGCCCGCCTGCGCGTGGCACGGGTCGCACCCCATCTCCATCACCTTGCGCGGCATCTGCCTGTAGTGCGGCACCCCGATGTTGCGCTCCCAGTTGATCCCGAGGTCGCCCGGTCCCGGCCCGTAGGAGTGGCCCGCGTCCAGGACGTGTTCCTTGTAGATCTGCGCGTGGCAGGCGCCGCACATGCTCTCGGGGACCCGCCCCTTCGCAGCCGTGATCTCGTCGTGGTCCGTGCCATGGCAGTCGGCGCACGTGAGCTGCGGCTTCGGGAAGGTGACGCGAGCGTTCTGCACGCCCGGCCGCCCCATGGCGCTCCCCTCGAGCTGCCGGACGATCGTCGGATGGATGCGACGGTGACACTCCGCGCAGGTGTTCGCCGCCAGAACGCCGCGAGGCACGTCGGCGCGGAGCTTCGGCGGTGCCGGTGGGACGGTTTGGAGATAGGCGTGGATCGAGCGCGCTTCCTCACCGCTCACGGCCTCCGACGGGAAGGGCGGCATGATCCCGCGAGGCGTGCGGAGCTGGCCCATGAAGTCCTCGAACGAGAGGGCGGTGTGGGCGAGATCGGGTCCCACTCCACCGCGCCCGCTCGCCCCGTGGCAACCGAGGCACCCTTTCCGGATGTACAGCCGCTCACCGAGTCCGGGCTCCTCCTGGCCAGGAGCAGCGGAAGGAGGGACGATGACAAGGAGGAGGAGAAGCGGGCCTGCAAGGAGTGGAGACGGTTTCATAGCCGATACCCCGTGGTAACGGTGCGCCCGCATCCTCGCCCTCGGAGTCCGGGGCGGCAAGCCCGGCCGAGGACCACGTCCGCAGGTTGTCCTGGTTTGGGCTGCCGCAGTATGATAACCACCGGACGGAGCCTCGAATGACGAAGATCGCGCCTTCCATCCTCTCCGCCGACTTCGGCCGGCTCGCCCAGCAAATCGAGACCGCCGAGCGCGCGGGAGCCGACTGGATCCACGTGGACGTCATGGACGGCCACTTCGTCCCGAACCTGACGATCGGGCCCGCAATCGTGTCGGCGGTGCGCAAGGCGACGAAGCTCCCCCTCGACGTCCACCTCATGATCGAGGACCCCGACCGCTACCTCGAGGCCTTCGCGGACGCCGGTGCGAACCTCCTCACCGTGCACCACGAGGCGTGCGTGCACCTGCACCGCACGGTCCAGCGCATCCGAGAGCTCGGGCTGCGCGCAGGCGTCGCCGTGAACCCGGCGACCGCCGTGGAGCTCCTCGGCGACGCCCTGCGGCACGTGGACCTCGTCCTCGTGATGACGGTGAACCCCGGGTTCGGCGGCCAGGCGTTCATCCCGACGTGCGTCCCGAAGATCGCGCGCGTGCGGGAGATGCTGGAGGCGCAGCGGCTCCAGGGCGTGGAGATCGAGGTGGACGGCGGGATTGACCCGATGACGGCGCCCACCTGCACGGCCGCGGGCGCCACCGTGCTCGTGGCGGGCAACTCGATCTTCGGCGACGGCCGCATCGCCGACAACATCCAGGCGCTCCGGCGGAGCGTCGCGGTGACAGTATAACGCGCTGCGGTCGCCGCGCGTGCCTACGGCAAGAGGCTCCCGCGCGAGTGCACAACGCCCCCGCGGACGACGGAATGCACGCGTCGCACGTTCCGGATGTCCGCGATGGGGTCCGCATCCAGGATCACGAAGTCCGCCCTCTTCCCCGATTCGATCGTCCCGATCTCGCCCCCTCGTCCCATCGCGCGCGCCGCGTTCCTCGTCGCCGCGACGAGCACGTCCATCGGCGCGAGGCCCGCTTCCTGAAGCAGCTCCATCTCGCGATAGATGGACGGCCCGTGGAAGGTGCCGGGATTCCCGGCATCGGTCCCCACGGCGATCGTCACGCCGGCTTCGTGCGCACGCCTCGCGTTCGCCATCGCCGTAGCGACGCGCTGTGGAAAGAACGTGCGCGCACGCTCGACCGTGCGCTCGGAGATGC
This sequence comes from Gemmatimonadota bacterium, assembly GCA_016209945.1. GTDB lineage: Bacteria > Gemmatimonadota > Gemmatimonadetes > Palauibacterales > KS3-K002 > JACQVD01. The sequence goes on from JACQVD010000141.1 coordinate 1,995, forward strand.
GGTCGCGCGGCACCGCGTCGGGTCGCGCGAAGAGGCGCGTACGGGAATCCACGCAGTCCAGAGGATAGCGCGAACCGTCGAGCGTCCCGAGGTAGACGTCCCGGTACCCCTCGATGACCGTGATCGTCGGGGTGTAGATGACGTCGTTCTCTTTGGCTAGCCGGAGGAACTCGTCGTCCACCGGATCGTCGAAGACACTGTGCACGAGGACGCGCGCGCCGGCGCGGATCGCGTCCTTCGCCTCCCAGAGACGCGTCGCGTGGACGATGAGTGGAAGCCCGCGGGCTCGGGCCTCCTCCGACGCCGCGCGCAGGAGCGCTTGAATGCGCGGCGTGTCCGGCGGCTGCGGCGGGAAGATGTACCACACCTTCACGGCGTCGCTTCGGAAGGCAGCGTGCACGCGGACCGCGCTCCGCACCGTCGAGTCGTCGGCCATGGTGATGAACTGTCGCTCCGCCGGGAGGTTGAGCCAGAAATCAATCGTCGAGAGGAGCGGCCCGGCGGCGGCGATGCGGGGTGCCACCTCATCCTGCTCCGCGCGGCGTCTCAGCCCCCACGTCCACGGATACCCACCCACATCGAAGACCGCCGTAACGCCGGAACAGAGGTACGTGCGGAAGAAGCGCCCCGGCCCGGCCTCGAGAGAGGCGACCACGCGCGCGTACGGGAAGCGGTCGCGCAGATCCACCGCGTCGGGGCGGCCGTCCACCCACCCCGTCTGGCTGAAGTGGACGTGCGCGTCGATGAGCCCGGGGACGATCCAGCGGCCGCGCACGTCCACGATCTTCTCACCGCGCGGGATGGCGCACCGTGCGCGCGGCCCTGCACATGAGATCAACCCATCGCGCACGATGACGACCGCGTCCGGCACCGGTACAGCACCCGTCCCATCCACGAGCGTGGCTCCCACGAACGCCAGCACCCGGCTCTGGTCGCTCGGCCACAGGGGAAGGCGCGAACCCAGCGCCGCCATCGAGAGCAGTACGATCGAGATGAGAAACGCTCGCCAGCGTGTCATACCGAACCTCGCACGGGGTGTCCGCCGGCTCATTCATAGGCGCCAGACGGCAGCGCACACTCGTGGAAACGGGCGTTTCCGCAAGGCGCTGCTTGACCGGGTCCCAAGGGCTTCGCAGCTTTCTCTCGCAGGTTGGGTGTCTTTTTTTCGAGGAGGCACGCGCATGGCGACCAAGAAGCGGCGCAAGGCGTCGCCAAGGAAGGCGACGAGGAAGAGGAAGGCGGGCGCCGCACGGGCAAAGGCGACTCGCAGGGCGAAGCCCCGGCGGGCCGCGAAGAGGGCGAGAGCGCGGAAGCCCGCCCGCAAGGCTCCCGCCAGGAGAGCTCCGGCTAGGAAGGCTCCGGCTGTGAAACCCGCGCCGGCACGCGTAGCGCCGGCCCCGGCACCCTGGACCGGGATGGCGGCGGCTCCACCTCCGGCTGCGGAGATGGGTGCCAGGCCGGTGGGCGCCTACGAGGGCTACTGCATGAAGTGCCGGGCCACGAGAGCGGTCGCGAACCCGCAACTCACCGAGCTCGCCAACGGCCGGAAGGCCGTGAAGGGGACGTGCTCCGTGTGCGGAACCGGCATCTTCAAGATCCTGTAGTCGCTCCCACTGGGTTGGCCGCAGGTTCTCCAACGCGCCGGGGCCGGGGCGCTCTTCGACGGGCAGCCCGATCCCGGCGCGGTCGTTTTCGCCCCGCACGCCAAGGGGCGCACGGCGACGCCCTCCGGTAAACCCCGGGCACGTCCTGCGTGTCTAACTCTTTGACGATGCACGCCGGTGTCCTCCTCCCGTTGGCCGTCGCGCTCGGCCAGCATCCGCACGCGCCCGACGTACGGGCCGTCCGCGTGGCCGAGCCGCCCGACGTGGACGGGCGGCTCGTGGAAGAGATCTGGCAACGCCCGCCGGCCGCCTCCTCGTTCACGCAGCGCGATCCCGACGAGGGGAAGCCCGCCACGGAGCGCACCGAGGTCTGGGTGGCATACGACGACCGCGCGCTGTACGTCGCCGCACGGCTCTACGATTCGGAGCCGGACAGGGTGGCGGCGCGCCTGGGCCGGCGGGACGACTACATCGAGTCCGATTGGTTCTCGATAGGGATCGACTCGTACCACGATCACCGCACCGCCTTCCAGTTCGAGGTGAACCCCGCGGGCGTGCGCAGCGATGGCACGACCTCCGAGACGGGCTTCGGCGACGACTCGTGGGACGCCGTGTGGGCCGCCGCCGCCCGCCGCGACTCGGCCGGGTGGACCGCGGAGATCGAGATCCCCTTCTCGCAGCTCCGCTTCACCCGCGCCGACACGCTCGTGTGGGGGATCAACCTCGCGCGCCAGATCCAGCGCAAGCGCGAGTTCGACGTGTACGCCTTCGTACCGAAAGGCGAGGCGGCGAGCATCTCCCGCTACGCACATCTCGTGGGGCTCGTGGGGGTCCGGCCGCCGCGCCGCATCGAGCTCCTCCCCTACTCGACGGCCCGGGGCGAGTACGTGACACCGGGGGATCCGGACGACCCCTTCAACGA
>JACQVD010000144.1 GCA_016209945.1 Gemmatimonadota bacterium
AAGCCATGAAGATGGAGAACGACCTGCGGTCGGAAGTCGAGGGCATCGTGACCGCCGTGCGCGTGCAGCCCGGTCAGACCGTGGAGCGCGGGGAGCTCTTGGTCGTGATCGAGCCGCCCAAAGAGGACGGCGGCGAGACCTCCAGCAATGCCTAAGACGCCGCGAGACCCCACCGGCCGAGCCGCGGCACGGACAGCCGGCCCGGGGAGAGCGCCGGACTCAGAGGTCGAGGCGGCGAAGGGCGCCCAGACGCACGCGCCGGTGACGAGCAGCGGCATCCCCGTGAAGCCGGTCTACACGCCGGCCGACGCGGCCTACGAGTACGCGCGCGACCTGGGCGTGCCCGGGAAGTTCCCGTTCACCCGCGGGGTGTACGAGACGATGTACCGCGGCCGCCTCTGGACGATGCGGCAGTACGCGGGCTACGGGACCGCCGAGGAGACGAACCGCCGTTTCCGACTCCTCCTCGAGGCCGGCCAGACAGGCCTCTCCGTCGCGTTCGACTTGCCCACGCAGATGGGCTACGACGCCGACCACCCGATGGCCCGAGGCGAGGTCGGACGCGTCGGCGTCGCGATCCACACGCTCGACGATATGCGGCGCCTCCTGGACGGCATCCCGCTGGGCGTGGTCTCCACCTCGATGACGATCAACGCCACCGCCGCCATCCTCCTCGCCTTCTACGTCGCGCTCGCGGACGAGCGCGGCGTCGCCCGCGATCGGCTGAGCGGAACGGTCCAGAACGACATCCTGAAAGAATTCATCGCGCGGGGTACGTACATCTTCCCCGTGGAGCCGAGCCTTCGCCTGACGATCGATATCTTCGAGTTCTGCGCTCGCGAGCTGCCGCGCTGGAACAGCGTGTCCGTGAGCGGCTACCACATGCGCGAGGCGGGCTGCACCGCGGCCCAGGAGATCGCGTTCACGCTCGCGAACGCGCTGGAGTACGTGCGCCGAGCGACGGAACGCGGCCTCGACCTGGAAGACTTCGGCCCCCGGCTGAGCTTCTTCTTCGCCGCGCACAACGATCTGCTGGAAGAGGTCGCGAAATTCCGGGCCGCGCGCAGGCTCTGGGCGCGCCTCCTGCGCGAGCGGTACGGGACCTCGGACGCCGTGTGCCGCCTCCGATTCCACACCCAGACGGCGGGCTCCACCCTCACCGCGCAGCAGCCGCTGAACAACGTCGTGCGCGTGGCCGTGCAGGCGCTGGCCGCCGTGCTCGGCGGCACCCAATCGCTGCACACGAACGCGTACGACGAGGCGCTGTCGCTCCCGGGAGAGGCGGCGGCAAAGCTCGCCCTGCGCACGCAGCAAATCCTGGCCTGCGAGTCGGGCGCCAGCGGGACCATCGATCCGCTGGCCGGCTCGTTCTACGTCGAGGCGCTGACGAACGGGCTCGAGGAGAAGGCACGCGACTACCTCGCCGAGATCGAGAAGCTGGGAGGCGCGGCGAAAGCGATCCCCTACATGCAGGAGCAGATCCACCGGGCGGCGTACGCGTATCAGCTCGAGGTCGAGAGGGGAGAGCGGCCTATCGTCGGCGTGAACGTGTTCTCCGAGGAGGAGGCGGAGGTGCCCCGCTGGAACGTGGACTACGCCGCGCTGGAGGAGGAGCAGAAGGCGCGTCTCGCGGCGTTCCGCGCGCGCCGTGACGGCGCGCGTGTCCGTGCCGCCCTGGACGCGATCGGCCGGGCCGCGCGCGGAAGGGAGAACCTGCTCCCTCGTATCATCGATGCGGTCAAGGCCGGAGCCACGCTCGGCGAGATGAGCGACGAGTTGCGGGGTGCCTGGGGCCGCCACGCGACCTGAGCCCGGGCGACGACGCGCTCTGCAATTGACTTCGGAGAGAGCGCCGACGAGAATACGTTGCATGCCCACATACGAGTACCGGTGCCCGCATTGCGGTCACGAGTTTGAACTCTTCCAGAAGATCACCGGCCCTCCCCGGGCCCGGTGCCCGAAGTGCCGGCGCACCGCGCGGCGCGTGATCTCGGGGGGCGCGGGACTCCTCTTTAAGGGCGCGGGCTTCTACGCCACCGATTACCGAACCCCGGGCTACAAGGAGGCGGAGAAGAAAGAGAAAGGGGAGCCGGGCGGAAAACCCTCGGCACCAGAGAAGCGCCGGGGATCCAAGGCGGAGGCCGGGGAAGGAAAATCCTGAATGCGGGTGCCCGCCCTCCGGGAGGCGCTGGCCCAGGCGGCGCGGGAGCTCGGAGCCCCCGACGGCATCGACCCCGTGCTCGAGCGACCCCGAGACCCGTCGTTCGGGGACCTCGCGACCACGCTTCCGTTCGTCATCGCGCCCGCGTTGCGACGGCCGCCGAGAGAGGTCGCGCAGCGCCTGCTCGAGCGCATCGACCTCCGCGCGATCGGCATCGCGTCCGCCGAGGTCGCCGGCTCCGGCTTCATCAACTTCCGCGTTAGCGCCTCCTACCTCCAGGAGCAGATCCGGGCGGCCGCGCGCGCCGACTTGGCCTACGGCCGCAGCGACCTGGGGAAAGGTCTCCCGGCCGTCGTGGAGTTCGTCTCGGCCAATCCCACAGGACCCCTGCACGTCGGCCACGGGCGCGGCGCGGCCCTGGGGGATGCCATCGCCTCCCTCCTGGAATGGACGGGCCACCGGGCGAGCCGCGAGTTCTACGTGAACGACATGGGAGCCCAGATCGAGAAGCTGGGCGAGTCGGTGTACGCGCGGTTCCTCGAGCTCGCAAGGCTGCCCGCCACCGTCCCGGAAGGCGGGTACCACGGCGAGTACGTTCGCGAGATCGCACGCCGGTTCTGGGAGGAAGAACTCGGGAGTTGGCCGCCCAAGCCGCAGGACGTGGCCTCGCACGCGCCGAAGAAGAACCACCTGCCACCGAAGCTGCGCGACTTCGCCATCCGGGTGATTCGCGAGGAGCAGGAGCAGGATCTCCGCGACTTCCGCGTCGGGTTCGACTGCTTCTTCGAGGAGAGCCGGCTCTACCGGGAGAAGGACATCCCCGAGACCCTGGCGGTCCTGCGCGAGAGAGGTCTCGTCTACGAGAGGGAAGGGGCGGTCTGGCTGAAGACCTCCGATTTCGGCGACGACAAGGATCGAGTACTCATCAAGAGCGATGGCGCGTACACGTACTTCCTCCCCGACATCGCCTACCACCGCAACAAGGCGAAGCGCGGGTTCCGACACTGCATCAACATCTGGGGCGCCGACCACCACGGGTACGTCCCGCGGATGAAGGCGGCGATGGAGGCCCTGGGGCTGGGCCGCGACTTCGTCGAGGCGCAGATCTGCCAGCTCGTGACCCTCCAGCGCGGCGGCCGCGAGGTGAAGTTCAGCAAGCGTGCGGGCGACTATGTGACGCTGCGCGAGCTCTTCGAGGAGACGGGCGTGGACGTCGCGCGGTACTTCTTCCTGAACCGCCGGGCGGAAGCGCAGATGGTCTTCGACCTCGATCTGGCGCTGGAGCGCAGCGAGAAGAACCCCGTGTACAAGATCCAGTACGCGCACGCCCGCATGTGCAGCATCTTCCGGAAGGCGGGGCTGGACCCCGGGTCGCTCGATGTTGCGGGAACGGATCTGGCACCGCTGGAGCATCCGTCGGAGCTGCGGGTGATCAAGACGCTGCTGGATTTCGCGGAAATCGTCGAGGCCGCGGCGCTGAACCGGGAGCCGCACCGTCTCGCCGCCTATCTCGAGGACGCGGCCGGCCTCGTGAATCAGTGGTACCACGAGGGGAACCGCGATCCCGCGCTCCGTGTCATCGGCGTTCCGGCGCGCCTTCGAGCCGCGCGGCTCGTCCTGGCGCGCGTCGTCCGGATCGTCCTGCGGAACGGCCTCTCGATCCTCGGGATCGAGGCGCCGCAGCGGATGGAACGACTGGAGGCCGAGGAGGAGGCAGGGTGACCGAGTCCGGCGGCTGGACCTACCGTAGAGCGGGCGTTGACCGCCAGCGTGCGCAGCAGGCGAAAGCGCGGATCGGCGAGCTCGTGCGCTCCACGGCCCGGGGGCTCGCCGCCGAGTCCTTCGGTCGGTTCGCCGGGATCTTCCCCGTCCCCGGGGGCGGCGTCGAGCCGCTCCTGGTCGCCACGGCCGACGGCGTGGGAACGAAGGTGAAGGTGGCGCAGCTGGCCGGCCGGCACGACACGGTGGGGCAGGATCTCGTCAACCACTGCGTGAACGATTTGCTCTGTGCCGGGGCGCGGCCTCTCTTCTTTCTGGACTACATAGGCGCCGGGAAGCTCGAACCCGGCGTGGTGGAATCCCTGGTCGCGGGCATCGCGCGGGCGTGCCGTGAGAACGACTGCGCCCTCATCGGCGGTGAAACGGCGGAGATGCCCGATGTCTACCCGGAGGGAGAGTACGACCTCGTCGGGTTCGCGGTCGGCTGGGTGGAGGGCGCGCGGCTTCTCGATGCCTCAAGGGTGCGTGCGGGGGACCAACTCGTGGCACTCCCCTCCTCGGGCCTGCACACGAACGGGTACACGCTCGCCCGGAGGATCGTGTTCGAGACCCTCGGTCTCCGTGTCGAGGATCCCTTCCCGGGAACGAACGCCCGAGTGGCCGCTGTGCTCTTGGAGGTTCATCGGTCTTACTACCCATGCGTCTACCCCGAGCTGGAGGCCGGGCGGATCCACGCGATCGCCCACATCACCGGTGGCGGCCTCGCGGAGAATCTCGCGCGGACGCTCCCGGCCGACCTGGACGCGGTCGTGCGGCGTAAGTCGTGGGAGGTGCCGAGCGTCTTTCGTGTGCTCCAAGAGGCCGGACGGGTTCCGGAGGACGAGATGTTCCGAACCTTCAACATGGGGATCGGAA
>JACQVD010000145.1 GCA_016209945.1 Gemmatimonadota bacterium
ATGCTCAGCGGCGCTCCACCCGGGCTAGACCCGTGCGGGCGCGCTCCACGTGGGGCTGCACGACGGGGTCGCCGTCCCGCCAGAGCGCCAGCACATCTCCGTAGCGAGCCCGCGCCTCGGCGGTCTCGCCGGCCTGCTCGGCCAACTCGGCCAGCAGGAGCAGCTTCAACCCGAGGATCCCGCCACCCAACTTCGGGAAGCGCTCGGGGAGAGCGAGCAGCGTGCGGGCACGATCGCGTTCGCCGCGGGCCACGTAGAGCGAGGCCAAGAGATACTCGTCCGCAGGAGCGGCCGCCCCGAAGCCCGTCGGGATCTCGCGCGGTTCGAACGACACGTTCGTCAGCGTCGTTAGCAGCCCGATCGCCGTCCCTGTGTCACCCCGCATCAGGGCCACGCGTGCGAATACCGCGGCGCTGTCGAGGTCAATGTATCCTCGCACCACCTCGGACTGCAGTTTGAAGGAGCGAAGCGCTCGAGAGCGCGCGACGGCCGGCGTCGCGTCGCCGAACTTCAGATCGAGTCGGGAGACCAGCGTAAGCGCGGCGGTTTCCAGCGCGGTGGAGGGCCCTGTTGCCTGCACCCGCTCCGCGAAAGTACGGAGCGCGGCAGGCGCGCGAGCGAACCCGCCGGTCGGTGCTGCGAATCCCGCGAGCACCGGCAACGCGCCTGCGATCGCGCCCTGCAACGAGCGCGGATCATCGCGGAGGAGCTCTTCCAGCGTGGCCCGCGCGTCCGTGAGGCGTCCGCGAGCTGCCTGAAGCTCTGCAAGTCGCGCCCGCGCCGCGTTCACGGATTCCGCACTGCGTGCAAGACGCACCTCCAACCTGGCGACATCCTCCGCCAGCGCCAGCGCGTTGGGGGACGGGTCGAAGCGAAGGATTTCACCGACGAGCCGGGCGAGGACACGCTCGCTCTCGCCGGTGAAGGAGGAGACCATGCGTCTTGCCGAATCCGGATGACTGAAGCGAAGCTGGAAGGCGAGCTCCTGCGCGCGAGCGACGCGGTCGCCTGGCTCCACGAGCTGTAGATAGCGGGCCAGCAGCGCGCGGGCGGTCGCGCTATCGCCCATGCGCGCCGCGACCTCGATGGGATGGTGATAGGCCGTCCAGAGAGTTGAGTCGAGCGCCAGGGCTCGCTTGCCGTACTCCAGCACCCGACTCCATGGCTCACCGTAGACCGCGCCTGCATGATAGTACCACTCCGCGACCCACACCCACCCCTCGGGGTCCTCGGGGTAGCGGCGCGTGAAATCGAGGCGCTCGGCTAGATCGGTCGTATCGAGGTACTCAGCGCTGCGGCGGATCGCGTGCAATAGACGCCGTTCACGCTCGGGCAACCGATCAGCTACGCTCAACGCTTCAGCGATGAGCTCCGCTTCGCTCGGAGGGGTTGTGACCTGCCCTCGATAGCGCAGCTGAAACCGCCGGTAGAGGGGGAGCGCAAAGATTGGGTCCAGTTGCAGCGCCTCGGCGTACCTGGCATCGGCCTCGGCCCAGTGTCCCTCGCGGAAGGCTTGCTCTCCCGTCAAGAACGCGCGCAGCGCCGCGACGGACTGGGTCGGGCGCCGTCCGATCGGAGCCTCGGGGAGCGGAATGCGGCTGAGGTTCGAGAGAAGAGCGAGCCCCGCCGAATCAGCAAGGCTCGCCAAATTGCTCTCCGCACCGTCGAGAGCGAATGAGGCTTCAGGGCGCTTGCGACCCTGGATCGCGTCGAACGCCTCCACGAGAAGCCGCACCCTCCCAGGTCCCGTCTCGACAACGCTTCCGGTCACGTACGTGCCGGCGCCGAGTTCACGTGCGAGACGAGTCGCGACCGCCGGCTCGAGCGCCTCCGACACCGGGCGTTGACGCTTCAGGCGTGAAAGGACAAGCCCCGGAGCCACTGCGCGCAGTCCGCCGGCTCCGTCCAGCTGAATGGAAAGAAGATCCACCAGCCCCTCGCCCCAGAGCTCGAGTCCGGAGCCCACGGTGCGAAACGGCAAGACCGCAACGGCGTTCTCGACAGGGGTAGCTCCGCCGAGCGACTCGTCTCTGTCCGGCCCACGGCTTTCTGTCCCCTTCAGAAGCAGCCAGCCGGCGGCGATCACACCCCAGAGCGCGAAGGTGAACACGCCGCCCATGAACGCGTTACGCCAAGTGAGGAGCCGGTGCACACGTCTAGCGGTCGGGCGGCCAGCGCGAGCCCTCACCTCGGTCTCGACGCCGGGCAGCAAGGTGGCGTCGTAGCGGCGGCCGAGCGGCGGACCACCCTCTTGGACAAACGCGGTGGCCAGCACAATCGGGAGCCCGACAATGAAGAGCACAATGGCGAATCCCGGAAACCACTCCGGCAGGCCGAGACCAGAGGTGAGAGCCACCACGACCTGATAACCGACCCAGGCGCTGATAAGGTAGATCCCCAGCAC
>JACQVD010000148.1 GCA_016209945.1 Gemmatimonadota bacterium
CCCACGGGTTCTCGTTCTCTCCCCACACGTAGCCGGCGCCCAAGTCGAGCGGGCCGTTGAGCCAGCGGGCGGCGAGGCCGAACGTGCGGTGCGTGTCCTGGGCGCCGTTCGCCACGGGGAACCCGCCGAGGTAGCCGAAGTGCTCCAGGATGAGGGCGCGGTCGAAGAGCTGGCCGCCTGTGCCCACAACCGGGGCGCCGTCGGCGTCGTAGGACCCGTCTAGGGCGAGGCCGCCCAGCTTGGTGCGGACCTTGTAGTAGAGATCCTTCCGATTGTTGTTGTCCGTGCCGAGCTCGGCGCTCCCCTGGGTAAGCCCCACGGCATAGAAGGCGCGGCGACCCATGACGCCGTTGACCTCGATTCCCGGCTGCGACAGCCGCAGTTGCAGCTCATTCTTCGATCGCAGGCTGTCGCCGGTCGCGGTATTGCGGAGCACGAGCTCCGACAGGTCGAAGCCGCCCCACAGGAGTCGCTCTCGCGCCGCCCGATCGATCTGCCGATCGCCCAGGGTGAAAAGGTAGAGGTTCTGGAGCCCGACCCAGAGGTTGAGGGCGCGATCGGCCAGGAACGGAAGCGGATCCTGAAAGAGGACCTTCGCCTGGATGATCTCGATCCCGCCCTCGGGCGTCCATTCACCTTCCAGGAAGAACCCGATCGCCTCGCCGAGGGTGCCGCCCGAGAGGAGGTAGACCTCGTTCGGGAAGCGGAACGTCCAGGTGAAATCCGCCGATTCGTCGCGCGTCACCTGGGCGTCGCTCACCACGCGCAGGCTCAGAGGCGGCGTCCCGGGGAGCTCGCCAGGCCAGATGGCCCGAGGCCAGAGGTCCTTCCACGGCTCCGCGCCCAGAGGCACCGGCTCCTCCTTGCGCAGCAGGACATCGTTCTCAGGGAAGCGGTAGCCGTTCAGCCGAAACGCTTCACCGAGCACGTTGAGCTTGGGCGCCGCGGTGTGACAGGTCGAGCAGCTCGTCCTGTACTTCCTCGCGAACACGGGGATCCCGGCCGCGCGCGTGCCGCCGCTTGCCGACAGGCCGCCGTGCGCAGGAGCCGCCACGAGCAGGACCAGTGCCAGGCCCTCGAGTGCCGGCCGAGCTTTCACGCGGGAACGCATGGGCACCTCACTTTGGGAGCGTTCGTGTCGCACCGCGGCGCTCCAGCTGGATCTCCAGACGGAGCGTGTCGCCAGCCCTGACCGTGATCTCACGCCGGAAGGGCTCGGCGCGCGGGTGCCAGACGTGGAGGCTGTACGTGCCCGGCGGAAGCTCCGCGATCCGGAAACGGCCTTCACCAGCCGCCAGGACGTAGTGGCGCGTCGGGAGCACGACGACATACGCCTCCATCTCCGGGTGGATGTGACAGAGGATGACATGCGCCCCCAGGCGCCGGAATCGGCGGGTCCTCCACTCTCCCTCGGGGTACGTGCCCAGGTCGAAGTCCTCGCCCAGGGTGTCGGGGCTGAACACGTTGTGGAGGATGGGGTCGCTGTTCCGGAATGCCACGGCCTGGTCCGGGAGGACGGCGAGGGTGCGGGGCACGAAGTGCAAATTCCGCTGGTCGATGAGAACGGTCTCGACCGGCGCGACCGGAGGCTCCGCGAAGGCGGGGATCACGTACACGAGCGCGCCGGTGGACTTCGCGTTCCGCACGTACACGACGCCCTCCACGACGCTGCCCTGCTGAGCGAGAGCCGGTGGCGGCATCGCGGCCAACGGAGCGAGCGCCACACCGGCCCAGGCGGGCAGCAACCTCACGCGCCGTCCTCGCGCTTCGGCGACCTCAGGCGCTCGAGCCAGCGATGCAGAGTCCGGCGGCTCACACCCGCGGCCTGCGCCGCGCGGGTCACGTTCCCACCGTGGCGCTGGAGGATTTGCTCCAAGTAGTGCGCCTCGAAGGCGCGCAACGCGTGCTCTCGCGCGCGGCGGTACGGGAGGTCACTGCGCGGCGCCGCGTCCCTCCCGGCCAGCGCCGCGGGGTGTGCCAGGGGCTCCGGCAGGTCGGCCAGCGTGATCGACCCGTCGTCGTCCAAGAGGAAGAGTCGCTCAGCGGCGTTCTTGAGCTCGCGAACGTTCCCCGGCCAGGCGTAGCTCTCGATCGCATCCCACGCGGCCCGGGTCACCCTGGGGATCTCCTTCCCGTAGCCGTCCGCGAAGCGCCGCAAGAAGGTCTGGAAGAGGAGGACCGCATCCGACCCGCGCTCCCGCAGCGGCGGCAGCGCGATCGGTATGACGTTCAGCCGGTAGTACAGGTCCTCCCGGAGTCGGCCGCCGGCAACCGCCGCGGCCGGATCGAGATGCGTGGCGGCCACAACGCGGATGTCGAGCGCGATCGTCGCCCCCGCGCCCACGCGCCTGACCTCCCGCTCCTGTAGCGCTCTCAGCAACCTCGACTGCAGATGCGGGCTGAGCTCGGTGATCTCGTCCAGAAAGAGGGTACCGCGATCGGCCTGCTCCAGAAGCCCGTGCTGCCGGGCGACCGCTCCCGTGAAGGCTCCTTTCTCGTGCCCGAAGAGCGTGGACTCGAGAAGGGTCTCGGGGATCGCCGCGCAGTCCACGGGGACGAACGGTCCGGTTTTGCGCGGGCTGTTGGCGTGCAGGTGCCGGGCGACGAGCTCCTTCCCCGTACCGCTTTCCCCCGAGATGAGCACGTTGGCGTCGGTGGGCGCCGCCTTGCGGATGCGCTCCATCACGCGACGCATCGCCGGGCTCTGGCCGAGGATCTCGCCGAATCCCTGCTGGAGAGCCACCTGGTCGCGCAGGTCCCGGTTCTCCTCCGCCAGCCGCCGCTGCCGGAGCGCGCGCTTGACGGCGACGTTGAGCTGCTGCGCGGTGAACGGCTTGGCGAGGTAATCGAACGCGCCCTCCTGGATCGCGTTCACCGCCGAGCTCACCGTGGCGTAGGCGGTGATGATGATGAACGGGATCTCGGCGTCCTCCGAGTGCGCGACGGCCAAGAGCTTCATGCCGTCCGCCGCGGGCATGCGGAGGTCACACAGGACGACGTCGGGGCGGCTCTCGCGCAGCACGCGCGGGAACTCCGCCGCCTCGGCAAGCGTCGTGCAACGGTGGCCCTCGCGGGTGAGGAGACGCCGGCAGTTCTCCAGCATCTCCGGCTCGTCGTCCACGATCAGGATATGACCCGTCTCCATTCTTCCCTCTGTGACCGAATCGGCAGCGTGACGGTGAAGGCGCTCCCTTCTCCGGGCTCACTCCGCACTTGGATCTCGCCGCCGTGCGCCTGGACGATGCTCCGGCTCACGGCCAGGCCGAGCCCGGTGCCCCCGCTGCGTTGCTTGGTCGTGAAGAACGGCTCGAAGATCCGCTCGAGCAGTTCGGGCGCGATCCCGCAGCCGGCGTCGGAAACCTCCAGCTCGACGGTTCGCCCGGCGTCCCTCGCACGCGTCGCGACCCGGATCAGTCCTCCTTCCGGCGAGGCGTCCGCCGCGTTCAGGAGGAGGTTCACCAGCACGTTCTCGAGCCCTTGCGGGCTCGCGTGGACCCGCGGGAGCGGGCTGGCCAGGTCCCAGTCGATGCGCAGCGACTTCTTCTCGAGCGTCGGCTCAAGGAATCGGATGACGCTAGCGACCAGCTCGTTCAGGTCGAGCGGCGCGCGCACCTCCGGACCCTCCCTCGAGAAGCTCAGGAGACGCCGCGCCACGTGCCCCACGCGTTCGGTCTGCTCCCGGATCACCCGGAGGTCATCGCGCGCGAAGCAGTGGGGGCAGCGCTCGGCTATGTCCAGCTCCACGCATTCGAGGCGGTTCAGGACGATCCCGATGGGGTTGCTGATCTCGTGCGCGATCCCGGCGGCGAGCCTGCCGGCCGCCGCGAGCTGCTCGGAGCGCAGCATCTGCCGTTCCAACGACTTGCGCTCGGTGACGTCACGGATGATGAGGGTGCATCCGACCGGCTCGCCCGACGGGCCGCGGATGACCGTCTGCGAAAGGCTCACCTCCACCGGAGAGCCGTCGTTCCGCACGCGGACCGTGTGGTAGTTGAGGAGCGCGTCCGTCCGGCTCAGCTCCCGGCGGATGTACGCCGCGTCGCGGCGCCCGGAGCGTCCGGTGGGCAGCAGGAGGTCGTCCACGTGGCGGCCGATCGCCTCCGCTGCCGAGTACCCGAACATCCTCTCCGCACCGCGATTCCAGACTCTCACGCGGCTCTCGCGATCGAGCCGGAGGATGGCGTCTTGAGAGTGTGAGAGGATCTCCTCGAGATCGGCGTGGGCAGCGCGCAGCGCCTCCGTTCGCTCGGCCACGAGGTCTTCGAGGCGGTTCGTGTGCTCGCGGAGCCGGCCGGCCATCTGCGTGAAATCGGCCGCCAGGTCTTCCATCTCGTCGTTGGTCTCGATGTCCAGGCGCGTCTCGAACTCCCCCGCGGCCAATCGCCGAGCGCCCGCGCGAAGCTGGTAGATCGGCCGGGTGAACTGGGTCGCCGCCACCACCGCGAGGCCCAGCGCAGTCAGGAGCACGAGAAGCCCTCCGAGACCGACACCGAGGAGGAATCGCCGCGCCGGCCTCTGGATCACCGAGACCGGGATGGCACGGTACATGAACAGGCGGCCGCTCCCCGCCCCGAGCCCCAGGGGCGTGAAGGAGACGAGCCGATCACCCGCCGCGCGCAGTCGCCCCGCGCTTCCCGCCACGACGCGAGCGGCCGCCTCTGAGTCCAGCTCGGTGAAGAGGTTCGCATCACGCCGTGAGGCCAGGAGGCTATTCCAGTCCCGCTTCTGCTCCGAGTGGTAGAGGAACTGCCCGTCCGCGCTCACGAGGCCCGTCACGCCGCTGAGCTGCGGCGAGCCCGATTCCAGGGCTGCGAACAGTTGCGAAGCGTACGCCTCGCCGACGGCGACGCCGAGGAGAGCACCCAGCGCGTCGTGCAGAGGATGGAGTATCGCGACCGCCGGGATCGGGGTCACCTCTCCACTCGGTTGCGGCGCGCCGCGAATTTCCACCGGGAGGACGAGATGTTCGCCCCGCTTCAGCGCGCGGGCACGGAAGACGTAGTACGCTCCGCCCGCGAGGTCTTCACCACTGGCCGCCCCTAGGTCTCCCGCGCGCGCGATCAGGATCGGCTCGCCGTCCGGGCGGAAGAGTTTTACCTGCACGAAGGACGGCTTGACCCGGAGGAACGCCGCGAGCGCGGTGTCGAGAGAGGTCCTTTCGCCCCCACCCTCCAGGGCGCGCCGGAACAGCCCCTCGCCGAGATAGAGCATGTCCTGTTCGGCGGTGGCCAGCAGGTTTTCGGTCCGCTCGCGAGCCGTCTGGAGATCGTGGTCCAGCGTTGCCGCCGTCGAGCCCTCGATGTACCGCAGGGTCACCCGGGTGCCGAAGACGGCGGTCAGGAACAGGGGGATCGTCGCGAGGAGCGCGAACGCGATCGCGAGCTTGCTCCGTATGGGGAGCCGCGGGAAGAGCTTGTTGAGGTTGACCAAATTAAGCGCCTCGCTGCGGGTTCACCCTCTTGAAGAGCACTTCCGGTGCCAGACCTGCCGGAGCGGTGAGGGAGGGGCGCAGTGGAGCAGGCGTAGCGACCGGGTGCTCGAAAGCTCAGGCGCCGCCTGGACGTTCCGCCCCTGGGGCGTGCCGGGCTTGAATGGAGGGCTGGCACAATCGATGGGACAATTCGCGACCGCTGTGACATCTGGCGTCACAGCGACCGTCTACCGATGGCTATCTGCTCCAGAGCCCGCCCGACTGCCCCGTGTTGAACGCCCGATAGATTACGCCGCGGGCGATCTGGCACAGGTACGAAACCCCGCCAATATGTCGCGGCGGTAAGGCTGGAAGAAGTTCCGGTAGGTGACGTAGGCCAGCCGAGAGCGCGTAGCCCACGACCCGCCTTTCAGCACCTTCCGGTAGCCAAACCACGGGGCGGAATACTCCCTGTAGGGGGGATCCACCGTGTACCCGGGGAAGGGGTAGAAATCGGAAGCGGTCCATTCCCAGACGTTGCCCAGCATCTGCCGACAGCCGAAAGCGCTGTCTCCATCGGAAAAGGCTCCCACGTCAACACAGCCCAGGAGGCGAGAATCCAGATTGGCGCGACCCGGACCCGGAGGGCCGTCTCCCCATGCATATCGGCGCTTTCGATCTATGATCGTCTTGCCGTCCGGTCCGGGTTCGGCACTCGCCGCCAGCTCCCATTCCACTTCGGTAGGGAGCCTTCTCCCCGCCCAGTTGCAGTAGGCCTCCGCCTCATACCAATTGACATGAACCACCGGTGCGTGAGGCTCCAGCGGAACCAGCGTGTCGAAGTGTCTCCGGAGGCAACCTTGAGTACCGCGTTGCCAGTACACGGGGCGGAGTGCCCCGGTCTTTGTGCGCCACGTCCAACCTTGGTGGCTCCACAGCTCGCGCCGAAGGTATCCTCCATCTTCGACGAACGCGACGAATTCCCCACTGGTCACGCAGGCCCGCGCGATGCGAAAGGCCGGCACGTGCACTTCATGAGCCCACTTCTCGTTATCGAAC
This sequence comes from Gemmatimonadota bacterium, assembly GCA_016209945.1. Taxonomy (GTDB): domain Bacteria; phylum Gemmatimonadota; class Gemmatimonadetes; order Palauibacterales; family KS3-K002; genus JACQVD01. The sequence continues at coordinate 6,470 of JACQVD010000148.1, forward strand.
ACGAAGGGCGAGTCCGGGGTGGCCCCGAGCCCGAACGTGCCCCCGGGGATCTCGACGTCGCCGGGCAACGGACCACCCGCCGTCGCTGCGGCGTCTGAAGGGTCGAGGGCAATGCGCAACCCGGGTGCGGGATACTCCAGGGTCTGCCTCATGTACGTGAACGCTTCCCCGTGCATGTCCTCGTGCAAGATGCACAGCCAGTACAGATACGTTTCCTCTGGGGTAGGCTCACGCGCGTCCAGACGGCCCGCAACTGCCTCCAGGACCCGGCGCATGTAATCGAGCGTCTCCTGGCGCGAGGGAAGCGGCAGGTCCCAGCGATCGTCGTGATGCACCCTGAACGAATCGTAGAGAGTCTCTGCCCCATCGAGGAGGAATCTCTCCGAGCCGAGAACCCGGAGCAGGAAGACATCGTAGAAGAAGGCCACGTGCCCCAGCTCCCACAGGAAGGGATTCACGATCTCCATCTTCGGGACGACCAGCTGTTCGTCCGCCAGGTCCTCCACCAGCTCCAGCGTGCGGGCCCGGGCGTCGGCCAGCATTTCAACCAGCTGAGAAGCGGCGACTCTTAGGCCTACACTCATCGGGCATCCCTCCGTCTATCGTTTGCTCACCGAATCCAGTCCGCAGAGCTTGCGCCCTCGCGCTCGCAACGGATCCCTTCCACCCCCTCCTCGGTTCGAGGGCCCACGGCCGCGGCGATCCCTACGTTCGCCAGAGGCCTCCTGACTCCAGTTCCCCGAAAGCGGCCTCGTACAGGGCGAGGCACTCCGCGCGCCACGCTTCGTCGATGCACACAGCCTTCTCGGCCCAGGCGTGGCAGTAGCGGCAGGTCTCGCAATCGCGCTCCCTACATCCCTGCGTGAGGAAGCGCTGGATGAAGCCATCGAGCGCCCGATTGTCGATGTACACGGGCGTCCCCGCATAGCCGAGGAGGCCGCGGCGCTGCGCGAGCCTGTAGAGGAGCGGCAGTTTGCGCCACCGGACGGTGCCGGTTCGCAAGAAGTGCGAGGCCACCCAGCGCAGGCCCCGGCGTTGGGCCTTGCCTCCCGCCACTGGAAACCCGTAGGGCTGCACAAGGTCGAGGAGGTTCCCATTGTAGCGACGCTCGTGGTACGCCCGGGCCCGCAGGACAAGGATCTCCGTTGGGGCATTCCGCTCGGTTAGTTTGAACTCGTCGTATCCCAGAGCCTCGTAGTGCTCGATGTCCTCGGGCCGGACCCAATCGGCCCGAAGATAGTTCACCGGGTCACGGATCTTCATGTACGAGCACCAGACGAGGCACCAGTCGATGGCGAACCCGCGGGTTCGATGCCCGCGCTGCGATGCGTGGCTCAGCAGGTTGGGATGGTACGGCTGGAGCGGGCAGCTCTGGATGCAGCTGTTGCTGGCCAGGAGCTCCAGCCGGCATCGGACAGCTTCACGGATCTTCCGGAGGAGATCGAACTCGCGATTGATCTGGAGGGAGTCCAGCGTGATCCGGTCCGCTCCCAGGTCCTCCCAATATCGAGCCCGCCGCACATCGTTGACCGCCGCGAAGACGCTGACCCGTACCTCAAATTTCGGGTACCCGGCCTTGATGAGCCGCAGCAAGAATGGGTTCGCGACCGTCACCGCGGACACGCCGATGTCGTTGAGCCAATCCAGAAGCCGCCGGATCCGCCGCTGCCCTCCCCGCGTGTACTCCAGGTTGTCCAGACACGCGGCGTTTAGGAGGTAGTTGAAGCCCAGTCCCGCCTGCCGGCAGGCCGACACGTGGCGCTCCAGCGCGCGCCGGCTCGTTGGGGCAAGCATGAAGGTGGCGCGCCCGCCGCCCACGACGTCGGAGGGGAGCTTCCCGTAGAGCTCGAAGACGCCGCAGGGC
>JACQVD010000146.1 GCA_016209945.1 Gemmatimonadota bacterium
CCCCCCCTCCCTGTCGGTCATCATCCCCGCGCTGAACGAGGCCGGAGAGATCGAGGACACGCTGCGGGCGGCGCTCGAGGCGTTGGGCCCCGATACGGAGATCATCGTGGTGGACGGCGGCAGCACGGACGACACGCGCGCCCGTGCGGCACCTCACGCGCGGGTGATTGAGAGCACCGCGGGCCGCGGGCGCCAGATGAACGTCGGCGCCCGTGCAGCCGCCGGTGAGATCCTCGTCTTCCTCCACGCCGACACGCACCTGCCCACGGGCGCCCGCGCGGCGCTCGACTCGGCGCTCGCCGACCCCCGTGTCGCGGGCGGCGCCTTCCGGTTCGCGCTCCGCGGGCCCACGCGCGGACGCGTCACCGCCCGCCTCCTCGAGAGGGGCGTGAACGCCCGCAGCCGGCTCTTCCGAACCGCAACCGGCGACCAGGCGATCTTCTGCCGGCGCGAGGCATTCCATGCCGTCGGCGGGTTCGCACTCCTTCCCCTCTTCGAGGATGTGGAGCTGTACCACAAATTGCGGCGGCTGGGACGAATGGTGATCCTTCCGCTGGCGGCGGCGACCTCGGATCGCCGGTGGCAGGACCGTGGGGTGGTGCGGACGATGCTGTTGCACTGGGCGCTGCGCGCGGCATATCTCGTCGGCGTGCACCCCAGCCGCCTCCACGAGTGGTACAAGAGACCGGCTAGCCGGTGATCGAACGCAGGTCGATCTGCTCGATGTACCAGCGGCCCTGCCGGCCCCGGATGACCGTGAAGGGCACGAGCTTCAGGCCATCGACTTGAGTCAGCTCGACTGTCACCGTCGTGCGCTGGAGGCTGCCGGACGCGGCAGCTTCCGCCGCCGGCGGATGGACGCGGAAAGCCCGCGGATCCAAGATGCCGGCCAGGGCGATCATGCGGTCTTCGGCCATCCTGGCGGCCTCGTACCGCAGGATCGACCCCTCTTCCGTGCCGAAGTAGAAGGCCATCCTTCGGTAGTGCTGGTCCGCGAGCGTCAGCTGTCCCGCGCGCCGGGCCTTCAGAGCGTCGGCGGCCGCGCTTAGGAAGCGCTCCACCGCGTCCTCGGGGCTGCGGCCGCCCTCCATCTCCGGCCCGGGGAGACGTCCCCCACCACCGCAACCCCACACGACGACCGCGGTCATCCACGCCGTCCACCCCACCCTTGCTCGTCGCATCATCACGCGCCTCCTCTCCAGGGCCGTCGCAGTCTGGGCCGTCGTCCGGCCGCCGTCAATCACACGTCCGCCGCGCTCTCGCGCAACACGCGGATCGGATCGCCCACGAAGACGCGGCCGCCCTTCTGCACCCACGCGAGCACCCCGCGCCGGCCCTGAAGCTCCTCTTCGAGACCCGGCCGTACATCGTCCATGAGCGCGCAGGGCGCGCACGCTCCCGTGATCCAGAGGACCGCCTCTTCCCCCAAGAGGAGCCGCGTGCCCGGCTGAAGGCCCATGAGGTTGATCCCCCAGGTCGTGATGTTCTCCTTCACCGCTCCCGGCGGCACTCCCAGAAAGTCCAAGGTTTCGGCCTCGATGAGAAGGACCTGGCGGCGGCTCCCCGGTCGGCCGTGGCAGTCCCCTTCGATCCCGCTATCCGTGACGAAGAGCACTGGGTTCACCGGCCGCATCGGCGTTCGCCGGCTCGGACACACTTGGAGGGACACGACCCGGCCTTGTGAATCCCCTGAGGTCACCATCCCGGGGTCATTTTCCTGTGCTCGTTCCCGCGTGAACTGCTTTCTTTCGAAGTGCCCCAACTCAGGCGAAATTGTCCGCCTGCCTCAGCCCTCGGCAAGACCCGAACGCCAGGAGGAGACGATGCGAATCCGCCGGCCGCTGTGGGGCCGCTGCGCCGCCCGCGCCCCTCAGGCTCCTCACGCCCGCCGCGTCCTCGGCGCCTCGCGCCCCTCTCTCGCGGCACTCACGCTCGCCCTAGTGGGTATGCGACCGCCCGACGCCGCCGCGCAGGACACGATCCGGTTCACGCCGACGGTCGGATACCAGACCTACAATAGTGTCCGCGACCCAGCTCTCCGTGTAAAGCCCGGCACTGTGATCATCACGGAGACCCTCATGGGCCCGTACTACACCGAGGAAGGCGGCGCCTGGCCGGGAGAGGTGGGGCCGATTTACGTGGAAAGTGCTACGCCGAACGACATCCTCGTCGTGAAGATCCTGCGGCTCCGGCCGAACCGCGACTTGGCGCCCGCGCGCATGAACCCCGGCTTCGGCGGGCTCGCAGCCGACTCGCGGCTGCGGCTCTTGAACCCACCGGTCCCCGACCGCCGCTTCCTCTGGCGGCTGGATCGCCGGCGCAATGTGGGCGTCCTCGACCTACCGAACAGCGCCATGAAGCGCATCGAGATCGACCTCAAGCCCATGCTCGGGCGCGTGGCGGTCGCGCCCCGAGGGGAGGAGTCGTATCCGGGTCTCTGGCCCGGCGACTTCGGCGGCAACATGGACGCGCCCGAGATCGGCGAAGGGGTGACCGTGTATCTCCCCATCTTCCACGAAGGCGCCTACCTCTATTTCGGCGACGGGCACGCCCGTCAGGGGCACGGCGAGGTGGCGGGGACCGGACTCGAGGCGACGATGGACGTGACGCTCCAGGTGGATCTCATCAAAGGGAAGGCGATCGATTGGCCGCGGATCGAGGATGCGAACTACATCATGGTGGCGGGGAGCGCCCGGCCTCTCATCGACGCCTTCCGGATCGCGCACGTGGAGCTTCTGGAATGGCTCGAGGAAGACTACGGGTTCGAGCGCTGGGAGGCGTACCAGGTCGTCTCGCAGGTGGTGGAGAGCACGGTCGCCAACATCGTGGACCCCAATTACACCGTGGTGGCCAAGTTCCCGAAGAAGTACCTGCCGCCACCGGTCCAGCGACGTTAGCGCGCCTCACCAGATCACTCTCACCCGATACTTCCTGAATACCGGATCCTGGGTCACGACCGGTAGGCCTTCCCGCAGGCTCTGGCCGATGAGCATCCGGTCGAACGGATCGCGGTGCGGACCGCGGAGAAGCCCCGCTTCGAGCGCGTGCTCCAAGGCGATCGGTAGGACATCGATGCGACCTTCACGGAGAATAGCGGGCAGAACCGCCGGGTCGAAGCCGGCAACCCCGAGCTTACCCAGGCGCTGTTTCGTCGCGATCTCCCAACCGGAAGCGGCGCTCACAAGCACTTCGTTTTCCGCCCGCCGGATGACTTCGCGCGCGCGCGCCGACAGCCGGGGATCGTCGAGGAGCCACCAGAGGAGCACGTGGGTGTCGAGCAGAACCCTCACGTACGAGCGCTCCGCAGCGGGAACAGCAGGACCGCGGGCGCCTCAAGCCCGATCGTCACCGTGCTCCCACGCTGCGAGCTCCTCCTCCGGCAGCGGCTCGAAGAACTCGTCCGTCATGACGAGCCCGCGCAGCTGGCCCGGCTTGCGATCCTCTCCCTCGTCGAGCGGGACGAGCTTCGCGTACGGTTTGCCCGCTTTGGCCAGGATGATCTCCTCGCCCCGATGGACCCGCTCGAGGAGGCGCGAGAGGTGCGTCTTCGCCTCGTGAACGTTCACCACTTTTTTCTTCATTATGGCCTGTCTTATTATAAGAACTTAGTCCGCTGACTAAGTTACCCCGGCAATGCCCCACGCGCAATCCGGGAACGACACGCTACCGGCGAGACACCACGCGCCACTCCAGACCTACCGCCAGCGGAAGATCTTGAGCGCGACCGCGAAGCTCACCCCTCCCCACGCCCCGACGATCGCGAGCGACGGCAGCGCCGCCGCGAGCGGCACGCCATCGATCATCACCGCGCGCATCGCGTCGTTGAGCTGCGTGAGCGGCAGCGCCTGGATGAAGGGCTGCGCCGCGTCCGGGAAGTGCGAGTACGAGAAGAAGACGCCCGACAGGATCCACATCGGCAGCATGACGAGGTTCAGGAGCCCCGAGACCCCTTCCACGGTCTTCGCGCGACTCGCCGTGAGGAGGCCGAGCCCGGCGAACGACATGGCGCCCACGATCGCGATCAACGCGAGATCGGCCAGCGAACCGTAGACCCGAACGCCGAAGACGAGCCAGCCGAACCCGACGAGCGCCACCGCCTCCAGCACCAGGAAGACGAGCCGCGAGAGTGCGAACGAGAGGAGGAAGTGGCTTTTCCGCATGGGCGTCGCCATGAGGCGCTTCAAGAGCCGCCGGGTCCGCGCCTGCACGATCGCGAACCCGATCCCCCACATCCCGCTCCCCATGAGGTTCATCCCCAGGAGCCCCGGGATGAGGAAGTCGATGTAGCGCGAGCCCGGCTCGGTGACGACCTGCTGCCGCACCGGCTGCGGATCGCGCCGTCCCGCCGCGCGCTGGATCGCGTTTTCCGCGAGGAGGCGCGCGAGCCGGCTCTCGGACCGGGTCGAGTCGAAGACGAAGACGGCGGGCTGCCCCGGCACCACCACGAGCGCCACCCGACCCGTGCGAAGAGCCTGACGCGCGTCGCTCGGCGAGAGCACTCGGGGCGCCACGTCCTTTTCCGACTCCAGCGCCTCCCGGAGCGCCGCCGCGCCATCGCCCTCCTGCACCGCCACGCGCAAGCGGCCGGGCCCGCGCTCGCGGAACGCGATCCCCAACGCCAGGGCCAGGATGATGGGGAAGACGAACACCCAGAAGACCGCTTCCGGCTCCCTCAAGAACTCTCGCAGCCGGGCGAGCGTGAGCTCCACGAGCGGATGGGACGGCGCTCTACTCATCCCGCAGGTGGCGCCCTGTGAGTGACAGGAA
>JACQVD010000147.1 GCA_016209945.1 Gemmatimonadota bacterium
CCCACGCGAGGCCGCGCTCCGAGGCTTCGAGCACCGCGGTCAGCCAGTCCGAGGCCGCGCCGCACGCGAACCCCGCACGGCCCATCCCCGTGTCCACCTCGAGATGGAAGCGGAGCCGGCGCTCCAGCGTGCGCGCGATCGCCCGCCAGCGCGCAAGGCCCTCCACGTCGCCGAGCGCGGGTGTGAGCCGCGCCTCCGCGATCGCTGCAAGCGCGTCGTGCGGCGGGAAGAAGACGAGGATCGGCCGCTCGATCCCCAGCGCCCTGAGCTCGGCCCCCTCCTCGAAGATCGCCACACCGTAGCCCCAGGGGGACAACGGCTCCAGCGCGGCGACCACGCGCCGCGCGCCGAGCCCGTACCCATCCGCCTTCACGATCGGAAGGATCGCGGCGGAGGGCACCGCCCGTCGAATCGTCTCGTAGTTGCGTCCAAGAGCGCCCAGATCGACCTCGACCCAGGCGCGCCACGTCGGATCGTTCGTTGACATGCGCGAAAACCGGGCGCTAGTATAGACGGCCTCATTTCCCATGGCAAGCGAACACGACGCGACACTCGACCGCGCGCTCGCGCTGGTCCGCTTTCTCCGCGCACGCTGTCCGTGGGATCGCGCGCAGACGGCGAGCTCGCTCCAGCCCTACCTCGTGGAAGAAGCCCTCGAGGTCGCCGACGCTATCGACGCGCGCGACGATGCGGCGCTCCGAGACGAGTTGGGCGACCTGCTCCTGAACGTCGCCTTCCAGATCGTGGTCGCCGAGGAGCGCGGCGCCTTCACGGCCGAGGACGTGCTGTCCGCGCTGGAGGACAAGATGCGGCGGCGTCACCCGCACGTGTACGGCGACGCCGCGGAGCCGCCTTCCTGGGACGAGCTCAAAGCCCGGGAGGGGGGAGCAGGGGGAGCCTTAGGCGGCGGTGCCGAAGCGCTCGAGCGGGCGGTGGCCCGGCTCGACTCCCTGGCCCAGGCGCAGCGGATTCAGGAGCACGCGAGCGGGATGGGGTTCGACTGGGACGACGCACGCGGCGCCTGGGAGAAGCTTTTGGAGGAGGTGCGCGAGGTGGACGCGCACCTGGCGCAGCGCGCGGATCGAGACCGCCTTCGTGAAGAATTCGGCGACCTCCTCTTCGCGGCCGTGAACGTCGCGCGGCTGTGCGGGCTCCATGCGGCGAGCCTTCTCCGCGACGCGAACGCGAAATTCGAGCGCCGGTTCCGCACGCTCCAGGCGCTGGCGCGAGCGCGCGGGGTGAACGTGGGCGCAGCGACGCTCAGCGAGCTCGACCTCCTGTGGGACGAGGTGAAGCGCGAGGAGAAGGCGCGCGAAGGCCGGCCTTACGGGTAGAGCCGGTTCAGGAGTCGCGGGAACGGGATCGCTTCCCTCACGTGCGGCGTTCCGCAGATCCAGGCGATCGTGCGCTCGAGCCCGAGGCCGAACCCGCTATGCGGGAACGTCCCGTAGCGCCGGAGATCGAGGTACCACTCGTAGGCTTTGAGCGGCAGGTTCTCCTCGCGCATGCGGGCCACGAGTCTGTCCAGGTCGTCCTCGCGCTGGCTCCCGCCGATGATCTCGCCGTAGCCGTCGGGCGCCAGGCAGTCGTTGCAGAGGACGGTGCGCGGGTCGGTCGAATTCTCCTTCATGTAGAAGGCCTTCGCGACCTTCGGGTAGTTGTAGATGAAGACCGGCCGGTCGAGCCCTTCGGTGATGAGCGTCTCGTCCTCGTTCCCGAGATCCTCGCCCCACTCGATCCTCGAGCCTTTCGCGCGAAGCCGCTCCACCGCCTGGTCGTACGAGATGCGCGGGAACGGCGGCTCGACCGAGCGCAGCCGATCGAGATCGCGTCCCAAGGTCTCGAGCTCCTTGGACCGGCGCTCGAGGGCGCGCTGGACGATGTAGGTCAGGAGCTCCTCCTGGAGGCGGATGCTGTCGTCGCTCGTGTACCACGCCATCTCAGGCTCGACCATCCAGAACTCGACGAGATGGCGCCGCGTCTTCGACTTCTCCGCCCGGAACGTGGGCCCGAAGCAGTACACGCGCCCCAGGGCGGCGGCCGCGGCCTCGACGTAGAGCTGGCCCGTCTGCGCGAGGTACGCCTTCCCGAGATCGAAGTACTCGGTCTCGAAGAGCCCTGCCGCCACGGCTTCGCCGATCGCGCCCGTGAGGATGGGCGAGTCCACGAGGACGAACCCACGGTCGTAGAAGAAGTCGCGGATCGCCTTGATC
>JACQVD010000005.1 GCA_016209945.1 Gemmatimonadota bacterium
ACGCGCTCCTCGTTGGCCGACTCGATCGCATCCAGTTCAGCGAGGCGCTGGCGGAGCTTGCGGACCTCCGGCGCCACGGCGCGGGCGATGCGGATGAGCGGATCCTGCGAAGCGGCCAGCGCCTGCGGCTCGGCCTCGAGGACGGCCTTTCGCCCGTCCTCCTCCGTGAGCCGCGTCCTCTGGACGAGCGTCCGGGCCACCTCCTCGGGCGCGCCCGGACCCAGCGCGCGGGCCAGGGGATCGTCGGGCGCGAGGGTCGCGCGGGCGTTCGCCACGAAGACGGCGAGCACGCGCTCTTCCAGCGGCAGGTCCACGGGCGGTGCTGCCTGCAGCCGTTCGGCCACGCGCGCCAGGTTCGGATCGCGGTAGTCCGGCAACCGCTCCTCGCTCGGCCTCGCCCTCTCCAGCACGTACTCGACGAGCGAGCGGGCACGCGCGAAGAGGCTGGACCCGCCGTAGAGGTACGTGCGCTGCTTCGCGGCCGCCCGAACCCGCTCCCGCTGCACCCGGGCGATCTTCTCCCACGCATCGCCGTACGCCTTCCGAAGGACGGGGTCGCGCTCCACGGCGTCGCGGAACGTGCGCTCCCACGCCGCCTTGCGCGCCATGAGGGTCGGGTCGAGGAGTCCCGACAGATAGCCCGTGAACGCCTTGATGCTGTTCTCACTGCCGAAAATGTCGTTCTGGTACTTGCGCGCGTCGTCCGCGCTGCGACCGGCGAGCTCCCTCAAGATCGCCAGCCGCTCATTGAGCGCCTTGAGCTGCGCCGGTAGGACGTCGTCGCGCAGGCGCTCCAGCTGCCCCAGCGTATTGAGCCGCCCGGTGGACCCCGGGTTGCCGACCACGAAGACGAGGTCGCCCTCGCGGGCGCCCGCGCGGCTCCAGCGGAAGTAGTGCGGCGTCGTGGCGGGTGCGCCGGTCTCGTACGCTCGGACGAATGCCACATCGAGGTCGTGGCGTGGATACGTGAAGTTGTCGGGGTCGCCGCCGAAGAAGGCGATCCCGACCTCCGGCGCAAACACCAGGCGCACGTCGGTATAGCGCTTGTACCTGTAAAGCGAATATCGGCCCCCGTGGTACAGGGAGACGACCTGGCAGCGCACGGTCCCAGCGCGCTGGCACTCCTCCTCCATCCGGCGAGCCTCCTCCCGCTTCGCCTCCGTCGCCACCGCTTCGTCCGCCCTCGGTGGCACGGCTGCTTCCACGCGATCGGTCACGTCCTCGAACGCCACGAGCTGATCCAGGAAGAGGCCGGGGCACTGCCGCTCGTCCTCGCGCTCCGCCGCGTAGAAGCCTTTCGCCACATAGTCCACCTCGGCCGGCGACACGGCGGCGATGCAGCTCCGGGCGCAGTGGTGGTTCGTCATGACGAGCCCCTCGGGCGACACGAACGAGGCCGAGCACAGGGCGCCGAACCGTAGCGCCGCGAGCCGCACCTGCCCGACCCACTCCGGGCTGGCTTCGAACCCGTACTCGCGCTTGAGGTACTCGACGGGCGGGTTCTCGAAGGTCCACATCTTGCCAGTCTGGAGCTCGACCCGGGCGGTCTGAGCAGCGACCGCTGGCGCGTGGAGGAGCGCAGGGGCGCCCGCGCCGCCGAGGACCAACGCGAGAAGGAGCCGCGCGTGGCGCAACACACCGGAATCCAAGAAGAGGCGCATGACAGACCTCCGTGGGGATCGACCCGGTACGAAACGTGCTGCATCGTACAGCAGGGAACGCGGCATGGATAGACGTGCAAGAAGGGCTCGCATCCTCGCGAAGGCCGTCGCCATCGTGACCGGCGCGGGCCGCGGAATCGGCCGGGCCATCGCGGAGGCCTTGGCCGCCGAGGGTGCACGGGTGGCCGTGGTGGACCGCGATCGGCGCGCGGCCGCAGCGACTGCCAAGCGCATCCGCGCACGTGGAGGCATCGCGATCCCGCTCGTCGCAGACGTGGGCTCGCCCCGCGCGGTGACGCGAATGCTCCGGGTTGTGGAGCGCCGACTCGGCCCGCCTTCCCTGCTCGTCAACAACGCCGGCGTCGGATTCTTCAAGCCGCTCGTCCAGACCACTGTCCGCGAGTGGGACGCGATCCTGGATACGAACCTGAAGGGCGTCTTCCTTTGCTCCCGCGCCGTCCTCGCGGGCATGCTCAGGCGTCGCCGCGGGACGATCATCCACATCGCATCCCTGGCCGGGCTCGAGGGCTACGAGGAGATGGCCGCGTACTGCGCCTCGAAGTTCGGCGTGGTTGGATTGGCACAGGCGATGGCGGAGGAGCTGCGATCAAGCTTTGAGCGGCCTGCCACCCCGCCTCCAAACGGAGCCCGGCCACGCCGCTCCCCCGGCAGCCGCTTGGCCGCCGGATCGGAGAACGTGTAGCTTGGTGGCCGCATGAAAACGGCCCCGAGACTGGAGACGCACATGAACGTGAGCCACAACGCTGGGGATGGCGAGGAGCTCAACCTCTTCCGCATCGCACAGATTCGCTTCGACCGCGC
>JACQVD010000152.1 GCA_016209945.1 Gemmatimonadota bacterium
GACTACGACCTCGACGACGTCCCCAAGCTGAACCGGCGCCACAACCACGACATCGCGATCGTGGTGGATCGGCTCGCCGCGCGGCCCGACGACCGGCAGCGGCTCGCCGACAGCGTCGAGACCGCCTTGCGCGCATCGGACGGCGTGGTCGAGGTGGTGCGCCGCGAGCGAGGAGGGGGAGGAGAGGGGGGAGGGGGGGGCGCCGAGCGCATCCTCTTCTCCGAGCGCTACTCGTGCCCGACCTGCGGCCTCTCGCTTCCCGAGCTGGAGCCGCGGCAGTTCTCCTTCAACTCGCCCTTCGGCGCGTGTCCTGACTGCGGCGGGCTCGGGACCCGTCGCGAGGTGAACGAGCAGCTCGCCCTCGGCGGCGAGGGCATCTCGATCCTCGAGGGCGTCGTGCTCCCCTGGGGCGAGCCGAGCGGCTACCTCGGGAAGGTGATCCTCCCGACCCTGGCGCGAGAGCTCGAGTTCGATCTCAACACGCCGTGGGGGAAGCTCCATTCCGCGGTCAAGAAGGCGCTGCTGTACGGCGTCGGCGACCGGAAGATCCGGTTCAGGTACGAGAGCGAGAAGTTCCGCGGCGAGTACGAATCGGGGTGGGAGGGCATTCTCAAGAGCGTCGAGCGCCGCTATCGCGAGACGACCTCGGACGCGGTGCGCGCGCAGCTGGCCGAGTACATGATCGAGCGACCGTGCTCGACCTGCGGCGGTCGTCGCCTGAAGCGCGAGAGCCTCTCCGTGCTGATCGGCGGCAAGAGCATCGGCGAGCTGATCGAGATGTCGGTCCTCGAGGCGCGGGCGTTCTTCGACGACCTGCCGCTCCGGAGTGACGGCCGGCCCGGTCTCGACGCCGGTGTCGCCGGACCGATCCTGAAGGAGATCCGCGACCGGCTCCGGTTCCTGGTCAACGTCGGGTTGGACTACATCACCCTCGGCCGGTCGGCGGGTTCCCTCGCGGGCGGCGAGGCGCAGCGCATCCGGCTCGCGACGCAGATCGGCTCGCGCCTCGTCGGCGTCCTTTACATCCTGGATGAGCCGTCCATCGGGCTCCATCCGCGCGACAACGCCCGGCTCCTCGCCACCTTGAGGGAGCTGCGCGACCTCGGCAACACGGTGCTGGTCGTGGAGCACGACGAGGCGACCATTCGCGCCGCCGACCACGTCGTGGACCTCGGCCCGCGGGCCGGGCGCCTCGGGGGCGAGCTCGTGGTCGCCGGAGACCTGGGCCGCCTGCTCGCCCACCCCACCTCCCTCACCGCGCGGTACCTGAGGCGGGAGCTCCGCATCCCCGTGCCCGCGGCGCGCCGCCCGGCGGAGCCCGCGCGCGTCGTCCGGGTGGTCGGCGCGCGGGAGCACAACCTCCACAACCTCGACGTCGAGTTTCCGCTCGGCCTCTTCATCGCGGTCACCGGGGTATCCGGCTCCGGCAAGTCCACACTGGTGACCGACACCCTCTATCCGGCGCTGGCCCGGCACCTGTTCCGCGCCAGGCTGCTCCCCGGCGCCCACGATCGCATCGAGGGGCTCGAGCTGATTGACAAGGTCATCGCCATTGACCAGAGCCCCATCGGCCGCACCCCGCGCTCGAACCCCGCCACGTACACGGGCCTGTTCACGCCCATCCGCGAGATCTTCGCCGGTCTCCCCGAGGCGAGGATGCGCGGCTACGGCGCGGGCCGCTTCTCCTTCAACGTCAAGGGCGGGCGCTGCGAGGCGTGCCAGGGCGACGGCCTGGTGAAGATCGAGATGCACTTCCTGCCCGACGTGTACGTGCCGTGCGAAGTCTGCAAAGGCCGGCGCTACAACCGCGAGACGCTGGAGGTCCGTTTCAAGGGGAAGACGATAGCCGACGTGCTGGACCTCACCGTGGCCGAAGGGCTGGAGTACTTCGCCAACCAGCCGCGGGTGTGCCACAAGCTCGAGACCCTGAACGATGTCGGGCTGGGCTACATCCACATCGGCCAGAGCGCGACCACGCTCTCGGGCGGCGAGGCGCAGCGCGTCAAGCTCGCCGCCGAGCTGGCCAAGCGCGACACCGGCCGAACCCTGTACATCCTCGACGAGCCGACGACCGGCCTGCACTTCGAGGACGTGCGGCTGCTGCTCGAGGTGCTGCACCGCCTGGTCGAGAAGGGGACCACCGTCGTCGTCATCGAGCATAACCTCGACGGCGTGAAGA
>JACQVD010000161.1 GCA_016209945.1 Gemmatimonadota bacterium
ATACGTCCAGACTTCACTGCGCCTCCTCCCCTGCCGTAAGTGGAATCTTTCGCCGTCGCCGCGGCGCGGCTCGCACCACGGCGATCCGCGCGAGGACATCACCCACGCCTGCACGATACGCGCTCAAACTCAACTCGGCGTCGAAGGTCGAGCCATCGGCGCGGCGCGCCCGCACCTCCAAAGGCTCGAGCGTCTCGAACGGCACCGGCGTGTCGAAGAGCGCCACGAGAGGGCGCCCCTGGACCTCCGAGGCCGCGCCGAAGAAGGCTTCCGCCGCCGCGTTCATGGATGTCACCCGCCCCCGGATGTCCGCGATTACGACGGCATCGTTCAAATGCCAGAGATCGCGGCCCAGACGCAGGAGCGTGTCCGAGCGCGCCTTCCGCGTCTGGAACTCGAGGGCGAAGCGGGCAAGGGCGCCCGTCACCGCGAAGAAAAGCCCGTAGAAGAGCGAGTACCCCGCGACGGCCGCCCAGTACTCCGGAGCGCCCGGCCCCGTGAGCGACCCGACGTCGGGCGCCTGGATGACCTGCCCGAAGGCGACGGCAAGCGTCGCCAGCGCTACCGCGAGAACGGCACCGCGCCTCCCGCCCGCGACCGCCACGAAGAGGACCGGGATCGCGTAGAACCCGTCGAACTGGAACTCACGGATTAGCGCGGCACCGCTCGCCTCCACGTAGATGAGCGACAGGAGGATGCACGCGAGCCCGATCTGCACGAGGCCGAGGAAGAGGAGACGGCCCTTCATCCAGTCGGGCCACCGGCGCGCGGCGGCGTCCATGACGACGTTGTACACGACCACCCCGGCGGCGAGCGCCGAGACGAGGGGCCAGCCCCTGGGCCCGAGCACCGCGGCACCGTACGCGGGAAGCAAGAGGAGTAGCCAGCGGATCGGTCTGGGAGTCATACGCGGTTCCCCTTCCTCTCCTTCCGCAACTCGGTGAGAACCTTTTGGAGCGCTTCAAAGACGGCCGCGTCATACCAGATGCCGACCGTGCCGAGAAGCGTCTCCAGCGCCTCGCGGGGCGTGAGCGGCGGCTGGTACGGCCGCCCTGCGGTCAGCGCGTCGTAGGCCTCCGCGAGACCTATGATCCTGGAGGCGAGCGGGATCGTCTCGCCTTTCAGGCCGTCGGGGTATCCGGACCCGTTCAAGCGCTCGCGGTGGTGCAGGAGGATCTCGCGGACGCCGGCGAGTTGCGGGAGAGGCTTGAGGATCTCCGCCCCCAGACGAACCGCGTGCTTCAGCTCCTCGAATTCCTGCGTCGTGAGCCCTCTCTTCTTCTGGAGCACGGACTCGTGCACGCCGACGAGACCGATGTCATGGAGGAGCGCCGCAATACGGACTTCCTCGACACTCTCGGCCCCGAGGCCCAGAAGCCGGGCCACACGGACCGAGATCTCGGCCACGCGCTCGCTGTGCCCTTTGATGTAGGGATCCTTCCGCTCCATGAGGTCGATGAGCGCGCTCACGGCTCGGACGGCAGGCGCGGCGGGCTCCTCCGCGCCGACGACGACGCCCTCCGCCGGACCGCGCTCCAGGATCTCGCGGCGCATCCACGCCTCGAGCTCGCGGCGATACAGGGTCTCCGCACGGCGGCGCAGCGCGCGCTCCACCGACTCCTCGAGGTCCGGCAGGTCCACGGGCTTCAAGAGGTAGTCGATCGCCCCGAGCTTCATGGAGGCGACCGCGGTGCGGGCGTCGTCCACACCGGTCAGCATGAGAACGGCGATATCGGGATCGTGGGCGAGGGCTTGCTCGACAAGCTGAATGCCGTCCATCTCGGGCATGCGGATGTCGCTGATGAGAAGGGCGGGAGAGCGGCCGGCGAGCACGCGGAGACAGCCTCGGGCCGCCGCAAAAGTCTCTACTCCATATTGCTTGCGCCTCAGGTATTCGCCGATCGGCTGGACGACGAGGGGCTCGTCGTCCACGATATAGACAAGCGTTTCCGAGGGCGGAGTGAGGAAACGCTCGAAGATAGGCGGTTCGGCGGGTCGCGGTGGCGCGACCGCGTCCGAGCCAGAAACTTGTGGCATTGGGAACAAAATTTCCCGCTCCTTCGGCAGCCGGGCGATCTCGCTTGCGAGACCCCTGGCTTTGCGCCCCCGCCTCGCGACGGGTTTGCCTTTATCGGGTTACGGGCCTCTACGACTCTCAGTTGCAAGTCTAGCAAGAACCGGGCCCAGGGTCAATGGTATCTCCGCCGACGCCGCCCACGCCGCCCACGTCGCCTACGCTCCGAGCGGGAATCCCTTCTCGCCGCGGACCTCCGCCGGGGCATCCAGCACCTCCCGGACGCGCCAGGCCAACGTCTCCGGAGTGAACGGCTTCTGAAGAAAACGCACACCCGGCCGAAGGAGCCCCTGCTCGATGATGGCCGCATCGGGATATCCCGACACGTAGAGGACTTTCACCTGAGGTCGCCGGGCCCGAAGCCGTGCGTACACCTCTGGGCCATCGATCCGGGGCAGGACCGCATCCGTGAGCAGGAGATGGATCGTTCCCTTGTGGCCTTGTGCGAGGTCGAGGGCCTCCTCACCACTGGCGGCCTCGATGACCGTGTACCCCCGCTCCCGAAGCCCACGCGCCGCCACCTCCCGCACCGCCGCCTCGTCCTCCACCAGCAGGATCGTCTCGGAGCCCCCGAGGGCCGCGCCGACCGGACGAGCCTGC
>JACQVD010000149.1 GCA_016209945.1 Gemmatimonadota bacterium
CGGTAGGCGAGCCCCTCCTGGGCGAACCGGAGGTCACCTACCTGGCGGTGCATCTCTTTGATGCGCGCCCGCGCGACCTCGGAGTAGTTCTCCGCCTTGAGGTAGCGGGCGCTGGTCTCGGCCTTCCAGTACTTGAAGTCCGGCATGTAGATGTCCACGACGCCGTCCAGGAACTCGAGGCTCTCCGCCGAATCGTACGCGCTCGTGTTGTAGACGATCGGGAGCCGGAGCCCGTGTTCGACCGCGATTGCCAAGCCTTCGAGCACCTGCGGCACGACGTGCTCGGGGGTGACGAGATTGATATTGTGGCAGCCCATCTCCTGGAGCTCGAGCATCATCGCGGCGAGCCGCTCCGGCGGGGTGGGCCGGGCCTCGGTGACGCGGATTGTCTGGCTGATGTCGTAGTTCTGGCAGAAGACGCACCGCAGATTGCAGTGCCCGAAGAAGATCGTGCCTGACCCGTTCCAGCCCCGGAGGCAGTCCTCCTCGCCGAAGTGCGCGAAGTAGCTCGACACGACGGCGTACCGCCCGGTCTTGCAGAAGGCGTACTTGTCTTCGAGGCGGTTCACGTCGCAGTTGCGCGGGCAGACGCGGCAGATGCGCAGGGACTCCAGCGCCCGCTCCACACGTCTCTGGAGCTCCCCGCACCGGTGCAGGGCGAGGTACCCCGGCTCCCAGCCCGGCGCGGAAGGGGCCGGGGCGCGCTCGTACAGGACCGCGAGGCTTCTCATACCTCCAATTTCGGCTTTCGAGCGGGCAGGCTGCTGACGAAAACCCGCAGCGCCCACCTCAAAGTTAGCACCTCGGCGCTCGGATGGGGAGCGTCTCGTCCCGGGCCGCTGCGGGCGGCGCTACGTTCGGGAGGGCCGCCGGAAAACCTCCGCAATCCGACAGCGGAAGCCCGGGATCACGTCCTCGCCGTCGAGAAACTCCTCCGCCGTGCGCACCTCGGGCGCGCGGCCGGGCCGGTAGATCGTGACAGTCTCGGGGTCCGGGTCGAACACCCACATCAACCGTGTTCCCGCGGCCAGGAGGTCACGGACCCGAGCCTCGATATCCGCGCGAGTGTTGGACGGCGACACGATCTCGGCAGCCAGGTCTGGCGCAAATTCCGCGAAGGAGACGGGCGGCGGGTCTGGGATCCGCTCGGAGCGCACAAAGGAGACATCGGGATCGCGAACCGTATCCGGCCTGCGGCGGAGCACGTAACCGGTCTCGGCCGCCAGAACCACGCCCAGTCCATGCGCTTCGACGTGAGCTGCCACGAGCCTCAAGAGGTTCGCCGCGACCACGCCGTGCCGGAACCCGGCCGGCTCCCGCACCAGGAGCCCCCCCTCCACGAGTTCGACCCGCTTGTCGGGGAAGCTCATCCGCTCCAGGTCTTCCGCCGTCAGCAGTCCCTCGGTCGTCACGCGAGCGCCCTCCTGCATGGGTGCCACCTCCTCGATGCTAAGCTCGCCAGGTCCAGAAGGCGAGCCATCTTCGGCAGCGGGCATCACCTCGTGATCAACGTGTCGTGCTGCTCATCGGAGCGGCCGGACGCGAGACCGCCTTGGGAACACGGGATCGATGCCCTACATTGGGCGCCCGCATCGCAAGCCCGTGCACCGAGTCCAGCACAACGGAGAGGGAACAGCAGTCATGAACGCCACGTCGCTCTTGCCGATCCCAATCGCGCTCGCGTGGGTCTGGTTGGCCGCCGCGATAGGCGCCGCGGCGCGCGTCCAGGCCCAGTCGCCGGCATCCCGGGACACGCTTTGGACTGTGAACGACATCCTGCTCGCCGAGAGGGTGACCGAATTTCGGCTCTCGCCGGACGGTCGCTGGGTCGTGTGGGTACAGGCGATGATGAGCGAGCAGAAGGGTGAGCAGGTATCGAACCTTTACCTCTCGAGCCTCGCGGAGAGGAAGGAGATCCAGCTCACCCGTGGGGATCACAACCACTCGCGACCCCGCTGGTCGCCCGATGCCAAGCTCATCGCCTTCTTGAGCACCCGTCCCCTTCCGAGGAAGGACGGAGAAAAGGAGGACGACGACGAGGACGACCTAGCCGACCGACAACTCTGGCTCATGAGCCCGTTTGGCGGCGAGCCGTGGCCGCTTACCGAATCGAAGCGCGATGTCCGCGCCTACGAGTGGAAGGCAAACGACACGATTCTGTTCCTCGCGCAGGAGGACCCCAGCCTCTACGAGCAGGAGAGCAAGAAGCGCAAGGACACCACACGGGTCGTGGACGACTCGATCCACGAGCCGCCCGTGCGCCTTTTCATGGTGAGCGTGAAGGATCGCAAGGTGACGCGCGTCCTCCAGAACGATGACTGGATCGAAGATCTTGCCGTTTCGCCGGATGGCCGAAAGGTCGTCACTTTGCACGAGCGAAGCCTCTCCTGGGAGTTCGACCAGCGCGTGCCGCCTGTGACGTTCCTGACGGACCTCGAGACGCGAGCCAGCCGTCCGGTCTTCGACGGCTCGCGCATCATCCCGCAGGACGTCCGGTGGGCGCGGGACGGCGCGGGGTTCTACTTCGTGAACGACTCCACGACACACCCGCGCTACCGGATGGCGACGATCCAGATGCTCTGGTACTACGACCTGGCGCGCGGGGAAGCGGCCCTCGTGAACCTGGCATGGGATCGCGGCCACGGCTCCGACTACGCGGTCACGTCGGACGGCTTCGTGGCGCTCCTCGCCGATGGCGTGCGGGACCGGCCTGCCCGGTACGTGAGGAGGGGCAGCGCCTGGACTCGTTCGTGGATCGAAGGCGCTCATGCCAGGAATCTTTCCGGCCTCGAGATCGGTCGCGACGATCGGACGGTCGTGGTTCTCCACTCCACGGCGAACACCCCGCCTCAGCTCTACCGCGCGATGCTCCGAGGCACACGTCTCAGCGGGGAGACCGTTCTGACAGACCTCAACGCGAGTTTCAAAGAGAAGCCGAAGCCGAGGGTGGAGATCGTGCGCTGGAAGGGCGCGCGCGACGAAGAGGTCGAAGGGATCGTGTACTATCCCCTTGGCTATGCGGAAGGGAAGAGGTACCCGCTGATCGTGAGCATCCATGGGGGCCCGGCCGCGGCGGACCTCGATGCATGGAGCCAGGGATGGTCGCGACCCGTCGCGCTGCTCAATCAGAAGGGCGCCTTCGTCCTGAAGGTGAACTATCACGGGAGCAGCAACTATGGGCTCGACTGGGTCGAATCGATCTGCTGCGGGAAGTACTACGAACTCGAGATCCCGGACATCGAGCGTGGGGTCGATCACCTGATCGAGCGCGGGCTCGCGGACCCTGAAAGGCTCGCCGTCATGGGCTGGAGCAACGGCGCGATCCTGTCGATCGAGCTCACCACGAGAAACCTCAGGTACCGGGCCGCGTCCACGGGAGCCGGCGACGTCGAGTGGATCAGCGATTGGGCGAACGTGGACTTCGGCGCCGCCTTCGACAACTACTACTTCGGCACCGCGCCCTACGACGATCCCGACCTCTATGTTCGCAAGTCGCCGTTCTTCCGCATGAAGGGCGTGAAGACACCGACGATCATCTACTTCGGCACGGAGGACCGGAACGTGCCGACCGACCAGGGGTGGTCGCACTACCGGGCGCTCCAGCAGATCGGCGACACGCCGGTCCGCTTCGTCCTGTTCCCGGGAGAGGCGCACGGCCTCACGAAGCTGGCCCACCAGCGGCGCAAGGTCGAGGAGGACCTCGCGTGGTTCGAGCGGTATCTCTTCGGGACATACGCCGCGCCGAACGAAGTCCTGAAGGAAGGCTCACCGCTGGCGCAGGCCCTCAAGCGTGCGCGCATCAAGAAAGCGGACGGCAGGTATGGTGCGGAGGTGAACGGGACCCTCATTCCCGAGGTCGTGGAGTTGGAGGGCCTGGAGATCGGTCGCTTCGAGGTCACGCGGGCGCAGTACGCGGCTTTCGACAAGAGCTACGTCCTCGACAAGGGGACGGAGAATTTCCCGGCTAGCGGCATCTCCTTTGAGGAGGCGCGTGCGTACGTGGCGTGGCTGTCGGGCGTGACCGGCGTGGCCTATCGGCTGGGGACGGAGGACGAGATGAATTCGATCTACGACTCGGCACCCGCCAGCGAGAACACGCTGGACTATTGGGCCGGGTATAGTCCGAATCCCGACGACGGCGAGCGGCTCGCGGAGAAGATCCACGAGCTCCCGGGCTCGGCTCCGCTCCTGAAAGAGGTCGGCAACTTCGCCGGGCGCGGGACGGAGGACCTCGTCTTCGATCTGGGCGGCAACGTGGCGGAATGGGTTGTGGACAAGGACGGGACCGGGAAGCTCATGGGCAGGAGCGCGGACCGGCCGTCGGACCCGAGAGCCCGCGCAGGCGACGCCGCGCCCGCGTATCGGGGCTTTCGCGTCGTTCGAGCGAGGCGGTAGATTGGGGGCGCCGCGCGGACGCGTGGCCCGAAACGAGGGTCCCACTCCAGCGACTCGGAGGAGCGCCATGCGGTCATCTCCTGTGCTCTTGCTCCCCGCCTTTCTGTCTCTGCTCGGTACGGGAACTCTTCACGGCCAGAAACCGGCGTTGCCGCCGAGCGATGTGGAGGCCGCGTCGCGCCTGGCCTCCACGCCACGGCACGGCGAGTGGGTCTGGGTGAAGACGGGCGCTGGCGACAGCATAAGCGCGTGGCTCGTGTACCCGGAGCGGAAGGACAAGGCGCCGGTCGTCGTGGTGATCCACGAGATCTTCGGCCTCACGGACTGGATCCGCGGGGTGGCGGATCAACTCGCGCTGGAGGGCTTCATCGCGATCGCGCCCGACCTCCTGAGCGGGAAGGAGCCGGGCGGCGGAGGCACGGAGTCTGTGGCGCGGGACGAGGCGATCCGCCTCGTGCGATCCCTGACCCATGAGGAGGTGGTCGCGCGCGTCAAGGCGGCAGCCGCGTTCGCCACGGCACTCCCCGCGGCCACGAAGAAGTACGCGACGATCGGCTTCTGCTGGGGCGGCGCCATGAGCTTTCACTACGCCACGGCGGATCCGAGCCTGGGCGCGGCGATCGTCTACTACGGCACCTCGCCGGTGGTTGAGCGTGTCGCGAACGGTGCGGCTCCGGTGCTCGGGCTCTATGCCGGTGACGACGCTCGGGTGAACGCCACGATCGCGCCGGCCGAGGCGGAGATGAAGAGGCTCGGAAAGAGCTACGAGTACGAGATCTACGAGGGAGCGGGGCACGGGTTCCTGCGGGCGCAGGGTGAGCGGGCGGGCGCGAACCTGCGGGCGAGCGAGAAGGCGTGGCCCCGGACCGTAGGGTTCTTGCGCGAGACCTTGGGGTCGTAGCGCCGTTGCGCACGGCGGAAGCGCCTCTCAGCGCGTCGCAGGGTGCGCGCCCTGCTCTCGGGCTTGTGCTCACGGGCGGCGGCGCCCGGGCTGCCTACCAGGTGGGCGCGCTCGCCTACGTTGCCGAGCGGTGTCCCGGGCTCTCCTTCCCGATTCTCACGGGTGTGTCGGCCGGTGCGATCAACGCCACGTTCCTCGCGGGCTTTCGCGGCTCCCTCGCGGCAGCGAGCCGTGAGCTCGGTTCCGCCTGGAAGCGCCTCACCGTGGATAGGGTCTTCCACTCCGACACGTTCTCCCTGCTGCTGAGCGCGCTCCGTTGGGCTATGGCGATGGTCTCGGCGGGTGCGCCGGTCGTGTCGCGGGTGCGGAGCCTCGTGGATACGACGCCTCTACGCGAGTTCCTCGGCGAGACGATCGACCTCGATGGGATCGACGCGAACATCACCGCGGGCCGGCTGCGGGCGCTGGCCCTCACTACGACGAGTTACACGACGGGCCAGACGGTCACGTTCGTCCAAGGCGCTCCGGATGTCCCCACGTGGGAGCGGGTGATGCGCCGTGGCGTGCGGGACCGGATCACTGTTGACCATGTGATGGCATCGGCGGCCGTTCCTCTCGTTTTCCCGGCCGTGCGGGTCGATGAGGAGTACTACGGCGACGGCGCCGTGCGGCAGGGTGCGCCTCTCGCCCCCGCGGTTCATCTCGGGGCAGATCGCATCCTGGCGCTCGCGGTCCGCTACGTCCCTCCGGAAGGTCGCGTCCTGCGGAAATTCGTCGGGGAGCCGCCGCCGGCCCAGGTCATGGCGCACCTTCTTCACTCGGTGTTTCTGGACAGCCTGGACGCCGACGCGGAGCGGCTCGATCGGATCAACGAGCTCCTCGATCGCGTCCCGGCAGATGCGCGGCCGCCGGACCGCTTGCGGCGGATCGAGCTCCTCGTGATCCGTCCGTCGCAGGACATCGGAGCGATCGCCATGGAACTGGCGGAAACCATTCCGGCGAACGTCAGGCTTCTCCTCCGCGGCCTGGGGGCCCATCGCGCGCGCAACGCCGACTTCCTCAGCTACTTCATGTTCGGCGAGCCATTCGTCGGCCGGCTCATCGACCTGGGGTACGAGGACGCGGCCCGGAACTGGCCTGCCCTCGCCCGCTTCCTCTGCGTGCCTGAGGAGTAGTCTCGGCGGGCACAAGGCACACGAGCTCGGACGTGCGGGCCCGTGCGCGGCCCCGCAGACGCCTAGGAAACGAGCACGAGCTGCAAATCCATGACGTTCGTGTTCGTGGGGCCCGTTGTGAGGAGATCTCCAAGAGCCTCGAAGAAGCGGTAGGAGTCGTTGTCGGCGAGGAACGCTTCGGGCGCTAGGCCGAGTCGGCGGGCGCGGGGAACGGTCTCCCCGTCGCAGACGGCGCCCGCGGCATCGGTGCGGCCATCCGTGCCGTCCGTCGCTCCGCTCAGAATCAGGACGCCCTCCAGCCCCTGAATGTCCAGGGCGGCCGCGAGCGCGAACTCCTGGTTCCGGCCCCCCAGCCCCTGCCCACGGACCGTCACGGTCGTCTCGCCTCCCGCGATCACGCACGCGGGTCGTGGCACGGGCCTCCCGTGGCGAACGATCTCTCGGGCGATGGCCGCCTGGGCCGCCGCTGCCGCGCGTGCCTCGCCCTGGATGGAGTGGGAGAGGATCGTCGCGTGATAGCCGCGGCGCTCCGCCTCTTCGCGTGCCGCTTCGAGCGCACGACGGTTGTTGCCGATGATGACGTTCCGCACGCGATCGAAGATCGGATCGCCGGGCTTCGGCGTCTCGGGGACCTCGCCCCTTGTGCCCCTTTCGATGCGCGTCTGCATGGACGCGGGAACGCGCGCCGTGAGCTCATACTTGCGAAGCACCCCGTGGGCGTCCTGAAAGGTGCTTGGGTCCGCCGCGGTGGGCCCTGATGCGATGACATCCAAGCGGTCGCCGATCACGTCTGAGAGAATGAGGCTCACGAATGCGGCGGGATAGGCCGCTCTGGCGAGTTGGCCGCCCTTGATGACGGAGATGTGTTTGCGGACGGCATTCATCTCGTCGATGGTCGCACCGCATTCGAGAAGTCGGCGCGTCATCTCCTGCTTTTCCTGGAGGCGGATCCCCGCAGCGGGCGCGGGGAGGAGGGCGGACGCGCCACCCGAGAGGACGCAGAGAATCAGGTCTTCGGGCCCTGCACGGGTCGCGATCTCGAGGATCGCCCGAGCGCCCTTGAGCCCGGCCTCATCCGGTACGGGGTGCCCCGCCTCGTGGAGCCGGACGCGCTTCAACGGGGCTACGTGGCCGTATTTCGTGACCACGAGGCCCTCATCGAGACGATCGCCGAGGATCTCTTCCACCGCTGCTGACATGACCGCCGCGGCCTTGCCCGCACCCACGAGGGCGATCCTGCGGCAGCGTGACAGGTCGTCGGATTCGCCACCGGCTTTCAGGAGGTCGCGTTGCCGAACGAGGTGGCGGCGGACGGCCTCGCCTGGCTCGACCGCGCGGAGGGCGGCCGCGAAAATCGCGATCGCGTCGGCTCGCAGGTCCACTCCCCTAAGCTAAGCCCTACCCGGGACTCGGGGAGGGGAGGGTGGAGCCGGCCGTGCTCCGGCCGTAGCAGCAGCGGGGTGCGCTCGCTACCTTTTGCACAATGCTGCCTTCCCTGTGGCCCGGTCTCGTACGCTAGCGTCCATGGAGCTCGTCTACGCCGCCCTTGCCCTGGCGATCGTGCTGCTCGGCTGGCTGCTCGTCCTGCACGTGCGCCTCGGGCGCCGCATTCACTTGCTTGAAGCCGGTCCCGCCTCTGACAGCCTCGCCCTTTTGCAACGCGAGATTCAGGCGGTGCGGGAGGGCGTGGACGGCCGGCTGCGCGACCACCTTTCGCAGGCGCAGGAGATCTCCGAGCGGTTGGGCCGCCTCCAGTCGGCCACCGAGAACGTCGAGCGGCTGGGTCGCGAGATCGCGGAGCTCCAGAGGATCCTGAAGCCGCCGCAGCTCCGTGGCGGCTTCGGCGAGCGGATGCTGAGCGACCTGCTGGCCGACATGCTCCCCCGCGATCGCTTCCGGGTCCAGTACACGTATCCGAAGAAGCGCACGCGGGTGGACGCGGCGATCCTCCTCGACGCCGGCCGCATCCTCCCCATCGACGCGAAGTTCCCGCTCGACAACTTCCGGCGCTATGTGGAGCTGCGGGATTCCGGTCTGCCCGAGGCGCAGGCGGCGCGCCGCGATCTGACGCGCGACGTCAAGCGGCACATCGACGATATCGCGCAGCGCTACCTCTCGCCGGAGGACGGCGCGGCCGACGTGGCACTCATGTACATCCCGTCCGAGTCGGTCTACTACGAGGTCGCGCTGCGCGGCGTGGAAGGTGAGGAGGAACCGCTCGCCGACTACGCGATCCGAAGGCGCGTCGTCCCCGTCTCCCCGAACTCGTTCCACGCCTACCTCTCCGTCATCCTCACGGGTCTCCGGGGGTTCCAGCTTCAGGAGAGCGCCCGGGAGATCCTGGGGCATCTGTCGCAGTTGCGGGCCGGTGTGGCAGGGCTCCGAGGGGAGCTGGACCGGGCGATCCGACAGGCCGACCAGTCCCTGAAGAACCTGCGGGACGTGGACGAAGCCCTGCGCGCGGTCGAGACGCGGCTTGAGACGGTGCACAGGCTCGCTCCCCAGCCGGATTCGGCGCTCCCACCGACAGAGTAGGGCGTCCGGAGGACCTATGGGCGGGATCGAGATCACGGTCTACGGTGGCGTCGCCGGCTACAAGTCCGAAAAGAACGAACCGGCCCGCCAGCCCGAAGGTGAGATCGGGGGGAACCGCATCCTCCTCGAGTGGGAGGATCGGTGCTGGCTCCTCGACTTCGGCACCCGCTTCAAGCGCGTCGCGAAGTTCTTCGAGGAGTACCTGAAGCCGCGCGCCGGCATCCTCGGGCTTCGCGACTACCTGCGCATGGCGCTCCTCCCGCCGCTGGAGGGCGTCTACCGGGACGACCTCACCGCCCACGAACCGGACCTCTGGGAGCGGTATCGGGGCGATCCCCACTATCGCCGAGTCGAGGCGCTCGACGGCGTGCTCCTCTCCCACGCCCACCTCGACCACAGCGGCTGCCTGGGCTTCCTGCGGCCCGAGATCCCCGTGTACACGGGCCTCGTCACGGCGCTCATCGGGAAGGGGATCCAGGACGCTCGCGGCGGGGCCGCCGGGCCCGATCTCGAAGTCTCGTATCTGGCGCCGCGTCAGGTCAAAGGGAGCGGCGTGCTGGAAGGGATCCGGGGCATGCGGGTCCAGCGCGAGCATTTCATCTGCGAGACGGCCCCAGCGATTGCCGAGGCGCTGGGGAGAGTCCAGGCCTTCTGGTGCGACGTCCCGGGTGACAGGACGACGCTGACGGCTGCCCCCCTGGAGCTGGTCGATCCCGAGCGGATGGATCTCAAGTTCTGGCGTGTGGACCACTCGATCCCGGGCTCCGGCGCCTTCGGAGTCCGCACCCCCGTCGGCTGGGTCGTGTACACGGGCGACCTGCGGCGGCACGGCCATTCCAGATGGCGCACCGACGACTTCACGAGCGCAGCGGCAGCGCTCAAGCCGGCTCTTCTGATCGTCGAGGGGACGCGCGTATACGCGCAGGAGTCGATCGCGGAGCCGGAGGTCCAGGCTGCGGCGGACGAGGAGGTCGGAAAATCTGATGGGCTCGTGGTGGCCGACTTTAGCGCCCGGAATATCGAGCGCCTGCGCACGTTCCATGACATCGCGCGAGCGAGGGAGCGGCGCCTCGTCGTCACGACCAGGGACGCCTACCTCCTGGAGCAGTTGCACCAGGTCGATCCCAAGATCCCGCACCCTGGCTCCGAGGGCCTGGCGATCCTGAAAGAGCCGCAGGGCAAGATCGATTCCTGGGAGCGGGGGATCTACGACCGGCTCGCCTCGAACCTCATCGACGCCGCGGCGATCCGCCGGGCGCCGGGAGGGTACGTGCTCTGCCTCTCCTTCTGGGACATCTCGAACCTGATCGACATCGACCCGCCGGGCGGGACTTATATCTACTCCTCCTCGGAAGCCTACACGGAGGAGCAGGTGATCGACCTGGGGCGCCTGGCGAGTTGGCTCCGGCACTTCAACCTGCGCGTGGTCGGCGGCCTTCCGGGCGCCGAGAGCGGGCCCTATCACGCGTCGGGCCACATTGACGGTCCGTCGCTTGAGCAACTGATCGAGACGATCAGCCCCGAGCGCATCCTCCCTGTGCACACGGAGCACCTCGACTGGTTCCAGGCCCGGTGGCCTGGGAAGGTCGCCGTGGCCACGTACGGGAAGGCAGTGTCGCTGGGATAGCGGACGGGCCTCCGTGCCGGCTGAGATTAGCCCGTCTATCTATCATTCGCAGAATAGATTAGGCTTTCCAGCGTGAAGGAAGACAGAAAACGCTGGGAGGAGCGGTACGCGATCGGCGACTGGGTCCTCGCGGACGAGGCGGCCTGGGTCATCCAGCGTGGCCGGCGGTTCCTGCGGCCTCCGGGTCTTGTCTGGGACGTAGCCTCCGGGCCGGGCCGGCACTCGGTCCCCCTTGCTCGCCTCGGCTTCACCGTGGTGGCGACCGACATCTCCTGGGAGGCGCTGCGACGCCTGCGCGAGCGTGCTCGGTCGGAAAGCGTGCCGATCTTCCCCGTACACGTGGATCTGGAGGTGTGGCGGCCGCGCCCAGGCCCCCGCTTCGACGTCATCCTGGACACGTATTTCCTTCTTCGCCCGCTGTTCGCTGTCTTCCGCGAATCCCTGAAGCCGGGCGGTCTCGTCCTCTTCGAGACGTACAACGTGGACGAGATCGATCTGCTCGGGGGCGACATCCGCCGCGCGTACGCCCTCGAACGCGGCGAGCTGTGGGAGAGCTTCGGCGACTTCGAGATCCTGCACTACGAGGAAGGCGTGCTGATGACGGACGACGGCGAGAGGGGGCTGGCGAGGATGATCGCCCGGAAGACCGATTGACAGGCGAGAGAGGCGGCCGCGCTCGGTTATTCCCCGAGGAGGGATCGAATCACGTTCTCCTTGGAGAAATCGCCGAACGTCATCCAGGTGATGGGGCCTTCGCGACCCAGAAGCCGTCGGCGGATGTCGGGCACCGAGTGCCCGCTCGTTCTCAGGCGTCGGGCCTCTCCTTGAAGGTCGAGGAGCCACTGCACCTTCGCACCGAGGGCGCTTCCCGCGTGGCTCACGACACCGGCGTGCGCATCGAACATGATGTCGGGCTCGAGCGCCAGGGCGCTCCTCAGAGAATTGATGAGCTGAGGGAGGTTCTCGTGCCGGCGTGCCAGCCGGAGTCGCACGCCGATGAAGAGATCGCCGGAGAAGAGCCAGCGCCGCTCCGGTTCGAAGAACACAACGTGGTCGTGCGAGTGTCCCGGCGTGGCGACGACGCGCAGGATCCGTCCGTCGTACGGGACCATCTCCGGGAGAGGTTCGGCCTCGACCGGTCTGGGCGTTCCCCAGACGAGGCGCTGATAGGGGTAAAGGTCGCGCCGCACGCGCAGGAGAGGCCGCGCGCCTTCCGGTGCGAGGATGCGGGCGCCGTGCGAGGCGAGGAGTGGCGCGCCGCCGGCATGGTCTTCGTCGTGGTGCGTGAGGGTGCAGAGCTTTCCGGCCCATTGGACCGCATGCTGCCTCTCGCCCTTCCAGCCATGGCGGAACCCTGAGTCGATGAGCACGCCGCCGTCGAGCGCGTACGCGCTCACGTCGTAGCCGAAGGAGCGGGATACCCGGGTCCAGAATCGCCAGCGCTGGACGCCGGGAGCTGCGGTGCTGATCTGGATCAAGTTCAGTTCCTAAGCCGTCCGAAGGCTGCGCCGAGTGTAGGGCAGCCTTCCTTCGCGGACAACGGCCGGGTTCTGTCATGTAGCGCTGTCGCCGGAGCGCTTGTTCCCGTCGGCCCCGGGTCTTACACTGGACGCCGCCCCCGCCGACGCCCTCACTTTCGGAGCAGACGATGCGACGGACGCTTCCAGCTGTTGCTCTGGGCGGCGCTCTCGTGAGCGCGCTGCTCATGCTTTCCACACCCGCGGGGGCTCAGGTCCCCCGAAGGCCGAATCCGGAATGGGCAAAGGATCTGGCGGCGCCTGTCCCGGGTCCCCAGGTGACGCGCGCTTCATCGCCCACGGATCCAGCATTCGCGAGGTTGGCAGCCAGGCCCGAGCCCCGCGCTCCGACCTATCCGCTGGCGGCCCGGAAGGATCGGGAGACGGGCCTGACGCTCATGATCGTCGGTGGGGCCATGTTCGTGAGCGGCCTCATCATAGGCGACGCAGGCGGCGCCCTCATCGCGGTGGCCGGTGTCGGCATCGGCGCGTACGGTGTATACCTCTACGTGCCTTGAAGCACGGGTCCTCCCGGTTCGGCGCTTGCCTTCGCGCGTCTGAAGATTCGATATGTTGATCTGGGTCGTATTTCCGGCGGCCCAGGCGGTTCTCTGCGCCTATCTCGTCTTGAGGCTAGCGCCGCGGCAGCCCGAAGGCCTACGGCTCGCCGTGACCGCCGCGATCGTGCTTCCGTTCCTGGCCTTCAACTTCCCGTGGGTCCTGTGGGGGCTTCAGTACGCCGGAATGGGCCCGTGGCGGTTCGCGCGGCAGTCGTGGGCGCTCCCGTTTCTCGCCTGGCAATTCCTGTCGGTGATCTACCTCTTCGGGGTCGGTGGGAAGGTCGCGGCGCGTGCTGTGGGGGCTCTTGTGCGTCGCTTCGGGCGCGGCGCCGAGCCGCTGGCGGGCGGGCCGGCCGCCGCGGCGCGCCTCGCTGCGCCGCCCTTGAGTCGCCGCGAGTTCGTGCGTCGCTCGCTGTGGGTCGGCGGCTACGCGGCGACGGGCGCAGCGCTCATCACGGTGTCGGTGGGCGAGGCGCGCGGCATGCCCAGACTCCGGGAGGTGGAGCTCCTCTTCAAGGATCTCCCCGAGCCCTTCGACGGCTACCGCATCCTGCAGGTCACCGATATCCACGCCGGGATCAACATGGGCGAGGATCAGATGGTGGCGGTGGCCGATCTCGTCGCGCGCATCGAGGTCGATCTCGTGGCGGTCACGGGGGATCTCATCGACTGGAACCCGAGGGATGTGGATCCCTATGCGCGGGCCTTCTCGCGAGTTCGGGCGCCGGACGGTGTCGTGTGCGTCCTCGGGAACCACGACTACTACACCGGCGTCGCCGACGTGATCGAGGGGATCCGGAGAGCCGGGCACACACTGCTGCGCAACGAGCACTTCGTGATCCGGCGCGGCGGTGCGTGCATCGTGGTGGCGGGCATCGACGATCCACGGCGCTACGGGATCCGGTTCACGGAACGCGACCCTCAGCGCATGGACGTGCGGGCTGCATTACGAGGCGTGCCGGCC
>JACQVD010000150.1 GCA_016209945.1 Gemmatimonadota bacterium
ACACCAAAGAGCGCGAGCGGCTGGCCCTGCAGGGCCAGCGGACCTGGTGGTCCTGGGGTGAAGTCACCAAGCCCGAGACCATCAACTACCGCTCCTTCAAGCCGGAGCGCGACGGGCTGTTCTGCGAGCGCATCTTCGGTCCGGTGAAGGACTGGGAGTGCCACTGCGGGAAGTTCAAGCGGATCCGCTACCGCGGCCACATCTGCGACAAGTGCGGCGTGGAGGTCACCCTCTCGAAGGTGCGGCGCGAGCGGATGGGGCACATCGAGCTCGCCGTGCCGGTGGCCCACATCTGGTTCTTCAAGACGCTCCCCTCGCAGATGGGCTACCTCCTCGGGATGACGCTGCGCGATCTGGAGAAGGCCATCTACTACGCGAACTACGTCGTCACGAACCCCGGGGAGCAGGAAGTCCGGGTCCGGCAGCTCCTGGAGGAGGACGAGTACCTCGCGCTCAAGCAGAAGGCGAAGGCCGAGGGGGATGACGAGTTCAAGGCCGAGATCGGCGCCGACGGGATCCGCACGCTCCTGCGGCAGATCGACATCGACAGGCTCGCGAAGGAGCTTCGGCAGAAGGCGGCCGAGGAGACCAGCCAGCACCGCAAGAAGCAGTACTTGAAGCGGCTCAAGGTGGTGGAGGCGTTCCGGAACTCCGACGCCGACCTCGCGAAGCGGAACCGGCCCGAGTGGATGGTCATGGACGTGATTCCGGTGATCCCGCCGGATCTCCGGCCGCTCGTGCCGCTCGACGGCGGCCGCTTCGCGACATCCGACCTGAACGACCTCTGCCGGCGCGTCATCAACCGGAACAACCGGCTGAAGAAGCTCATGGAGATGCGCGCCCCGGAGGTCATCCTCCGGAACGAGAAGCGCATGCTCCAGGAGGCCGTGGACGCGCTCTTCGACAACGGGCGGCGCGGGAAGGCGATCCGCGGGCGCGGGAAGAGGCCGCTCAAGTCGCTCAGCGACATGCTGAAGGGGAAGCAGGGCCGCTTCCGGCAGAACCTGCTGGGGAAGCGCGTGGACTACTCCGGGCGCTCCGTCATCGTGGTGGGCCCCGAGCTCAAGCTGCATCAGTGCGGGCTCCCGAAGGTGATGGCGGTCGAGCTCTTCAAGCCCTTCATCATCCACGAGCTGGAGCGCCGGGGCGAGGCCGAGACGGTCAAGCGCGCGAAGAAGATCGTCGAGCGCGACGACCCGAAGGTGTACGAGGTGCTGGAGGACATCATCAAGGACCATCCGGTCCTCTTGAACCGGGCGCCCACGCTGCACCGGCTCGGGATCCAGGCGTTCGAGCCGGTGCTGGTCGAGGGGAAGGCCATTCGCATCCACCCGCTGGTTTGCGCCGCGTTCAACGCCGACTTCGACGGCGACCAGATGGCCGTGCACGTGCCGCTCTCCTTCGAGGCGCAGCTCGAGGCCCGCGTCCTCATGCTCTCGTCGAACAACGTGCTCCTCCCGTCGAACGGGAGGCCGGTCGCGACGGCGACCCAGGACATGGTGCTGGGCTGCTACTTCCTCACGGTGCCGCCGCACGACTTCGAGGAGCGGCTCGGAAGCGCGCCCCGGTTCGGGAGCGCGGCGGAGGTCGAGCTGGCGCTGGCGAACGGGCGGCTCGTGAAGCCCGAGGGCGCGCCGGACTACCAGCGGCCGATCGGGTTCCTGTTCCGCGGCGAGTGGCTGGGTACGACGGTGGGCCGCGTGCTCTTCAACGACGTCGTCCCGGAGCGTCTGCGGTTCCGGAACGAGACGATTGACAAGAGCTCGCTCTCCGACCTCGTCTTCGAGGCGTACCGGAAGGTCGGCCTCCGGGAGACAACGGAGTTCCTGGACCGCCTCAAGGAGTTCGGGTTCCGTCACGCCACGCAGGGCGGCGTCTCCATCGCGGCCGAGGACCTCGAGATCCCCGCGGAGAAGGAGAGGATCATCACCCAGGCCCGCGCTGAGGTGGAGCGCTTCACACGGGCGTACCAGAAGGGCGTCATCTCCAACGGCGAGCGCTACAACAAGGTGATCGACGCGTGGACGCACGCGAACAACGACGTCACCGACGCCATGGTGGAGGCGCTCTCGAGGTCTGCGGGCAGGCTGAACCCCGTCTATATGATGATGATCTCGGGCGCACGCGGCTCCCGGGACCAGGTGCGGCAGCTGGCGGGGATGCGCGGTCTCATGGCGAAGCCGCAGAAGCGGCTCACGGGCGGGATCGGCGAGATCATCGAGAGCCCGATCCTCTCGAACTTCCGGGAGGGGCTGACCGTGCTGGAGTACTTCATCTCCACGCACGGGGCGCGCAAGGGGCTGGCCGACACGGCGCTCAAGACCGCGGACGCGGGGTACCTGACGCGCCGGCTCGTGGACGTGGCGCAGGACGTCACGATCATCGAGGAGGACTGCGGCACCATTCTCGGCGTGGACATGTCGGCGCTGAAGGAGGGTGAGGACATCATCGAGCCCTTGCGCGACCGCATCGTCGGGAACGTGGCGCTCGAGGACGTCGTCGATCCGATCGAGAAGGGGAAGGTGCTGGTCCAGGCCGGTCAGGTCATCGACGAGGAGGCCGCCGAGGCGATCGAGGAGGCGGGGATCCAGTCGGTGAAGATCCGGTCGGTGCTGACCTGCGAGGCGCGGCGCGGGATCTGCCGAAAGTGCTACGGCAGGAACCTGGCGACCATGGAGCTCGTGGACCTCGGCGAGGCCGTGGGGATCCTCGCGGCGCAGTCGATCGGCGAGCCGGGGACCCAGCTCACGCTGCGGACCTTCCACATCGGCGGGACGGCCGCCCGGATCGCCGCCCAGACGCAGCGGAAGTCGAAGATCGACGGGCGGCTCCGGTTCGAGCGGCTCACGTGGGTGCCCTACGGGGACGGCCAGAAGATCGTGACGTCCCGCGAGGGCGAGATCCTGATGCTCACGCCCGAGGGGCGCAAGCGGTCGCAGCTTGCGGTACCCTACGGCGCTACGCTGCACGCGGACGACGACCAGGCGGTGAAGGCGGGCCAGCTCCTCTTCTCCTGGGATCCGTACTCGGAGCCGATCGTGGCCGACGTGGACGGGGTTGTCGAGTTCGTCGAGATCCTCGAGGAGGAGACGGTCCGCGAGGAGCTCGATGAGATCACGGGCCGCCGGCAGCTCACGATCATCGAGGATCGGGACAAGAAGCTGCACCCGCGGATCCTGATCAAGAAGGACGGGAAGCGGCTGCGGGAGTTCATCGTACCCGTGGGCGCTCAGCTCGTGGTGCGCGATGGGCAGAAGGTGCAGGCGGGCGAGACGCTCGCGAAGATCAGCCGCGAGGTCTACAAGACGCGGGACATCACCGGGGGTCTCCCCAGGGTCGCGGAGCTCTTCGAGGCGCGGCGACCGAAGGATCCGGCGGTCGTGAGCGAGGTGGACGGCGTCGTCCGCTTCGGCGAGATCAAGCGCGGGAAGCGGCAGATCGTCATCACCCTCGACAACGGCGAGGAGCGGATCTACGAGGTGCCCGTCGGCAAGCACCTCCGGGTGCACGAGGGCGACCGGGTCCGCGCGGGCGACCGGCTCAGCGAGGGGCCGGTGAACCCGCACGACATCCTGCAGATCAAGGGCCCGCGGGCCGAGCAGGAGTACCTCCTGAACGAGATCCAGGAGGTCTACCGGCTCCAGGGCGTGAAGATCAACGATAAGCACATTGGCGTGATCGTGCGTCAGATGCTGCAAAAGGTCCGGATCACCGACCCGGGAGAGACCGAGTACCTGGAAGGCGAGCACGTCGATCGTGGGGAGTTCCGGCAGACCAACCAGCGGCTCATTGCGAAGGGCGGAACTCCCGCGCGCTCAGAGCCGCTCCTGCTC
>JACQVD010000153.1 GCA_016209945.1 Gemmatimonadota bacterium
GCCGACGGTGCACCCGGAGAAGAGGCTCGAAGGCGACCAGGTGGGCGTTGCCACCGGAATGACCTACACGGAGATGGGTGGCGACATCATCCTCGTCGAGGCGAGCGTCATGCCCGGGAAGGGCGAGCTGGTGCTGACGGGCCAGTTGGGCGACGTGATGAAGGAGAGCGCACGGGCGGCGCTCTCCTACGCGAAGGCGCACACCCGGCCGCTCGGCATCCCCGAGGCGTGCCTCAAGGACTGCGAGATCCACATTCACGTGCCCGCAGGAGCGATCCGCAAGGAGGGACCATCCGCGGGCGTCACGATGGCGACGGCGCTCGTGAGCGCGCTCTCCGGCCGGCCGATCCGCGGCGATGTCGCCATGACGGGCGAGATCACGCTGCGCGGCCGGGTTCTGCCGATCGGCGGCGTGAAGGAGAAGGTGCTGGGAGCGGCCCGCGCCGGCATCAAGGAGGTCGTCCTTCCGAGGGACAACGAGCCGGATCTTGAGGAGCTGCCCCAGGAGATCCGGGAGAAGTCGCGGTTCCACCTGGTCGAGCGGCTCGATGAGGTGCTCGCGATCGCGCTCCGGGGCGCGCGGCTGGAGAAGGGCCTCCTCGTCTTCGCCGAGCCTGGGCCAGGCGTTGAGGCCCGTCCCGTGCCCGCCGGGGTGGCGGCCGAGGGCAGCGCCCGCTTCGACATCGACGCGCTGGTCTCGGAGGCGAGGCCGGAGGCGCGAGCCTAGCCACAAGAGTTTCCCGGCAGGGTCATTCGAGCGATCGTTCGAGGCCCCGGGAACTCATGTGTCACCGCGCGCGTTCGCAAGGGGAGCGCGCGCCCCCCGCGCCCCCGTTGACAGCGGCCCTACTTCGGTCGAAAATGGTCTCTGAGCCTGTCGAGGATTCTACGTGCTTCTTGGCAACCCACCCAACGGGCGTCAACCACGTGGAAGCCCGCGTGGATTCCCGGCGTCCGCTCCACGGGTGAGAGCCGCGCCGCTTGCGGCAGGAGAGGCGTCATGCGAGTCACGCTGATTCAGCCGCCGCAGGGGACCCGCTTCGGGTTCACGAAGATCCTCATGGTGGAGCCGCTCGGGCTCGAGTGCGTGAGCGCGGCGCTCAGGCTGCACGAGCACGAGACGCATCTGGTCGATCTCCGGCTCGACAGGCCCTCCGCGCTGGCGGTGCACCTGCGCCGGTCCCGGCCCGCGGCGGTGGGGATCAGTTGCGCCTTTACGACCGATGTGTACACCACACTGCGGACCGCGAAGCTCGTCAAGGAGACGCTGCGCGACGTCCCGGTGTTCGTCGGCGGCCACCACGCGTCGCTCATCCCCGGCGATTTCCTCTTCCCGGGCTCCCCCGTGGACGCCGTGGTGATCGGCGAGGGGGAGTGGCCGGCCCTGGACCTCGCGGATGCGCTCGAACGCGGCGACGATCCCGGGACGGTGCCCGGGGTGCTCACCCTGTGGAATCGGGAGAACGGGTTTCAGCAACGGACTCTCTCGGCGAACCTCGATGGGCTGCCGCTTCCTGATCGGGAACTCTCGCGCCGCTACCGGCGCCGGTACCACCACGGCTTCGCGTGCCCGTCGGCGTGCGTGGAGACGACGCGCGGCTGCCCCTTCGACTGCAACTTCTGTAGCATCTGGGTCTTCTACCAGCGACGCGCGCGCCGGCGCTCGCCGGAGCGGATCGTCGAGGACCTGGAGCGCGTGCGGGCCCTCGGCGAGGACCACGTCTTCTTCACCGACGACATCGCGTTCCTCCAGAGGGACGCGTACGAGGTCCTGGGCGAGCAGATCCGCGCCGCCGGCCTCAAGCTCCACTACTCGTGCGAGACGCGCGCGGACCTCGTGGTGAAGTACCGCGATCTCTTCCAGATGTGGAAAGAGATCGGGATGAACACGATCTTCCTCGGGATCGAGAAGGTCGATGACGCCGGCCTCGACTCGGTGCGGAAGCGGACGAAGGGCGGCGCCATGACGAACGTCGAGGCGATCGAGATCCTGCGGAGCTGCGGGATCACGCCCATGACCTCGCTCATCACGGACCCCGCGTGGGGCGAGGGGGACTTCGATCGACTGGAGGAGTTCGTGCAGCTGCTGAAGCTGCCGAACCCGACGTTCACGGTGCTGACGCCGCTCCCGGGCACCGAGCTGTGGGAGACCGTGAAATCGCAGATCACCACCGACGACTACAACTACTTCGACGTCATGCACCTCCTGCTCCCCTCCAAGCTACCGCCCGAGAGGTTCTACGAGCGGTTCGCGCGCCTGTACACGCTGGCTGACGTACGGGCGCAGCTCGGGTGGCATGCCGCGTGGACGCTCGTGAAGATGGCGGTGCGCCGTCAGGGTTTCGTGGTGCGGCGCGTGTACGGTGCGGTGCGTGAGATGCGGGACCCCAAGGCCTACCTCAAGTATCCGGGATCGACACCGAAGCCGGAGTTCGTGCCGTCGGGGTTCGGCAGGGTGAGGTGGGTGGACCGCTCGCGCTCACACCTGTCCGAGCGCGTGGCGCTGGCCGTGGGCGGCGCGTAGCAGCGCCGGTCCCCCAAGTATCTGCCGCCTGGCTATCCTGCGACTCCATCCGTACGTGCGTACGTACGTACGCACGTAGAGAACCCGAAGAGAGGTTCTTGCTGCTGCGGCTCCACCCTGCCGCGTTCTCTAGGGATCCCGCGGCGAGGTGCGCCCGGGTCCTCTGCGGGATGTGAAGACCGCGACAGCGACGAGCGCACCGACCGCGACGCCCACGTAGCTCGTGAGGACACGCCAGAGGAGCGCGAACTCCATCCAGCGCCCCTCCGGGACCACGCCGGCCAGGAACACCGGCACGCTCGCCTCGGCGATCCCGCTGCCGCCCGGGCTGGGGCTGAAGTAGATGAGCAGGAGCTGAGGGGCCTGGCGCGCCGCGACCTCGAGATACCCTCCATCGAATCCCAGGCCCGCGGCGACCAGGAACCCGATCGCGCACTTGTTCAGCAGCATGACGGCCGACGCGACGAGGCTCACGGCGAGGGGGAGCTTCCAGCCCGAGCGAGCCGTCTCGAGCGCCGCGCGGTAATCCGCGACCCCGCGTTCGAGGGCGGCGCCCAGCCGCCCCAGGAGCCGGCCGAAACGGCCCGGGAACCGCGATCCGAGGGAGAGCGCCCTCGTGGCCAGGGCGCCGCCGGCCCGTGGGTTCAGCACCGCCACCGCGAGCAGCGCGGCGGCGGTCGCCGCCCCGAGCAGCATCGCGCGCTGGAGACCGCTCAGCCGCTCGCCGACATCGGTGCTGGCCAGGAGGTAAAGCGCCGATACGCCGCCGAGGAGCAGGAAGGCGCTCAGGACCCCCACGAAGTTCAACAGCAGGGCGGCGATCGCCCGCGCCGGCCGAACCCCTCCGCGCACGAGGACGGCCACCTGCGCCGGCCCGCTCGCCGCGCCC
>JACQVD010000151.1 GCA_016209945.1 Gemmatimonadota bacterium
GCACGACCTGCGCCGCCCGAGCGCCCCGTCGCCAGCAGGGTGGGGCCGGAGCCTCCCGAGGATCTACCCGGGCTGGACCTGCTGTCACCGCCGCCTCCGCGTGACGCGCTCGACTTCGAGAGAGAGCTCGACGCGCTGGCCGACGCGATCGTCGAGAAGCTGCGCACGTTCAAGATCGAAGGCCGAGTGGTGGGCCGCACGACCGGTCCCGTGGTGACGCAGTTCGAGGTCGAACCGGCTTCGGGTGTCAAGGTGGGGAAGATCGCCGCCCTCGCCGATGACCTCGCCCTGGCCCTACGGGCGCCGTGCGTGCGGATCGTTGCACCCATTCCGGGCCGGGGCGCCGTCGGGGTCGAGGTGCCGAATCCGGAACCGCGGGCCGTCTATCTCCGCTCGATCCTTGAGACCCCCGCGTACCAGCGGGCGCGCGCCGAGCTGCCCCTGGGTCTGGGCGAAGATCTCACCGGCCGCCCGTACGTGGCCGACCTCGCGCGCATGCCGCACCTGCTCGTCGCGGGTGCGACGGGCTCGGGGAAGTCGGTGTGCATCAACGCGCTCGTCACGAGCCTCATCTACCGGCATCCTCCCGCGCGGCTGCGCTTCCTCATGCTCGACCCGAAGATGGTCGAGCTCGGGGTTTACAACGACCTTCCGCATCTCCGTCATCCCGTGGTGACCAACACGCAGGATGCGGCGGCGGTCCTGAAGTGGCTCGTGTGGGAGATGGAGCGTCGGTACGAGTGGTTCTCGGCGAACAGCGTGCGGGGTCTTCGCGACTTCAACCGTCGGGTGGGGGAAGGGCAGCCGATCCGGGCGCCGGAGTCGGAGGGCGGCGGCTTCGTGGAGGAGGTGGAGCCGCTCTCGTACATCGTGCTGGTCGTGGACGAGCTCGCCGACCTGATCCTGACGGCGGCCGGCGAGATCGAACGGCCGCTGGCACTCCTTGCACAGAAGGCGCGGGCCACGGGGATCCACCTAGTCGTGGCGACGCAGCGGCCGTCGGTGAACGTGATCACGGGCCTCATCAAGGCGAACTTCCCCTGCCGAATTGCCTTTCGGGTCTCCTCGAAGGTGGACAGCCGGACGATCCTCGACCAGAACGGCGCCGAGAGCCTGCTCGGGGATGGGGACATGCTCTTCCTGCCGCCCGGCCACTCCGAACCCGTTCGAATTCAGGGCGCCTTCGTCTCCACGGAGGACACGGACCGGCTTGTCGCGTGGTACCGGAGCCGCCGGGCCGCGCCCGCCGAGGAGGACATCATCGAGATGGTGCGCGCCCGCGAGGGCGAGGAGGCGATGGAGGAAGGCGCGGAGGCGCTGCTCGAGGAGCGCGACCCGCTCTTCCGGCAGGCGGCGGAGATCGTGGTCCAGCACGACCAGGGCTCCACGAGCCTCCTCCAGCGGAGGCTCAAGATCGGGTACGGGCGCGCGGCGCGGATCATCGATCAGCTGCACGCGGCAGGGATCCTCGGGCCGCCCGAGGGGTCGAAACCTCGGGAGGTGCTCGTGACCCTCGAGGAGCTGGACGAGATCTGTGAGCGCGACCCGTCGCGCCGGCGCGGATGACGGCGGCCGAAGGGACGCCGAGCGATGCAGAGAGCGACACTGGTCGGGACGCTCGTGGCGGGCTGCGCGTGGGCAATGGCGCAGGGCACCGGCCCCCGCGGGCTCGCCGCTCAGGCGGCGGATCCCGCGGAGATTCTGCGGCGGGCCGAGCAGGCGTACGCCTCCGTGGCGACGCTCCGGGCCGAGTTCCGTCAGGTTCTTGAGATCCCGGCGCTCGAGGAGCGGCGGGAGGGGCGCGGCGTCATCTGGCAGAAGAGGCCGGACCTCTTCCTGATGAAGTTCGACCAGCCGCCGGGCGATCTTGTGCTCGCGGACGGGCGGCATTTCTGGATGTACACGCCCAGCGCGCAGTCATCCCAGGTCCTGCGCACACCGATGGAGCGGACGCCCGAGGGCGCGGATCTGCACAGGCAATTCGTGAGCGGCGCCGCGGACCGGTATGTGCCGACGTACGTGAAGCGCGAGACGGTCGGCGGCAGGCCCGCGCACCTCATCGCGCTGGTCCCGAAATTCGACTCGCACCTGACGCTCGTGCGGGTCTGGGTCGATGCGGAGGATTTTTTGGTCCGGCGCTTCGAGATGCGTGAGGAGAGCGGGACGCGGCGCGTCGTGGAGATGATGAAGGTGCAAGTGGGCGTGCCGATCCCGGACAGCGTATTCCGCTGGACGCCCCCGAAGGGGGTGGAGGTCGTGGATCGGTGACGGCGACGTGCGAGCGCCCCCGGGGCGCCCGGCTGGGCCTCATCTCTCTCGGCTGCGACAAGAACACGGTCGATTCCGAGCGGATCCTGGCCTCCGTGGTGCGGCACGGTGCCGTGTGGACGCCGGAGCCTGCCGAGGCCGAGGTGATCGTCGTCAACACGT
The DNA here is from genome assembly GCA_016209945.1 of Gemmatimonadota bacterium. GTDB lineage: Bacteria > Gemmatimonadota > Gemmatimonadetes > Palauibacterales > KS3-K002 > JACQVD01. The sequence goes on from JACQVD010000151.1 coordinate 2,431, forward strand.
GCGGGTTCATCGACGCGGCGAAAGAGGAATCGATCGAGATGCTCCTCGCGGCCCTGCGGCAGAAGGAGGAGGGGACGTGTCGTGCGGTGGTGGCCGTCGGGTGTCTCGTGGAGCGCTACCGCGACGAGCTCGTCGAGGCCCTTCCAGAAGTGGACCTCTTCCTCGGGCTGCGCGACCTGGATCGCCTCGTGCCGGAACTCCAGGCGCGGGGCCTCCTCGTGGACCCGCTGGCCGAGCATCCGGGGGCGCGCCTCCCGGTCACGGGCCCGCCCCATGTCTCGTTCCTGAAGGTCAGCGAGGGGTGCGACCACGGCTGCGCCTTCTGCGCCATCCCATTGTGGCGCGGGAAGCACAGGTCGTTCGACAGGCGCGCGCTCATTGCGGAGGCGCAGAGCCTGGAAGCCCGCGGGGTGACGGAGCTGAACCTCGTCGCCCAGGACCTCGCGCACTACGGGCGTGATCTCCCGGACCGGCCTTCGATCGCCAACCTCCTGGAAGATCTCCTCAGCCAGGCCTCCATCCCGTGGTTCCGGCTTCTCTACATCTACTCGGCGGGCTTGAACGAGCGGCTCGTGGAGTTGATGGCGCGGGAGCCTCGGATCCTCCCCTACATCGACATGCCGATCCAGCACGCCTCGGACCGGGTTCTCAGGGCGATGCGCCGGCCGGAGCGCGCCGACCGGCTGCGGGAGAAGACAAAGTGGCTGCGGGCATCGATTCCGGGGCTCGTGCTCCGCACGACCGTGATCGTCGGCTTTCCGGGCGAAGAGGAGGAGGACTTCCTCCGGCTGCTCGATTTCCTTCAGGAGATGGAGTTCGATCACCTGGGCGCCTTCGCGTTTTCGCCGCAACCCGGGACGCCGGCCGCGGCGATGCCGGACCAGATCCCGGAGGGCGTGCGGGTCGAGCGGCTGCGCCGTCTCACGGAGGTGCAGGCGGCGGTGGAGGCGGCGCGGAACGCGGACTGGATCGGGCGAACGGTCGAGGCGATCCTCGACGGCGTGGCGGAAGGCGGCGTGGCGGTCGCGCGGACGCGTGGCCAGGCGTATGAGATCGACGGCGTCACGTACGTGGCCAACGTCCCCGGGGCCGCGCGGCCCGGTGCGCGGCTACACGTGCGCGTAACGGGGGCGGACGACCGCGATCTCTTCGCCGAGGCGTTGGAGATCCTGCCCTCGGCGCACGCGCCGCGCCGGCGATTGCCCGTCCTCGGCCTCGATCTCACGTCCGCGTTCGGCCGGTGAGCACGCCGCGCTCGACCGAGCTCTTCGCTCGAGCCCTGCGGCTCTTCCCCGGCGGCGTCAACTCACCCGTGCGCTCCTTCCGCGCGGTGAAGGGCACGCCGTTCTTCGTGGCCCGGGGCTCGGGGGCCCGGCTCTTCGACGTGGACGGCCGAGCGTACATCGACTACGTCCTCTCGTGGGGCGCTGTGATCTTGGGGCACGCCGATCCGCGGGTGACCGCCGCGGCGCAGCGGGCGGTGGAGAAGGGCACGCACTACGGCGCCCCCGTGCCGGAGGAAGTCGAGCTGGGCGAGCTCGTTCAGCGGTGCATGCCGGGGCTGGAGCGGGTCCGCTTCGTCAACAGCGGGACCGAGGCGACGATGTCCGCCGTGCGACTCGCCCGCGCGGTGACGGGGCGTGACCTCCTCCTCAAGTTCGACGGCGCGTACCACGGCCACGCCGACTCGTTTCTCGTGCGTGCGGGCTCGGGGATGGCCACGCTGGCGCTGCCGGGCTCGCCCGGGGTGCCGGAAGCGCTGGCGCGGCTCACCGTCGTCGTTCCGTTCAACGACCTTGACGCCGTGCGCGATGTCTTCCGGCGTTATCCCGGTGCCGTCGCCGCGGTCATCGTGGAGCCGATTCTGGGGAACGCGGGCCTCATCCCGCCGTGCGGGGGCTTCCTCGAGGGACTTCGCGAGCTCACGCGGGAGCACGGCGCGCTGCTCATCTTCGATGAGGTGATCACCGGCTTCCGAGCGGCGCTCGCAGGGGCGCAGGGCCGGTTCGGTGTCGTTCCCGATCTCACCACGCTCGGGAAGGTGATCGGCGGTGGATTTCCGATCGGCGCCTACGGCGGGCGGGCGGACCTCATGGCAAACGTGGCGCCGGAGGGGCCGGTCGACCAGGCCGGCACGCTGGCCGGGAACCCGGTTGCCATGGCGGCGGGCGCCGCGATTCTCCGGGCCCTTGCCGACGAGCGCCCGCACGCGGCGCTGGAGTCTCGGGGACGGCGCCTCGTGGATGGGATCGGTGAGCTGGCGCGGCGACGCGGGCTCGAAACCTGGGGGGACGCCGTGGGCGGGATGTGGGGGGTGCACTTCACGCGCGGGCCGGTGCGCAACTTCGGAGACCTCGCGCGCGCCGACCAGGAAGTCTTCTCCCGCTTCTTCCACGCGTGCCTGCGGCGCGGCGTCTACCTCCCGCCGTCGCCCTTCGAGACCTGCTTCCTCTCCAGCGCGCACGGCGACCCGGAGATCGAGAGCACGCTCGACGTTGTGGAAGCCGCGCTCGATGAGGCGACTTCCTAGAAGGTTGGCGCTCCTCGTGCTGGGAGCGCCGTGGGCGGCGGCCTGCGGGGGCGCTGCCGTGCCGGGCGGTCCCAAGCCCGGCGGGCGGCTCGCGGCGGAGCCCGTGCTGCGGGTGGGCGTGGCGGTTGGCGCCGACACCGTGCGGCTTTCCTCCGAGGGCTGGCTTCGGATCGCCGACGGGGACGCGGGATCGCTCATCGCCGTGTCCGATTCCGGGGAGATCTGGCGCGTCGTGCGGGACCGGTCCGGCCGCCTGCGCGTCCTGCGCCCGGACGGCTGGGTTTCTCAGCCGCACCGCCGGCTTCTCGTCGAACCGTTCAGCCGGGCGGTCGGCGTCAACGGGGTTTCGTACCGCGGGACCGTCGTGGTCATCCCGGGCCGGCGGAGCGGCGTCACCGCGATCAACACCGTCGGGCTCGAGGACTATCTCCTGGGTGTTGTGCCCGCGGAGATCGGGGACCGTCCGCCCTCGGATCTGGAGGCCGTCGAGGCGCAGGCGGTCGCCGCCAGAACGTACACGATCGCATACGTCGGCGCCCGCGACTCGCTCGGGTTCGACGTGTTCGGCGACGTGGGCGATCAGGTCTATGCTGGCCTCGCGTCCGAGCGTGCGCTGACCACGCGGGCGGTGCAAGAGACTCGCGGCGTCGTCGCCACCTATGGCGGGCGACCCATCGACGCCTATTATCACTCGACCTGCGGCGGTGCGACGTCCGCGATCCAGGATGTGTGGCCGCGACCGGGGCGCCCGTATCTCGTGTCGGTGTCCGACGCGATTCCCGGCGCGGAGGGACGCTTCTATTGCGACATCTCGCCCCATTTCCGCTGGGAGGAGCGATGGCGGATCGCACAGCTGCGGGAAGTCCTGGCGAGGACGCTGCCGCTGCGCACGGGGATCGCGCCGGCACGGTTGGGCGCGATCGCGGACGTGCGCGTCACGGAGCGGAGCAAGAGCGGGCGCGCCCGCCGGTTGGAGATCGAGACGGCGCGGGCCACTCATACGGTCCGGGGCGACGACATTCGCTGGGTGCTGGAGCCGCAGCCGGGGCGGCCGCTCCGGTCGACGTTCTTCGTCGCCACCTGGGCGAACCGGGGGACGGGTGAGGACGAGCTCCGGGTGCAGGGCGGCGGCTGGGGGCACGGGGTCGGGATGTGCCAGTGGGGCGCCATCGGCCGTGCGCGGGCCGGGAAGTCCTACGAGGAGATCCTGAAGGCGTACTACCCGGGGATTGAGCTGGAGCGCTGGTATTGAGCGCTACCGAGTCGGGCGACGTCAGGCTGGCCGTGGTGGGCACCGGAGCGATCGCGCAGGTCGTGCACCTGCCGGTCCTGACGCGCATGCCGCGGTGCCAGGTCGTCGCCGTGTGCGATGTGGACGCGCACAAGGCGAGGACGATCGCGGATCGCTTCAAGGTGCCGCGGAGCTACACAGCGCTGGACGCCCTTCTGGATGGCGAGCGTGACCTCGACGCCGTCCTCGTCTGCACGCCGAATCACCTGCACGCCATGCTCGTCGAGACCGCGCTCCGGGCGGGAAAGCACGTGATCTGCGAGCGGCCGCTGGCGACGCGGGCGGAGGACGTGCGCCGGCTTCTCGACGCGGCGAAGGCGGCGGGTCGTCACCTCCTGCTCGCGCTCAACCACCGGTTCCGCCCGGATACGATGGCGCTCCGCCACTTCGTGGAGTCGGGCGATCTCGGCGAGATCTTTTATCTCCGCGCGGGCTGGCTCAACCGGGGGCTTCGGCAGCCGACGACCGGATGGCGCAGGACGCAGCGGCTGGCGGGGGGCGGCGTGCTCATGGATCTCGGGATCCAGGCTCTCGACCTGGCGTTCTGGATGCTGCACTACCCGGCGCCGGACCGCGTCACGGCCTACACGCGGCGGGGCCGGGGCGCGGAGGTGGAAGACTCGGCGGTCGTGCTGCTGCAAATGAAGACGGGCGTCACGATGAGTCTGGAGGTCACATGGGAGCTCATCGCGGCCCGCGACCGCCATACGCTCTACGTGCTCGGAACCCACGGCTCGGGCTCCATCTCGCCGTTCGCCGTTCATCGGGAAGGGGAAACCGGGATCCTCGATGTGACGCCGCCGCTCCCGGAGGGGAAGGAGAACGTGTACACAGCGTCCTACCGCGAGGAGCTGGCGTACTTCCTCTCCGTGCTCCGGGGTGAGCGGACCGCGGACCTCCCCGTGGATCAGGAGATCCTGATGCGCGTGATCGAGGCGTGCTACCGGTCGGCGGTGGAGGGCCACGGGGTCGTGATGTGATGCCCGTTTGGCTGCCCCAGGGTCGCGAAGCGCTCGTTGCGCTCCTCAGCGGGGTTCTGCTGACGCTCTCGTTCCCGCCCTTCCACCTCCTCCTCCCTCCCTTCGTGGCGCTCGTCCCCTGGCTTTTCCACCTGGCGGCTCTTCCGCCGGGGCGCGAGGGGAGGGACGTGGCCTGTCGCACGGGCTACGGGCTCGGGCTCGTCTATTTCGGGCTCACGCTCTACTGGCTCTTCGCGGCCCTCGTCTGGTACACGCCGATCGCGATCCTCGGATACCTCATCACCGTCTTCATCCTCTCCTGGTTCACGGCGGGCGCGGGCGTGCTCGTGCACGAGGCCCGGACGCGGCTCGGCGTCCCGATCTGGGCGGTGGCGCCGCTGGCGTGGACGGCGGCGGAGTGGCTCCAGGGCCATCTCTTCGATGTCTCGTTCCCGTGGCTCGGGCTCGGCACGTCGCTGACGGGGTTTCCGTGGCTCATCGGTGCGGCGGACATCGTCGGCGCCCGCGGGCTCACGTTCTGGATCGTGGCCGTGAACGCGATCCTGGCCGAGGGCCTGCTCGCGGCGCGCAGAGGTGCCACCTTGCGCCGCCCAGCGCTTGCGCTCACGGCCGTGCTCGCGATCCCGGTCGCGTACTCGCTCGTTCGATGGCACACGCTGGACGTCCGGACGGCGACGCGCGTCGCGATCCTCCAGCCGAACATCCCGGAGCACCTGAAGCTCCAGCGGGAGGTGGCCAAGGACACCACGCGCACCGCGTTGGAGAACCTCACGGCGTCCATCCGCGACACCTCCGTCGAGCTTTTCATCTGGCCCGAAGCGGCCTACAACGACTTCTTGAGGCTCTCCAGGGAGTGGGAGGCGTGGATCGGAGAAGTCGCCTACACGCGGAAGGCGGCGATCCTGGCAGGTGCGCTGGACTTCCGGCTTGGCGAGCCGGGGGGGGAGTACGAATACTTCAATGCCGCCTTGCTGTACGCCCCCGACGGCGCCCTGCGGGGCACGTACCACAAGAAATACCTTGTCCCCGTGGTGGAGCGGGTGCCCTTTGTTCCGCTCGGGTGGGTCCACGAATGGCGGCGCCGCTGGTTGGCCGGCGATCGGAGCGGGATCGCCCGCGTCGTGGGGGAGTTCCTCGCGTATTTCGGCGGCTACGCGCGCGGGCGCGACGCCCCGCTCCTCTCGGCGTCACGGAGCCGCTTCGGGGTCCTCATCTGCTACGAGTCGATCTTCGCGCCGCTCTCGCGGAGATACCGCCTGGAGGGCGCCGATTTCCTCGTGAACATCACGAACGACGCGTGGTTCGGCAGAGACCGACCGTGGTGGAGCCGCACGGCCGGGCTCTTCCAGCATCCGGTCCACCTCGTCATGCGGGCCGTCGAGAACCGTGTGGGGATTGCGCGGTCGGCGAACACGGGGATCTCCATGATCGTGGACCCCCGCGGGCGTGTCGTGCAGCGGACCCGACTCTTCGAGCCCGCGGTGATCATCGGCGATGTGCTCACGACCGGTGAGCGGACGATCTACACGCGCCTGGGCGACGTGGTCGGGTGGCTATCCGCAGCCACGGCACTCGGCCTGGGTCTTGTTCTTCTGCTGCGCGGGCGCGTGAAGCGGTTACGGGTGGGGCGGGTAGTGTGACGCCACGTAGTCGTTCAGGATCGCGAGAAACTCTTCCACGATCCGATCGCCCTTGAGCGTCGTGTGCAGGCGGCCGTCCACGTACACGGGCGCCTTCGGCTGCTCGAAGGTCCCGGGGAGCGAGATCCCGATGTTGGCGTGCTTGGACTCGCCGGGCCCGTTCACCACACACCCCATCACCGCCACGGTCATCGTCTCGACCCCAGGGTGCCGGGCCTTCCAGACCGGCATCTGCTCGCGAAGGTAGCGCTGAATCTGGTCCGCCATCTCCTGGAAGAACGTGCTGGTCGTGCGCCCGCAGCCTGGGCAGGCGGAGACCTCCGGTGCAAAGTTTCGGAGCCCCAGGGACTGGAGAACCTGCTGCGCGACCTTGACCTCCTCGGTGCGCTCGCCGCCGGGCGCCGGCGTGAGCGAGACCCGGATCGTGTCGCCGATCCCGTCGGCCAGGAGGATGGCGAGGCCGGCCGTGCTCGCGATGACCCCCTTGGCACCCATCCCCGCCTCCGTGAGGCCCAGGTGGAGCGCGTAGTCGCAGGCCGCGGCCAGCCGGCGGTAGACCTCCACGAGGTCCGTCACCCGTGACATCTTCGCGCTCAGGATGATGCGGTTGTGCGGCAGGCCGGTCTCTTCGGCGAACCGGGCGGAGCGGAGGGCGCTCTCCACCATCGCGTCGATCGTGACCTCCCGTGCAGACCGCGGCTCGGGACGCCGCGCGTTCTCGTCCATCATCTCCGTGAGGAGCTGCTGATCGAGGGAGCCCCAGTTCACGCCGATCCGGACGGGCTTGTGGGTTGCGATCGCGACTTCGATGATCGTCCGGAAGTTCTCGTCGCGGCGCTTCGTGCCCACGTTTCCGGGATTGATCCGGTACTTGGCGAGCGCCTGCGCGCACTGCGGATGTGTTGTGAGGAGCTCGTGCCCGTTGTAGTGGAAGTCGCCGATGACCGGAACGCGCACGCCCATGGCGTCGAGCCGCTCGACGATGCGGGGCACCGCCTCCGCCGCCTCCTCGTTGTTCACGGTCACGCGGACGAGCTCGCTCCCCGCTTCGGCGAGCGCGGCCACCTGGCGGGCCGTCGCTTCGGCGTCGGCCGTGTCGGTGTTCGTCATCGACTGGACGACGATCGGGTGATCGCCGCCGACGGGCACACCGCCGACGTCCACGACGACCGATGTTCTTCGCTTCGAGAGGGCCATCGTCTTCGCGTGGATTCGTAGAGAACCGTGCTCGCGGCCCAGGACGCTACACAAATATAGCGGTGAGTGACGGACTTGCAGAGGCCAGGGCCCGCGCGCACCCGCTGGGGGCGGCTCGCCTTGTCACCCGGCTCTCGGTTCCGCACTTTGACGCTTGAATTGTCACCCTCCACCACGTCTACGAGGCCCCCTTTCCTGCGGGCGGCGCGGGCGGACCGATGAGGGACTTCCTGCGCGAGCTTCGCAGGCGCAGGGTTGTGCGCGCCCTCGTCGTCTACCTGGTGGTCGCGTGGATCGTGGCCCAGGTGTCGGCGATCACGTTCCCGGCCCTGCGTCTGCCTCCCTGGACCGTGACCTTCGTCGTCGTCCTCCTCGCACTCGGGATCCCGGTCACGATGGTGCTGGCGTGGGCGTACGAGCTCACGCCGCAACCGTCCGCAGGCGAGATCGCGCAGCCGGCGGCGCGACCGGCGGTGCCTGCCAGGCATCACGTGACCGCCGCCGGGCTCCTGGGCGTTCTCGTCGCCTTCGCGGCGCTCGGGAGCTGGTTCGCGGTCATGCGCCCATCGCGTGAAGTCGGGGCGCGGGCGGGCGGGCCACTGCCGTTTGACCGTGTGGCTGTGCTTCCGTTTCGCGGTGCGGGGCCGGGTGCCAGGGGGTTGGCCGAGGGGATGATGGATCTGCTTTCGCTGAACCTCGGCGGCGTGCAGGGGATTCGTCCGATCGACCCGCGGGCGGTGCTGGCGCGCTGGCCGGCGGATTCGGCCGTGGATCCCGCCCGGGCGCTGGAGGTCGCGGGCCAGCTCGGCGCCGGCGCCGCCATTCTCGGGAGCGTCGTGAGCGTCGGGGAGCGACTGCGGATCGCGGCGGACCTCTACGACGTGGGTTCGGGCGAGCTACGGAGTTCCGCGGAGGTGGAAGGCACGGAGGGTGACGCCGCGCAGCTCGCGGATCGCCTCGCCGTCGAGCTCATGAAGCAGCTCTGGTCGAAGGGCGCATTGCCTACGATTCGCGTGGAGGCGCTCACGACGTCCGATCCCAAAGCGCTCCGTCATTACCTGACCGGTGAGCGGGCGTATCGTCGCGGGGAATATGCGCTGGCGCGCGACGAATTCCGGAAGGCCACGGAGCTCGATTCCGCCTTCGCCCTCGCGTTCTATCGAGGAAGCATCAGCACCGAGTGGGCGGGCCCGCAGGAGCTCGTCGTGCCGCTCGCGGCGGCTGCCGAGCGGCACAGCGATCGGCTGCCGGAGCGATATCGCTGGCTTCTCGCTGCACGCCGTGCCTCGCATCGCGGCGACGTCGCCGAGGCGGAGCGCCTCTACGAGACGGTAGTGTCCGCGTACCCCGACGACGTGGAGGCGTGGTTCCAGCTCGGTGAGATCCGGTATCACTACGGGCCGCTCTGGGGCCAGCCGGAAGCGCTCGCCCTTCAGCCGTTCCAGCGTGCCCTCGACCTCGATAGCGCCTATCCCGGTGCCTACCTGCACCTCGCCCGGGTCGCCGCAGCCCTGGGCGACAGCGCTGCGCTGGACGAGTACACGCGGAAAGGTCTTCAGGTCGAAGC
>JACQVD010000154.1 GCA_016209945.1 Gemmatimonadota bacterium
CCCTTATACAGAGCGGATGAAGGCGGAATCAAGCGCCACGTTAGGGTCGCGCCGCGCGGGGGATCGGCCATGGCCGGGGGAGCGCGCCATCGACCAGGCGACTGCTCGCCGTCGAGGCGCTCCGCCGGGAGGTCATCAGCCGGGCGAAGCTGAGGGATCCCGCGCGCATGAGAGGTGGAACGCGCGGACGATGGGCGCCTGCTGGTGGTCACCGACTCCAGCTTCCTCATCGACTTCCTCGTGCTCGACCGGATGGACATCCTGGGCGGGCTCTCGCAGTTCCGCTTCCTGCTGTACGACGAGTTTCGGCGATTCCTTGGGGATGGGGAGTCCGCGTCGCTTGCCGTTGCTGTCAGCCGGCGATGGGTGATTGCCGCGGATGAGAAGGGGCGCTTCCGGCGGGAGCTGTTCGCGCGGCTCGGGGAGAAATACTTGCTCGACACCGCCGGGGCGCTGGTGACGGCGATCAGGGCCGGAGCGATCACCACGGCGCTGGCGGAGACGCTGCGCGCGCGACTCCGCGAGAACCGCTTCGAGATGGATCCGCGACCATTCGACGAGCTCGTGAAGGAGGAGTGATCGGCCATGTCTGGCTCCCTGCCCGGGCCATACGGCCCGCCTCTGGTGTACCGATCGATCAGCGGGTGGCAGAAGCTCGCGCTCTCGGGGCAATTGCGCCCGGAGCACCAGCTCTATGACCCGGTTCGTCGCGTCTGGCTACGCGCGGGCGAACATCCTGAGCTGCGACCGCACTTTCCCGCCCCACCGGTGAACTGGGGTGCCTTGCTCGGCTTCGGCACACTCGCAGCGCTGGCCGTCGCAGCTTGGGATCCACCGCGACCGAGAGTCGCCATGGGCCCGATGTCACCTTGCGGCCCGAGAGGCGCACCGGCAAGAAGCGCGTGTTCGTCAGCTTCGATTTCGACAACGACAAGGTCCTGATTCCGGGCCAACGACTCTCAACGTACTCTCAACGTAGAATCCCGGTGAGCCATGTCGCGAAGGCGGCGCGAGATGAGGCGCCAAGGCACGGGTGAGGATGTCCAGGGCTCTAACTAAGGCAGCTCACTGGGAGTTTGCGCGCCGCTTCCGGCGGGGCGCCTTTGGCTGGAAGTCGCAGCCGGCGATCGAGCGCGTCAGGCAAGCGGCGAGCGAGATCAAGACGGTCGCCCGGCGCGATCCGGTTCTGGGCGCGGAGGGGGCGGTACTGTTCCTGGAGCGCGTGTCGCCCGCGCTCGAGCATGTGGACAGCTCCTCGGGCGCCATCGGGACCGCGGTGAACCACGCCATCGAGGATCTCGTGGCCGTCATCGCCAGGGCGTCCGTGGACGCGAGGACGCGCGAGGGCTGGCTGGAACGCCTCTGGGACGCCCACGCCAATGACGAGATCCCGTACATCGAGCGCCTCGGGGACTTCTGGGGCGACCTCTGCGCGTCGCCGGAGACCGCCTCGGCGTGGGCGGATCGGTTCGTCCCCATCGTGGAGATGGCCTGGAGCCCGGACCCGGTGCGGCGCGGCTTCTTCCACGGCACGATGGCCTGCTTCAGTGCGCTCTTCCGGGCGGGGCGCCATGAGGAGATTGTCGCCCTCCTCGAGAAGGACCCGTTGCCCTGGTGGCCGTACCGGCAGTGGGGCGTGCGCGCCCTGGCGGCGCAGGGCCGTCCGGACGAGGCGATCCGCTACGCGGAGGCGTCACGCGGACGGAACGACAATCCCGTCGCCATCGCGGCCGCGTGCGAGGAGATCTTGCTCGCATCCGGTCGCGCCGAGGAGGCGTACCGGCGCCACGCGCTCCAGGCGACCCGGGGCACGTCGTATCTCGCGACCTACCGGGCCCTCGCCCGGAAGTATCCACGGAAGAGGCCCGAGGAGCTGCTCGGGGATCTCGTGGCGACCACGCCCGGCGACGAGGGAAAGTGGTTCGCCACGGCGAAGGAGGTGGGGCTCTTCGACGAGGCGATCCGGCTCGCGAATCAGACTCCGTGCGATCCGAAGACGCTGACGCGCGCCGCGCGGGACTCCGCCGCCGTGCGTCCCGAGTTTGCGGTCGAGGCGGGACTGGCCGCGCTCCACTGGCTGGTCGAGGGC
>JACQVD010000156.1 GCA_016209945.1 Gemmatimonadota bacterium
GCGGGGCTCGGAGGTGATCCGGGGCAACCTCCTGGTCATCCCCATCGAGGAATCGCTCCTGTACGTCCAGCCCCTGTATCTCCGCGCTGAAGGAGGCCGGATCCCGGAGCTGAAGCGTGTGGTGGTCGCCTACGAGAACCGGGTCGTCATGGCGGAGACGCTGGAGGGCGGGTTGGCTCGGATCTTCCGGGAGGGCGCCGCGGAGGTGCCGGAGCCTCGCCGGGCGGCGCCGACGGAACCCGCCGGGCAGACGAACGAGCTCATCGCGAGGGCGCTGCGGCATTTCGAGCAGGCTCAGGCCGCGCAGCGCCGAGGCGATTGGGCGCGGTACGGCGACGAGTTGCGGCGGCTGGGCGAAGTCCTGATGGAATTGCGGGGCGCCTCGATCCGGGAGGTGCCCTGAGCCCACACGCCTCCGCTCCATCCCCGAGGACCGTCGCCGTGGACCCAGGGGTCGGCAGGTTCAGTCGCAGCGGCCCTGACGGTGCTCGATGGGCGCGCACTCGAGCGCGCCGATAGACCAGAAGCCTGCGGCCTCTTCCCGCGCCGCGCGCTGCGCCTTCCGGAAATGCTCGACGTACTGCATGTTGGGCGGCGCCGTGTAGAGGACGGCCCAGCCGCGGCGAAGCATAACCCAGTTCACGAGGACGCTGTCGCGCCACACGTACGCGAGGTACCGACCGTAGCGATCGCGGGTCTGAACGTCGCGCTCGAGCAATACCTTGGAGCCCAAGGGGAGTCGTTCCGCCAGTGCTGAGCGGGCCCGCTCGCCGAACGGCTGCTGCGACTTCTCCGGCGTATCGATCCCCAAGAGTCGCACCCTCAGCCCGCCGCGACAGGTAAACGTATCCCCGTCCACGATCCGAGCGACGACGCAGGCGCGGGTCTGCCGGACGGGCGCCCGGGGCACGGAGTCGTCCTGCGTAGATTGCGCCGTGGCCGGCGTCGCTCTGGAAGCGATCGCGACCGCGAAGGCGACGAAGAGTCGGAATCGGCCAGGAACGTGCATGATGTTGGCGAGGATCCGCACTTGTTATACGCGCTCCCGGAGCACCAGGGAAGCCGCCGTATCCACGTTCGAAGGCGTGGCCCGCCGTGATGCGGCTAATGGCGTTCCCTTGTCTTGCTGATCGGGTGAGAGCGCATCTATATGTGACGTGCGGCGGATCGGTCGGAGATCGCTTGCCACCAACCACGGCGGAGGTGTCGCCATGTCACTTCAGGTAGACGCCGGTATGCACCGCCGCGCGCCCAGGACTCACAGAGCTATGACCGCGAGCGGGAAGGAGTGTCATCTTCGCCTGGTTCGAGAACGAGACCGCGGCGCTCCGCTGGTACTACAGCGACATGCACCGGGGGGCGCAAAGCCGATTCTTCCCGAACCGGCCGCCGCACACGCCGTTGGCCCATATACCCGACGACACGGGTCCGATCCTCGCGATCGCGTCCCTGACGCCGGCTGAGTCGGCTCAACTCGGAGCGACGACTTCGCTGCCCGTCTCGCAGATCGCCATCGAGCTCTACACCCCGCTGCCGGGGCGGGGTCTTCGTCGGTGGCCGATTCGCGCCGCCGAACGTGCCGGTCCCGCACATGCTGGACTACACACCGAAGACCCCAAGCTAGCGGCCGTGGCGACACGGGCTTCCCTGACCGTGCGGCTCGCCGTGCGTTGGTCGCTAGGCGGTGCGATGCGAGACGGCCGCGGGTTTCCGGCGCTCGCCCTCGTCTGCCTGCTCGCCGCATGCGGCGATGCGGCCGGCCCCGAGCGCGATCGCATCGTCGAAGGCGTCAACTTCACGAAGCTCTTCGCGCCGGCCACGTCCGCCGAGATCAATGCGATCCTCGGCGAATGGGCGGGTCGCGACCCGTCGGCACGGGACGTCGAGATCGTAAGAACGTCTCCAGTGCCTCTGGGCAGCACTCAGGGCACAGTACGTATCGTGTCGCATCGCGTGGATGGGGTGCGGCACTTCGGGGCGATCCTAGCACCCGCGGGCGCGCAGCCCGGGAGCCTGCCCGTGCTGGTCGTGGCGCACGGCGGGGATGGCGGAGTGGACATCGATGAGACGCTGGCGTTGCTCCCCTTCGGGTTCAGCAGCATCCAGGACAAGTTCGTCTTCGTCGCGCCATCGTTTCGCTCCGAGCCTCTCGTCTTCGAGAGAACCACATACCTGTCCGAGGGCGAGCCGAGCCCCTGGGATCGCGACGTGGACGATGCGCTGGCGCTGCTGAACGTGGCTCTCCAGACCACGCCCGAGGCAGATCCCGAACGCATCGCGGTGCTGGGGTTCAGCCGCGGGGCCGCCGTCGGGATGCTGATGGCCGAGCGCGACGCGCGGATCGATGTCGTGGTCGAGTTCTTCGGTCCGACGGACTTCTTCGGCCCGTTCGTGCAGGATGTCGTCACGGACGCGCTCCGGGGCGTCCTGCGCGACCTGCCGGGCTTGGACTATCTGAACCAGCAGTTCATCCAGCCGCTGAAGCGCGGCGAACTCACGATCGAGGACGTGAGGCCCGAGCTGCTGCGCCGCTCGCCCGTCTATTTCGCGAACCGCCTTCCGCAGCTTCAGGTTCACCACGGCACCGCGGATACGACGGTGCCGGTCGGCGAAGCGGAGAGGCTGTTCGAGGTGATGCGCGATCTGGGTCGCGGCGAGCCCGGGTTCGAGTTCTTCCTCTATCCAGGCGGCGGCCACAACCTCTTCGCGCTTCCGGGGAGCATCGAGCGCAGCGTGGCATTCCTCAGTCGTCTCCTCACCGCGTCGGCCGTGGCGGTGCGGTAGCACCTCCGCGCGTCGTCTGGGTGCGTCTCACCGGATCCGCCTCGAATACAGGTGTTTCCACGAGCCGACGAGGAAAGCCATTGTTACTACGGGCCGCGCGCGCTATCCTGTAGCCCATGCCTTCCCCCGGCTTTTGGTCGCGGGTTCGCCACGCGCGGCTCTTCGGCGTCGTGGTGGTCTATCTCGGCGCCTCCTGGCTCATCCTCCAAGTCGTCTCACTTCTCCAGAACCAGTTTCTGCTCGCCAAGTGGGTGACGCCTCTCGCGTTCGTTCTGCTCCTCATCGGGTTCGTGATCATCGTGGCGACCGCCTGGGTCCAGTCCCGCCCGACGGGAGCGGTTGCTGCTCCGAGCCCGTGGGAGCTCAATCTGAAGGACTTTGCGGCCTCCGTGGCTCAGCGCCGGCTCCCGCACCTCACGTGGGCGCGCGCGCTCGTGGGCGGCCTCGTCGCGTTCTCGCTGCTCTTCGGGGTGGCGGGCGTGTACGTGCTCGTGAAGGCGCGGGGCGGCGGCCTTTCGGTCGTGAAGGAGGCGACGGCCGCTGCGGGGCCCGGGATCGCGGTCTTGCCCTTCCGGGTCGTCGGCCCCGGGATGGATCTGTGGCGCGAGGGGATGGTGGATCTCCTCTCGACGAACCTCGAGGGCGTGGCGGGCGTGCGAAAGATCGACCCGCGGGCAGTGCTCAGCAAATGGCGGCGCGAGATCGGTGATGGGGCGGAGCCGGCCGATCAGCAGGCCGCCCTCGAGATCGCGCACGCTGTGGGGGCCACGTACGCGATCCTGGGGAGCGTCCTCGGGTCCGAGAGCGGGGTCCGGCTCACCGCGGAGGTCTACGACCTGCCGGGTGGCACGCCCCGGGGCTCGGCAGTCGTCGTGGAAGGGCCCGCCGACAGCGTGCTCGTGCTGGCGAACCGGTTGAGTGTGGAGCTTCTACGGCAGGGCGCGGTTCCCGCAGCGGGAGGATTGGGGCAACTCGACGTCGGGCGAGCGACGACGTCCTCCCTCTCCGCGCTCAGGGAGTACCTGGAGGGGGAGCAGAAATACCGGCGCTCCCGGTTCACCGAGGCGCTCGCGCATTTCCGCCGCGCCGTTGAACTCGATTCGACGTTCGCGCTGGCGTGGTACCGGGTCGCGCTAGCCCACGTGTGGACCGAGGGGGGCTCCGACGAGACGTTCCAGTACGCGGAGCGCGCCGCGCGCCTGGCGGACCGTCTCCCCGAGCGAGATGCCCTCCTCTTGCGGGGTTACGCGCAGTTCCTACGTGGACGGCTCGCAGCCCTTCGAACGTTCGAGCAGCTGACGGCCCGCTACCCCGACGACCTGGAGGGCTGGGCGCAGCTCGGAGAGGCCCAGCTGTACCTCGGGCCGCAGGTTTTCTACCGGCGGGATGAATTCCGGAGCGCGTTGCGGCGAGCCCTCGAGCTGAACCCGTTCTTCGGCCCTCCGTACATTCACTTTCTCGGTGATGCATTCGCCCGGGAGGATAGCGCAGGCGCACGGGAGCTCCTGGTAGGCTACCGGCAGATCGATTCCGAGAGTCCGTCGTGCAAAGGATGGGATCTCGCCTATGCTCTCGTCTGGGGAGATAGCCTCACCAGAAGTCGGCGCCTGGCTGAGCTGGACACGTTCGACACACAGGCCCTCGCGTGTGCGGCGTTCGGGCTCTCGACATCCCCCGACTATTGGGACCCCTTCCTGCGCGTTTCCGAGGCGCGGCTCCACGAGCGGCATCCCCTCGCGCGGCGGCAGAACGCGCGCGCCTGGCTCGCGGCCGGCTACGTTCGGCGCGGTCGCATCGCCGAGGCGCGGGAGATCCTGTCCGGCCTGGCCATGGAGGAGCGCTTCAGGCGCGTCGTCCCGAGGATCGGTCTTCTCCTGCACCTCCAGGGTTACGCGGATACGGCCACGGCTCGGCGGGCGGCGCGCCACCTCGCCTCGGAGCCCGAGTCTTTCGACCGGTTCCTGATCGGCGCGCTCGCGGCGCAGGAGAAACGCTGGCCGGACGTCGAAGCGCAGGTCCGGGCCCTCGAATCTGGGGCGGCGCAGGCGGAGCAGAAAGGCGACACCCTGGAGGTGTCGGATCACCGCGCCTACGCGCAGGGGCTGCGAGGCTATGCCGCTCTTCGGCGGGGCGACCACCAGGCGGCGCTCCGCGGGCTGGAAGAGGTGTTTCCGAACTTGCCGGGCTTCGGGCCCTTTGGGATCCGAGGCGACATTCACGACTTCCTGCGCTACGAGGTGGGACGGCTTCTCGTCGAGCTCGAGAACTGGCGAGAGGCCGAGCGGTATTTCCAATCCTTCGGGAACTACTCACAGGCCGCTCTTGTCGCCCCCGTCGAGTTCTACCTCGGACGGGTCTACGAGGGGCTCCGTGATCCCGAAAGGGCCCGAGCCCACTACGCGCGCTTCGTGAAGTGGTGGGATGGGTGTGACGCGAACCTCCGCCCCTGGTGGGAGACGGGCCGTCAGGCGCTCGAGCGGCTCACGCGCGAGGCGGTAGGTCGGGCGGCGAGTCGCTAGGGGAGCCTGGTCACGCTCGGTGCGGCGTGGTGACCGGGTGCGCGCGCGCGGCGGTTACCACGAAGGCGAGGCTCGCAACGAGGAGCGCGGCCGCGGCGACGAAGGGGACCTCGGCGCCGAGCCCCTGAAACGCGGCGGCAGCGCCGATCGGCCCCGCGACGCGCGCCACCCCGCCGAAGGCCTGCTGGACCCCTAGCGTCTGGCCCATCTCGCTCTCCTCGGCGCCGTGCGTGATCATCGCGGAGGTCGCCGGGAAGAGTAGCGCTGTGCCGATCGGCAAGCCCGCGGCGATCGCCACGAGCACGGGGATGCTCCCGGCGAAGGGGAGGAGGGCAAAGCTCAGCGCGAGAACAGTTGCGCCCAGGTGCATCACCCGATCCTCGCCCAACCGATCCACCGCCCACCCCAGGATCAGGGCCCGCATCACCACGTTCAGGGTTCCCGTGTATACGAAGAAGTAGCCGATCGTCCTCTCCGTGACGCCGAAGCGGTGGTACAGGAACAGCGGGAGGACGACCGCCATCGACGTGAACGCGGCCATGCCGGTCGCGTACATCCAGATGAGCCGGGACACGGGTCGTCTCGGGTGCCGAAGCACTTCCCAGAACGCCGAACGGATCGGACGCCGGACGCGCGCGGGCCCGTTGGGGTTCGGAACGGCCAGCGGTGCCGACTCCGGGAGCCAGCGCGCTGCGAAGCCGAAGTTCAACAGGCAGAGCCCGGCGGCGAGCAGGCCCGGCGCCGCGTACCCCCAGGTCGCGGCGAGCGAGCCGAGCGCCGGACCGATCATGACCCCCGCGCTCGTCGCCGCCGAGAGCCACCCCAGGGCGCGCGCCCGGTCCCGTGGCGGCGTCGCGTCTGCGATGTAGGCTTGCAGCACGCCGGTCGTCCCGCCACCGGAGCCCTGGGCGAGCCTGGCGGCGAAGAGGAGCCAGAGTGCCTCGGCGAATCCGAAGATCACGTACGCGACGGCGCCAGCGAGTAGACCGAAGAGGATCACCGGCCGGCGGCCGTAGCGGTCGGAGACGCGGCCCCAGAGTGGCGAAGAGGCGAGCTGTGCGATCGAATACGCGGCAACGAGGGGACCCACCATCCACTCCTCGCCGCCGAGTCGCAGGGCGTAAAACGGCAGGAGGGGGAAGACGATGGCGAACCCGATCATGTCCACGAACGCGGTGGCCATGAGGACGGAGACCCGGCGGGGTTCGGCTCGCTTCACCGTGCCTCCCGTCGCTCCGCCCGCCGCTCCCCCCGGCGCTCACCCCGCCGGCGCTCGCCCAGGGCGAAGGCGAGCGCGCTCAGGGCCGTGAGACAGATGCCGTAGGCAGCCGCGATCCCGAGGTCGAACTCCCGGAGCGCAGCGAGGATCTCGATGGAGATCGGGCGCGTCTCGTAGGTGTATAGCACGATCGAGGTCACGAAATCGCCGAGCGTCATGATGAACGCGAGGGAGGCACCCGCCGCCAGCGCGGGGCCGATCATCGGGATCGTCACGCGCGTGAGCGTGCGCCAGCGGCCAGCGCCTAGCGACGCGGCCGCCTCCTCCAATGCGGGGTCGAGCTGCCGCAGTCCGGCGAGCGCGGCCCAGCCGGTGAGTGGCAGGCTCCGGACGAGGTATGCGAGGGGCAGGATCCAGAACGTCCCGACAAGGATCCAGCGGCCGGCCCACGGCTGCTGCACACTGAAGGCGGTGGCGAGTGCCATGGCGAACACAGTCCCCGGCATTGCCCACGGCGCCGAGAGCAGCCCTTCGATCCACCCGCGGACCCTCACCCGGCCCACGACGACCAGTCGCGCCGCCACGAGCGCAAGGGTCACGGCCGCGATCGTGCTCGCCGCAGCCATGCCCAGCGAGTTCAGAATCGGCCGCAACCGCTCGGGCTCGCGAAGGAGCGCCCCGTAGTTCGAGGCCGACAGAAGTGGCGGCAGGAGCTCGGTCGTCCACGCGCCGGGCGGCACGAGCGAGACGAGGAGGAGTGTCGCGTGCGGGAGCAGCAGAAGCGCGGCGATCCCCCAGCCCGCCACGGCCGCCAGCGTGCGCGGGAGCCCGCCGCGAAGCTGGCGCGGCGCCGCTGCCGCGCCCTTTTGCCCCGAGCCGAGCATGTCGCGGCCTCCGCCCGTTCGGCGGAGCGCCGTGAGCCCCGCGAGGGCCACCGCCGCGAGTGCCAGCGTCTCCACGGTCGCCATCGCGAGATCGCCGCTCAGCTTCGACGCCACGATCTGGGTCGTCATCACCCGGAAGCCGCCGCCGAAGATGTACGGCGCGCTGAACGAGGCCAGCGCGGTCATGAAGGTGAGGATCGCGGCGCCGACGAGCGGCGGTCTGAGGAGCGGCAACGTGACGCGCGTGAACGTGCGCCAGCGGCCCGCGCCGAGCGACGCCGCGGCCTCCAGCATCGATGCGTCGAGGCGCGCGAGCCCGGCGCGCGTGTAGAGGTAGAAGTAGACGTACATGGAGTACGCGTGGACGAGGAGGATGGCGCCTGGCCCCCGGAGTCGCCACGGCGCTTCGCGGAGACCCAGCGCGGCTTGCACGGCACGCGAGACGAAGCCGCTCTCCCCGTAGAGGAAGAGGAAGGCGATGACGCCCACGAGAGGCGGCAGCGCGATCGGGAGCGCGGCGAGGGCGCCCAGGAGCCGGCGGCCGGGGAACTCGAACCGCTCCATCACGAACCCCAGCGGGATCCCCACCGCCCCCGCGAGCACGACGCTCGCCGCAGCGATCCACAGGCTCGCCCAGAGCGTCCGCCACTCGTGCGCCGCGCTGGCAAAGCGAGCCCAATGCTCGAGGGTCCACCCGCCCGGCGCGCGCACGCTCTCCAGCCCGGTGAGGAGCAGCGGGTAGGCCACGAGCCACGCCAGGAGGAGCGTGACCAGGAGGCCCGCGACCTCGCGGCGCCTCATGCGAAGGCGAGCACCGGGCGGTCAGGCGCCACCGAGACGCGGTCGCCCGGTCGTGCCGCGTCCGGATCCGACACCCACTCGAACGTTGCACCCGTGGCGGTGTCGATGGCGAAGACGGCGGCCGGCCCCATGTAGCGCCGCTCGGCGACAACGGCCGCGAGCGCGCGCGCATCGCTCCCGTTCGCGAGCTTCAGCCATTCGGGTCGCACGACCACCGTGACCGGCGTCCCGCGTTGGACCGCGCCTGTGATCTTCGCGTCCCAGCGCACAGGCCCGAGGTCCACGGTGCCCACGCCCCTGGGCGCTGGCGGCGGCGCCTCGACCCGGGCGCGCGCGACGTTGGCGCGGCCCACGAACGTGGCGACGAAGAGCGAAGCTGGGCTCTCGTAGAGCTCCTCGGCCGTGCCTACCTGCTCGATCCGTCCCGCGTTCATGACGGCGATGCGATCACCGAGATCGAACGCCTCCTCCTGGTCGTGCGTGACGAAGAGCGTCGTGATCCCCACCCGCGAGATGAGCGCGCGCAGCTCCTTTCGTGTGCGCTCGCGCAGCGCCGGGTCGAGGTTCGAGAGCGGCTCGTCGAGAAGGAGGACCCGCGGCTCCGGCGCGAGCGCCCGGGCGAGCGCCACGCGCTGCTGCTGCCCGCCCGAGAGCTCGCCGATCCGCCGGGACTCGAAGCCGGCGAGATCCAGGAGCCGCAACACCTCTTGCACACGCGCGCGGATCCGGTCGGCCGGCACGCCCTGCGCCTCGAGGCCGAATGCGACGTTTCCGAATACGGTGAGGTGGGGGAAGAGGGCGTAGTGCTGGAACACCATACCGAACCGCCGAGCGGCCGGGCTCGAATCCGTCACGTCGGCGCCGTCGCCGATGACGCGCCCGGCGTCGGGCCCCTCGAAGCCGGCGACCAGCCGGAGCAGGGTCGTCTTTCCGCTCCCGCTCGGGCCCAGGATCGCGAGGACCCCGCCGCGCTCGACGCTCAACGACACGTCGCGCGCGGCGTCGATCTCGCCGAAGCGCTTGCTCAGGCGTTCCAGCTCCAGGAAAGGCATCGAGGATCCGAAGCTATCCGGCCGTCCTCTCGGGCGCCACGTCAGCAAATTGAGACGGCGATGACGCGCGAATCCCATCCTCGCGGCGGCGAGTTGCGCGTTGCACGCCTTCGTCTCAAGCTAGAGGAGGGGAGAGGCGGGTGGTCCTGATTCAGGTCCCGGAGGTCCTGCGGGAGAAGCTGGGGCCCGACGGAGCACAGGCTCTCGTAGACCTCCTGAACGAGGCAGGTGGACGCTTGCGGGACGACGTGCTGACCCTCGCGGAGGAGCGGTTCCGCCGGCATCTGTCGGAGGAGATCGGCCTCTTCCGGCAGGAGATGGCCCGCGAGATGGCGCTGTTCCGGCAGGAGATCGCCCGCGAGATCGGTGCTCTGCGACAGGAGTTCGGCGGACTGCGACAGGAGTTCGGCGGACTGCGGCAGGAGTTCGGCGGCGAGGTCAGGTCCCTGCGGCAGGAACTCGCCGACTTGCGGGTGGAGGTGGCCTCCGTGAAGTCCGACCTGACCTGGAGGCTCTTCTACTTCTGGACAGCGCACCTCATCGCGATCGCCGGGCTTCTCCTCGCCTTCTTCAAGCTCTTCGCGTAGGGCGCCCCCCTCTCGGCGCGCATCCCCTCCGCTGGCTTCCTCCGCGGCCCGCCTGCGCTTCACCGGCTTCCGCGTGGGGGAGGTGCCGCGCTCGCCGTAGGCGGCCCGGCCCGCGCCTCGTCGCCTCGCCCCGTGCCCCGCACCCGGCGGTCCCACCAGCGCATCCACTCGTCGCCGCGCTCCGCCAGCATCGTCCAGTCCATGGGCTCCGGTATCATCTCGGCGCGCACCTCGCGCACCCAGTCCGGCAGCGAGTCGGGGGGCAGGTCGGCTCGCGCGGGGAGCCGGAACGCCTCCCGCGCGGAGAGAAGCTGCGCCTCGGCGCTGCCGACCCATTCGATGAACGCCCGGGCCGCCTCGGCGTGAGGCGCCCCGCCCACGAGGGCGATCGCGTCCACGATCACCGGCGTGCCGCTCTCGGGGAAGACGTACTCCAGCGGCCGACCCTGGCGCTGCACGACCTGGATGTCGGGGAGGTCCCACAGCGTGACCCAGCCCTCCTGCCGCGAGAGCTTCTCGTACAGGAGGGCGGGGTTGAGCACGTACTCGCGGGTCTGCGCGTCGAGCCGGCGGAGCCAGGCCATCCCGCGCGCCGTGTCGCCGGTCTCCCGAACGCTCCGCTCGAGGATCATCCCGAAGATCGCGCGCATCGTACCGCTCGCCAGCGGATCGCGGATGAGGACGCGCCCCGTGAACCGGGGGTCGAGGACATGGTCCCAGTCGCGCGGCGCCTCTGCCCGGGTGAGCGCCTGTGCGTTGTACACGATGACGGCGGGCGTGAGATAGACCGCGAAGTGGAGGTCGCCCGCGCCCTGCGCCGTGCTATCGAGCTTCTCCGCCCACGACGGCCGGTACGCCGTCAGGAGCCCCTCGCGGGCCGCCCGCTCGAACAGCGTGTGCGGACCTCCGAACCATACATCGGCCTGGGGGTTCGCGCGCTCCGACCGGACGCGATCGAGCACCTCCTGCGATCCCATGTCGAGCCACCGCAGATCGATGCCCGGGTGACGCGCCTCGAACGTGCGCTCGACCCGCATGAGAAGATCACGCCCGTGCGGTGTGTAGACGACGAGCGGCGTCCGGCCGTCGGTCGTGCACGCGCCGATCGCGATGCACAGCGCGAGCGAGGCATTTCCGACCGTTCGGCGGCGCAGCGGGCGTCGCCCTTCAACTCCCGGTCGCACGGCCGAGCGCCACGAGATTTGCGAAGAGGCGGTACGCGCCGGGCACGCCCGCGGGAAGCTGCCGGAAGAAACTGAGGCCCGTGTAGATGTACACGCCCTGCCCGACGCGCGCCACGAGGACGGCACCCCTCTTCGGCGCCTCCCCGGGATCGGCGAACGCGACCAGCGGCTCGTAGCGTTCGTCCCACTCGCGCGGGAAATAGAGGCCGCGTTCCTGCACCCATCCATCCCAGTCCCGAGCTCCGATCGTGTTCGGCGTGTGGAACGCCGGATGGCCCGGAGCGAGAAGCTCTGCCGGCGCGGTTTCGTCCGCCACCCGATCGTGCGGCCGAGCGATCTCCAACGGATAGGGCGCGTAGCCTCTTTCGACGAACTGGTACTGCTGGTACTGCACGAGGACCAGCCCGCCCCGCCGAACGTACTCGAGGAGCCGCGCGTTCGCCGACGCGAGCGCCGCGTTCGTCTCGTAGGCGCGGCTCCCGACGACGATCGCATCGTAGCCATCGAGCGAGCCGCGGAGCAGCGTCTCGTCGTCGAGCAGTTCCACCGGCAGCCCCACGGCTCGCAGCAATTCCGGCACCCGGTCGGCTGCGCCGCGGACGTAGGCGACCCGCGACAAGTCGGGGAGCGCGATCTCGGCCGCACGGACGGTGGCGACCGCGCTGTCCAGCGTGAATCGCGGGCGGATGTGCGGGTAGTCCACCGCTGCGATGCCCGTCCGATATTCGGCGCCGTCGCGCGCACGCGCCACGGCCGCCACGCGGTAGGTCCCCGGCGCCGAGCGAGGCGGGGACGCCAGCGCGACCGTGAAGGAGCGGCGTTCGTCCTCGCGCTCGAATCGAAATGGGACGGGAGCGATGGCGGGCCATTCCTTCGGCAGCTCGAGGATGAGCTCACCTGCGACCGTCTCGTTCCCGTAATTCGTGACGGTCACTGTGAAGGCGCGCGCTTGCCGGGAGCCGAGCGGCCACACGACGAGTTTGGGTTCGATCGTGATGCCGAGCCGCGGCACCACACGCACGGGCCGCCGGACTTCGCCCACCGCCTGATCGGTGTACCGGTACGTGGCCTCGCGCTCGATCGTGACGCGTTCACCGTGCACCTCCAGCTCGATGTGGGTGGTGAACGGCGAAGATTCGAAGGGGAGCCCGCGGACCCCAGGCGACGGCACATCACTCCAGTCGTAGAGGCCGTTTGTGAGTGGCTGCCGGAGAAAGTACGGTTGGCTCGCGACTCCCCCGCTCGCGCCGCCGAGGCGCACGGTCCGCTCCACGAGCGCGCCCGGCGGCATGCGCTCCGGGAAGTCGGGTGGCGGCGAGGAGACTATGGGAGGCGCGGTCCCGACGGTCACTGCGTGAAGGGTCACAGGACGCGAGCCCGCGTTCCACACCACGGCGCGCACCGTGACGGGCTGATCGGACGTCACTCGCTCGTCCTCGGCGATGGCGTCCACTACGATTCCTGCCGCGTTCGCGAGAGCCGCTTCCGCGATCCGCTCCTGCTCCTTCACGACCGTCTGCCACCATGGACTACTGGGGGCGGGCCCGGGCCGCAGTTCGCGCAGGGCGTCGGCGAGCAACGGGACGATCCGGCCGGGTGCGCGCGGGTCGAGCGCCCTCCGTGCGGAATCGGCCCACGCGCTGAACCGGCGGAGCCGGTCCGCGGCCTCGCCCTGCGCGAGCCCGGCGAGCGTCGTATCGATCCCGGCAAAGAGGCCGCCCCCGCCTTGCCCGGTTCGATCCTCGACGGGCGCCAGGACGACGCGCGACGGACCCGGCTGCTGGAGCCGGCCCTGGTCCTGCGAGCGATGCCGGCTTCGGCTCGCCATCGCGATCTGGTGGTACGATTTCCCGACGATCGGGTCGAGGAGGCCCGACTCCAGCGTGAGCGTGGCAGCCTCCGCGTCGAAGCGTGCGGACCGCAAGAGCTTCAACGGCGCGTACGGCTCGAGGGATTCCTGTTCTAGGAGATCGCGGAAGCGGTTCGGATCGCCGGCCGCCCGGAAGGCTTCCTGCGCCAGGATGCCCGCTGCCTGGTGGTGCCCGTGGCCGCCCCGGCCTTCCGCGGAGAAGATCGAGACCACGACCTGCGGCCGGAATCGCCGGATGACGCGCACGACATCCTTCAGCACCTCCTCGCGCGGCCACAAGCGGAACGTCTCCTCCACCGACTTGGAGTAGCCGAAATCGTACGCCCGCGTGAAGAACTGCCGCGCGCCGTCGAGCCGGCGGGCGGCGAGCAGCTCCTCGGTCCTCAGGAGGCCGAGCGCCGCGCCCAGTTCGTCGCCGATCAGGTTCTGGCCGCCCTCACCGCGCGTGAGCGAGAGGTACGCGACCTGCGCGCCCTGCCCGCGAGCGAGGAGCGCCAGGAGGTCGGTGTCCTCGTCGTCGGGATGGGCGCCGATGACGAGTACGCGCTTGACGTGCCCGAGTCGCCGGAGGTCGAGGTCGAGCGCCTCGATCCCGCCCGTGGCGGGCGGCTCGAGCTGGGCAAACGCGGGGGTGGCCACGAGCCCGGCCGTGAGGAGCGCAAGAACCTGGCGTCGCACGGCCCGGAAGTTACCCGCGGGGTCGGGAGCATGCCACTGTGGGCTCCTTGCGTCCGGGTCGATTGCCGCCGCATGCTCCTGGCGAGCCTTGCATCCCCCTCCGATGGGGCGAAACGCGAAAGAGGGAGATCGACGTTATGCGAAACCGACACTTGGGGTTTCTGCTCCTGGCCCTCGCGGTTCCGTCCGGCGTTGCGGCCCAGGACGATCCCGATCAGGCGGTCGCAGGAGGCAGGATCCCGACGGGCTGGTCCGTCCGCCTCGACCGTGCGGACGCGAAGATGGAGAACGTCCGCATCGTGAAAATGGGAGATGGCCTGCACGCCACCCTGGGCCCGGCGGTGATCCTCTACCGGATGAGGGACCAGGCCAAGGGGCAATACCGGATCGCCGCGTCGTTCACCCAGACGCGGGCGGCGCGGCACCCCGAGGGGTACGGGCTCTTGGTCGGAGGGTCCGATCTGGAGGCCGCAGGTCAGCGGTACACCTACTTCCTCGTGCGGCAGGACGGGAAGTTCCTCGTGAAGCGCCGCGACGGCGACAGCACATCCGTGGTCGTGCCCTGGACGGAGCACGCGGCCGTGCGCAACCCGGAGGGGGAGCGAGGCGCCACGAACGAGCTCGCGATCGAGGTCGGGAGAGAAGAGGTCGCGTTCCTAGTGAACGGGGCGGAGGTCGCGACGGTCGAGCGCAGCGCGGTGGATGTCGGGGGAATCTGCGGCTATCGGGTGAACCACAACCTCGACGTGCACCTCAGCTCCCTGAAGGTCACGAAGCGCGGCACTGGCGGATAGCGGCAGTGGCGCACCCGGGGGTGACGGCGGACCTCGCCCGGCTGCGCGCGCACGTCGAGGCTCTGGAAGGCGTCCGCCATCCCGTTGCGGCAGCCGAGGCGCTCCGGGCTGCGGAGGACTACCTGGCCCAGCACCTCATGGCCGCGGGGCTCGAGGTCGCCCGGCGTCGCTTCGCGCATGCTGGCCGAGTGCACCACAACATTGTGGGGATCCGGTGGGGTCGCGCGCCGGACCGGCCGCGGGTCCTCGTCGGTGCGCACTTCGACACGGTGGCCGGTACGCCGGGAGCGGATGACAACGCGAGCGGCGTCGCCGTGATGCTGGAAGTCGCACGACGGATGGGCACGGAGCGTTTCGACGCGACGGTGGAATACGTGGGGTTCAACCTGGAGGAGCCGCAGGGCTACGCCTATCCGAACTATAGGATTGGGAGCCGGCATTTCGCGGCCGAGGCGCGCCGCGAGCGGATCCGCTACGCAGGCGCCCTCATCCTCGAGATGGTCGGCTACACGAATCCCGATCCCGGAAGCCAGCGCGTCCCCTGGCTCCTCTTCTGGAAGCGCGTCCCGTCCTCCGGCTCGTTCCTCGCGGCCACCGGCGACGGACGATCGGCCCGGCTCCTACGGGCGTTCGCCCGAGCCGCCCGCGAGTGCGCGCCGGGTCTCGAAGTCGTGACCTTCCGTTCTCCCTTTCGCGGCTGGCCGGTGTGGCACACCCGGCTGTCGGACAACGCCTCGTTCTGGGACCGGGGTTATCCGGCGCTCATGCTGACGGACACCGCGTTCCTGAGGAACCCGTACTATCACACGAGCGGAGATCGCGCCGAGACGCTGGACTTCGAGTTCATGGCCAAGGTGGCGGACGCGGTCGCCGCGGCGGTTCAGGTCCTCGCGCGCTCCGGCGACGCGGCGCCGCAGAGACCGCGCTCACCAGCGTGAGCCCTATGTCCACCGGACCCTGGACGCCCACTCCGCGAGCGTCGTGAGACGGATGTCATACTCCTTGGCCAGCCGCGGGATGTCCACGCTGTAGCCGACCCGGATGAACCATTCCAGCATGATCGCGTAGTCCTCGCTCCACTTCCGGACTTCATCGATCGGCTGCTCGACGAATGTGATCTTCTTCCCCATCGCCTTGGCGAGGATCTCCGCCGCATCGGGCATCGTATGCTGGTCGCCGGCGAGGTCGATCTCCCGCCCGTTCATCCGCTCATGCTGCTCGAAGGCGAGGAGGCCGAACTTCCCGATGTCGGCGACGGCGATCATCTGAAGGGTCGTCGTCGGCTTGATGCCCATGACGAGCTTTCCCTCAGCGAGGCCGGGCTTGAACCAGGGGGAGCCGAAGTTATCCATGAAGAAGACCGGCCGGAGGATCGTGTAAGAGGGAAAGTGGAGGCTTCGCACCGTCTCCTCGACTCGCCACTTGTTGTCGAAGTGCGGGATCCCGGTCTTGTGCTGGGCGGAGCCGACCGAGGTGTAAACGAAGTGCTGGACCTCCTTCTTCCGCGCGATCTCCGCGATGCGCTTCCCCTGCACCTCCTCGCGCTCCACCCCTGCTTCCCACGTGTTCTGCACCGCGAACACGCCCCACGCGCCACTGAGCGCGCGCTCCAGCGACGCGGCGTCGTCGAGATCGGCCTTGACGACCTCCGCGCCCCGGGCCGCCAGCGCCTTGGCGGCGCCGCCCTCGGGCTTGCGCGTGACGGCGCGGACCTTGTGGCCCGCCTGGAGCAATTCGTGAATCGTGGCGCCGCCCTGCGAACCGGTGGCGCCGAACACGGCGATGAGATCCTTGCCCGTCTGCATCTGCGTCGTCCCCCTCGTTCTAGTAGCCCGCGTTGTACGTCAGGTCCGGACACAGCGGATTCAGCACCTGCTTGATCGAGAAACTGCCGTGGAACTGCGGGTGGTACACGTGCCGCTGAATCGGCGGCAGCAGGTCCAC
>JACQVD010000157.1 GCA_016209945.1 Gemmatimonadota bacterium
GATCGTCGACAACACGTGCGCGTACGATTCGGCGGTGAGCCTCGAGCTCCAGGACGGCGTCGAGGACATCTACATGCCGGTCTTCATGTACTGGAAGCCGGAGAGCGCGAAGAAGTACGTGAAGGCGGACGACTACCCGGAGGTGGCCAGGGCGCGCATCAAGGAGATGCACCGCCAGGTGGGCGATCTCCAGACCGACGAGAAAGGGCTCGCGTACCGCGGCCTCAACATCCGGCACCTCGTCATGCCGGGCGCGCTCGATGAGACCGAAGCGATCCTGCGCTGGATCCGCGACGAGCTCGGCCCGGACACGTACGTGAACGTCATGGACCAGTACTACCCGGCCGGGAAGGTCAGCGAGGCGCTGTATCCCGAGCTCAACCGGCGGCTCACGCGGGAGGAGTTCCTCCAGGCACAGAGGATCGCGAAGTCGCTGGGCCTCCGCCGCCTCGACGAGCGCAGGCCGCACCCGCTCCTGCGGGCACGCCTCGCTTACGCCTGATCCGCTCTCGCGCTCGGGCCTCCCAACCCCTCACAGCCTCCACAGATACGAGCCCTTGAGAAAGATCGCGCGGTGCGCGGTCTGGAGCCCGCTGTCCGCGCCGTCCTGGAGCACATCATCGAAGCCGACGAAGAACACGGTCCCCGGGCTCGCCACGTACGAGACGAGGAGGTTCAGCGCCAGCCGCTCGCTGAACGAGTTCCACTCGCCGATCGCACGCACGGAAAGCTCCTTCGAGAACTGGTAGGTCGTCTTGGAGCGCAGGATGTTGACGTCGAAGACCCGTTCCCCGCCCCCCTCGCCCCCCTCGCGCCAGAAGGTGGACTTCGTGAAGCTCAGCTCGAACTTCAGGTTGTCGTTCGGCCGGATCGTGGACCACGCCTGGAAGTCGCGGCTGAACCCTAGGAACGCGTCCTCCGGATCGAAGTTGATCTGGTCGCCCTGCTCCACGTAGACTCCGCCGCTCCAGAGCTTCCAGGGCGCGCTCTCCGCGAACAGGAAGTACCGCGTCTTGTGGAAATCGGTCTCGGCGAAGCGCTCCAGCGCTCGAGCGACACCCAGGTTGACGAAGCTCTGGCGGGCGAGCTGGAGGAACAGAGAGGGGCGCACCACTTGGTCCTGGAGGGTCCCGGCGTGGTCGTACAGCCGATCGTAGAAGAATCGCGGACCCCAGCGCAGAACGACCTTCCCGTCGGGGCGCTCCTGGTAGCCCACGAAGAGACCGCCCTCCCGCAAGTCGGTCCGCCGGATGAACCCCGCGTCGGCCCGGAAGTCGGGGCCTAGGTCATTGTAGAAGACTTCCAGGTTCAGGTGCTCGCCGGACCGCGAGATCTCCGCACGGAACGCCGGGTCATTCAGCCGCGTCCCGTCCAGATTGCGCGTCTCAGCCCAGACGCCCTGGACCGTCGCGTTCCAGCGCCCTCCGAATCGCGCCTGCGCGTCCACGCCCGCAACACGGTTGTAGGAGCCCGCGAACTCGCGGTCGGTGACGATGAGGCCCAGGCTGGATGTTCGGGCCAGGTCCTGCCTCATCCGGAAGATCCCGAAGAAAGCGGACCCGCTCGGCGCCGGCTCGCCAGCCGGGACCGCATCGCCCCGCGGGATGATCGGCGTCTCGTCGAGCGCAGCGAGCGCGCCGACCAGGGTCCCACCCACTTTGCCCGTCAGCTTCGCCGCTACCAGCGGATCAAAGACCGTCCGGGTGTGGACGAGGAAAAACGGCGCCTGGAAGATCTCCTGCCCCTCGAGGAAGAACGGGCGCTTCTCCGAGAAGAAGAGCGCGAACCGCTGGTTCACCTCCACCTGGCCGGCGTCGGCCTCCACCTGGCTGAAGTCGGGGTTCAGGGTCAGATCCGCCGTCAGGTTCGAGGTGAGCCCGACCTTGAGCCCCAGCCCGGCATCGACTGTGACGGGCTCGTTCTCCAAGCTGGCCGTGGCGCCATCCCTCGATCCGCGCTGAAGCCCCGTCACCGTCGGCAGGATCTCGAAGGTGCGCCCCGGACGGATCCCCTCCAGGCCCGCGAGCTCGGCCGACTGGCAGATGATGCAGTTCCGATCGATGTCGAGCCTCGGGAAGACGTGCTGCTCCGAGGAGTGCTGGACCAGTCGGAGAATCGCGATCCCCCACGTCTGGCGTTCTTCATTTGGGAAGCGAAGGCTGCGGAAGGGGATCGCGAGCTCCACTACGAACCCGGCGTCCGTCCTCTGCCCCGCCGATTGCCAGACGAGATCGATCGAGTAGTCGTCGTTCTGGCCCTCGACGGTCACACCATCGGTCTGGATTCCCAGCGGGTTCACGAAGATGAGGTAGGCCCGCCGAAGATCGTGGAACGTGTCCAGGAGTAGCCCCACGACATCGTCGGAGAAGATCTGATCGCGATTGGAGAGCGAAGCCCGGACACTCCCGGCGTGCTCCTCGTACGCGCGAATCGCGACGTAGAGGTGTGTCCTGTCGTACGCGACGTAGGCCTCCGTGCGCTCGGACGCGGGCCTGTCATCCACGGGCCGCATTGTCCAGAAGTCGGTGACCGGAGAGATTCGCTGCCACGCCGGATCGTCGAGGCGACCGTCGATGACCGGTGCCTGCTCAATGCGCGAGATGGCGAAACGGGCAGGCGGCTCCGCCTCTGGATTGGCGGGCGAGCCCTGGCCAAAGGCCAGAGCGATCGTGAGCCCGAGTGCGGCGAAATGCGGCTCCGGCATCCGTCTCCCGAGAGCGCGTTTTGCTGGTTCCTGACCATCCGGCCGTACGCGCGCCGGGGGCCGTGGGTTTCGGTCGCGTTGAGGGCACGTCCCCGGTCGGCGGAGCGGCAGGTATTGACTCGGGGGTTCCGCCCGCCCCATCACTCTCGCGAAACACCGCTGGGGGAGCTCGGGGGAACCGGGCTGAGAGTGCGGCCACTGGCGCGGAGTTGGCGCCACCGCCGCTGACCCGTAGGACCCGATCCAGGTAATGCTGGCGTGGGGAAGCGTGACGAAGCGCCGCCCGGTGGCCTGGACCGGCGGCGCTTTTGTCTTCAAGGGAGGAGGCCGATGCGCGCCGTACGCTATCACGGGCCGAAGACGCCGCTCAGGCTGGAGGACGTTCCGGCACCGGAGCCGGGACCGGGAGAGGTCCTCGTCCGAGTGACCGCCGCCGGGGTCTGTCACACGGAGCTGCACTTTCTGTCGGGGCTCCTGAACCTCGGGGTGGCGCCGCTCACGCTCGGCCACGAGATCGTGGGATGCATCGAGCGCGTCGGCCCCGGGGTGGATCCGAAACGCGTGGGCGAGCGGGTGATCCTCTACTACTACGTGGGGTGCGGAAGCTGCCGACATTGCCTGCGGGGCGACGAGAACCTCTGCGACGCGCTCACAGCAGAATACGGCTTCATCAGCGACGGCGGCTTTGCGGAATACGTGCGGGTCCCGGCCTCAAACGCAGTACCGCTACCGGGCCACGTCACGGACGACGAGGCCGCGCCGATCGGCTGCGGCGTCACGACGGCGGTGCATGCGAGCCGGCTTGCGGGGATTCGTCTGGGCGACTGGGTGGTGGTCTACGGGATCGGGGCGGTCGGCTTCGGCTTGGCCCAGGTGGCGCGGCTCCAGGGCGCCCGGGTGATCGCTGTGGGTCGAACGGAGGCGAAGCTCAGGAAGGCGCTCGATCTCGGCGCCGAATTCGTCGTTCGCGCGACCGAGGGGGGAGCGCCGGCCGGAGCGGGCGCGGTCGCGCGGCAGATCCGCGAGATCACAGGCGGACACGGCGCCGACGTCGTCTTCGAGCTCGTCGCGACCCGCGAGACGATGGCGGAGAGCGTTCAGGCGCTGGCGAAACGGGGCCGGCTCGTGTTCGTGGGCTACTCCGAGGACCACTTCCAGGTGCATCCGATCCAGCTCGTGATCGGCGAGCAGATCGTCACCGCATCGGTTGGGAACACGCTGGACGAACTCCGGCTCGCGGTCGATCTCGTGGCCACGGGCCGGGTGAAGACCGTCGTGGATCGCGCACTCCCGCTCGAGAAGTTCCAGGAGGGGATCGACGCGCTGGCGGCCGGGCAGCTCGTCGGGAGGGCCGTGCTCAAGCCGTAGACCAATGCCCGTCGCCCCGCTAGCATGGGAGCATGAGCGACCTCCTCGCCGCGCGCTCCCAGATGGCCATGTCGCTGGGCTTCCATATCCTCTTCGCCGTCGCCGGGATCGCGATGCCCGTCCTCATGGTGATCGCGGAGCGCCGGTGGCGGAAGACGGGGGACGCGGTCTACCTCGATCTCGCGAAGCGCTGGGCGAGAGGGACGGCGATCCTGTTCGCGGTGGGCGCCGTCTCCGGAACCGTCCTCTCGTTCGAGCTCGGGCTCCTTTGGCCGGAGTTCATGAGGCGCGCGGGCGCCATCATCGGGATGCCGTTCTCCCTCGAGGGATTCGCGTTCTTCACCGAGGCGATCTTCCTGGGAGTCTACCTGTACGGATGGGATCGCATCACGCCCCGTGCGCATCTGCTCGCAGGGATCCTGGTGGCCTTGAGCGGTGCCGCGTCCGGCATCGTCGTCGTCATCGCGAACGCGTGGATGAACGCGCCCACGGGATTCGATCTGGTGCACGGCGAGCTCATGAACGTGGATCCCATCGCGGCCATGGCGAACCCTGCGGCCTTCGACCAGACGCTGCACATGACGCTGGCGGCGTACGCGGCGATCGGCTTCGCCGTGGCCGGGATCCACGCGTACAGGCTGTTGCGCGATCCGCAGAACGTCTTCCACCGGCGCGCGCTCACAATCGCGCTCTGGGTCGGCGTTCCCGCGGCGCTCGCCCTCCCCGTCTCGGGCGACGTGAGCGCCCGCAGCGTGGCCGCCCGCCAGCCGGCGAAGCTCGCCGCCATGGAGGCCGTCTTCGAGACGCGCGCCGGCGCCCCGCTCGTCCTCGGCGGCTGGCCGGACCTCCCAGCCCGCGAGGTGCGGTACGCACTCAGGATCCCGTACGGCCTCTCCCTCCTCGCGTTCCACGACCCGCGCGCGGTGGTGCAGGGGCTCGATGCGTTCCCGGAAGACGACTGGCCGCCGGTCCCGGTCGTGCACGCGGCTTTCCAGGTCATGATCGCCCTCGGGTTCCTGATGGCGCTCCTGGGCCTCTGGGTCGTGTGGCACGCGTGGCGCCGTCGCGACCTCGCCTCGAACCGCTGGCTGCTGAGGGCACTCGTCGCTACGGCCCCCGCGGGTCTCCTGGCGACGGAGGCGGGCTGGTTCGTGACCGAGGTCGGACGCCAGCCCTGGGTCATCCATGGCGTTTTGCGCACCGCGGATGCCGTGACTCCGATGCCGGGGCTCATCGTCCCGTTCCTGACGTTCACGATCCTCTACCTCTTCCTCGGTGCGATCGTCGTCTTTCTCCTATCGCGTGAAGTGGCGTGGAGTCCCCGGGCTCATCTCGCGGAGTGGAGGGCGCCGGGGGCGAGGGGGGCAAGGGGGGCATGAGCGAGCTCCTGACGCTCCCGAACGTAGTCGCGGCAGTCATCGCCATCGCGCTGAACGCGTACGCCCTCTTCGGGGGCGCCGACTTCGGGGGCGGCGTCTGGGATCTCCTCGCCTCGGGCCCACGGCGCGACAGACAGCGCGAGCTCATCGCGCACGCCATAGGGCCGATCTGGGAGGCCAATCATGTGTGGCTCATCCTGGTGATCGTGCTCCTCTTCACCTGCTTCCCGCCGGTCTTCGCGCAACTCTCGATCGCGCTCCACATCCCGCTCGCCCTCATGCTCATCGGGATCGTGCTGCGCGGGTCGGCGTTCGCGTTCCGGACGTACGGGAGGCACGGTGACGTCGCCGAGGAACGCTGGGGCCGGATCTTCGCGATGGCGAGCGTCGTCACACCCGTGCTGCTGGGGATTTCGATCGGAGCCGTCGCATCAGGCCGACTGGTTGCGCCGGGGCGCGTGGCCTTTCTCGCGCGATTCGTGGAGCCCTGGTTCACTCCGTTCGCCTTTGGCGTGGGTGTGTTCGCGCTGGCCCTGTTCGCATTTCTCGCGGCGGTCTATCTCACTCTGGAGGCCCAGGACGAGGTGCTGAGGGAAGACTTCCGCCTGCGGGCGCTGGCGAGCGCAGGCGCGGTATTCGTCGCGGCGTTCGGCGTCCTTCTTCTCTCGCACGGCGCGGCGCCGCGCATCCGGCACGGGCTCACGGCGAGCGCGTGGGCCCTCCCATTTCACGCGGCGACCGGCGTTTCTGCCGTGAGCACGATCGCGGCGCTCTGGTACCGGCGCTTTCGTCTCGCCCGCGTGGCCGCGGCTGCGCAGGTGTCGCTCATCCTGTGGGGGTGGATCCTAGCTCAGTTCCCGTATCTCCTGCCGCCGCAGTACACGATCGCGGACGGCGCCGCGCCTGCGATCACGCTCAGACTGGTGCTGCTGGGGCTCGGACCCGGCGCCTTCGTGCTCCTCCCCTCGCTGTACTACCTGTTCCGCGTCTTCAAAGGACGCTCCTTACTGGCCACATAGGCAGGGACCCTCTCCGCAACCTCGGTTTGTATAGGTGGCCTGAGGTGAGATCCCAGAACTTACGAGTGCGAAAGGGGTTACGGCCTCCGCCCTGACACCGCACGGACCGCCTGCCGGAACTCAGGCAGGAACTGACCCAACCTCGGGTGTCGCCGGACAACTCCACGCCCCCTTCCGCGGACACCGTGAGGCCGGCGTCGGTGAGGTGCAGGAGCCGCTCCCACAGCACTGGGGGCTTCGCATCCAGGGGCTGTTCCAGGAACGTCCGCCAGCGAATCTGCTCGAGGGTGTGCGGCGTGCCTCGCGTTACGCGGCCCGGCAGTGCACCAACACGGCTTACCGCCCCCTGGCCCCTTGACCGTTTCGGAACCAGGATTAGAAGAGACCAAAACGAAGGCCTGGCCTTCCTTCTCCCACGCCGCCGCGACACCGCCCGAGCCCTCGGCACGGGCTCACCGCTCTTCCGGAGGACAGATGCCGCCGCTCGAGTTGGTCCTGCTCGTAGGCTCGCTGCTGCTCGCCTTGAGCGTCCTGGCGAGCAAGGCCACGGCCCGACTCGGAATCCCCTCGCTTCTCCTCTTCCTCGTCATCGGGATGCTCGCGGGCTCGGATGGCCCCGGCGGTATCGAGTTCGACAACCCGGCGCTCGCCCAGAACCTCGGGGTCGTCGCGCTGGCGTTCATTCTCTTCGCTGGCGGCCTGGACACCGACTGGAGCCAAGTGCGGCCCGTTTTTTGGCCGGGGTTCTCCCTGTCCACACTCGGTGTTCTGGCGAGCACGCTCGCGGTGGGGGCGTTCGCGGCCGCGACCCTCGACTTCTCGTGGATGGAAGGCCTGCTCCTGGGGGCGGTCGTCTCCTCCACCGACGCGGCCGCCGTCTTCGGCATCCTCCGCTCGAGGAACGTGACGCTGCGCCGGAGGATCGAGGCGCTCCTGGAGCTGGAGGCGGGCAGCAACGATCCCATGGCAGTGTTCCTGACCGTCGGCTTCACGGGGCTGCTGGTGGACCCGGAGAGATCGGTCGTGGGGCTCGTGCCGATGTTCGCCCAGCAGATGATCCTGGGCGGGGCGCTCGGTCTCGGGCTGGGCCGGCTGGCGCTCTGGGCGATCAACAGGGTGAAGCTCGAGTACGAGGGCCTGTACCCGGTCCTGACGGTGGCGCTTGTTCTCCT
The DNA here is from genome assembly GCA_016209945.1 of Gemmatimonadota bacterium. Taxonomy (GTDB): domain Bacteria; phylum Gemmatimonadota; class Gemmatimonadetes; order Palauibacterales; family KS3-K002; genus JACQVD01. Next base: position 7,643 of record JACQVD010000157.1, read on the forward strand.
CGTGTATGGAGCGACGGCTTCGCTCGGCGGCAATGGCTTCCTGGCCGTGTACTTGACCGGGCTCACCCTCGGGAGCGGGGCGTTCATTCACAGGGCGAGCCTCCTCCGCTTTCACGACGGGCTCGCCTGGCTCATGCAGATCACGATGTTCCTCACCCTCGGGCTGCTCGTCTTCCCGTCCCGGCTGCCCGCGGTCGCGCTGTCCGGCCTCCTCGTCTCCGGGTTCCTCGTTCTGATCGCGCGGCCGGCGAGCGTCTTCCTCAGCCTGGCGCCGTTCCGGATCGCGATTCGGGAAAAGGGGATGGCCTCCTGGGTAGGGCTGCGCGGGGCCGTGCCAATCGTCCTGGCGACGTTTCCGCTTCTGGCCGGGCTGCCGAAGGCATCCCTACTCTTTGACCTCGTCTTCTTCATCGTGCTGACCTCGGTCCTGATTCAGGGACCCTCGATCCCCTGGGTGGCCCGCCGGCTCGGGATGGCGATGCGGGCGCGCGCGCCCCGCCGCTACGCGCTCGAGTTCGTGCCCTCTGGCGCGCCCGACGCCGACCTCCTGGAGCTGGTCGTCCCGGTCCATTCGCCGATCGTGGGGAAGCAGATCGTCGAGCTCGGGCTGCCCAAGGGCGCGCTGATCGTGGTGATCAGTCGAGGAGACGAGTGGATCATCCCCACGGGGAGCACGGTGCTGGAGGCCGGCGACGCGCTGCTCCTGCTCGCGGATCGGGCCACGCTGTCCGCGATCCGCCCCGTGTTGGAGTCGGAATGAAGGAATCGCCGAGTCGGAACCAGGAGGCGTCCCGACTGGGCGGACTCGTCGCGCCCTTCCCGAAGTTAGGCCCGATCGGATTCGGGGGGCCGGCGGCCCACATCGCGATGATGGATGACGAGGTGGTCGCGCGCCGGCGCTGGCTCACCCGCGAGCAGTTCCTCGACCTCGTAGGCGCCATGAACCTCAGGCGATCCACGTGGGCTTCCTGGGGGAGGGCCGGGCCCCCCTGGGCGGCTAGGCGGCCGGCCTCAGGGTCAGGCTGAACGCGATGTGGCCCTTAGCCTGGACGCGTTTGCATGACGATCTTCCCGAAGTTGGCGTTTTCCTCCATGCGGCGATGGGCTTCTGAAGCGCGCTCCATCGGGAAGACCGCGTCTACGACGGGCTTGACCCGGCCGGCCGCGAATTGCGGGACGACCTCCCCCTCGAAACGCTGAGCAGCCGTGATCTTCTCATCAAGCGTGCGGGTGCGGAGGCTCGTCCCAACGACCCTGAGCCTCTTTCGGAGAAGGACGCCGAGCTCGATCGGCCCAGAATTCCCCGCAGTGAGACCGACCACGATCATGCGCCCCTTCACGGCTAGCGCCTCCAGGTTCCGCTGGAGATAAGGCGCGCCCACGAGGTCGAGAATCGCGTGCACGCCTTCCCCGCGGGTCTCTCGCGCCACGACGGTCGCGAAATCCTCGCGCGACACATCGATCGCCACATCCAGGCCCAGCGCACGAGCACGCTCGAGTTTCCACGCGCTGCGAGATGTGCCGAACACAAATACGCCGGCAGCCTTGGTCAGCTGAAGCGCCGCGGTGCCGACGCCACTCCCCACAGCATGGATGAGCAGGCGTTCGCCTACCGCTAGACCCAGCTGCGTGAACAGCGCGTCGTGCGCGGTGATGAAGACTTCGGGGATCGCCGCCGCTTCATGGAGCGAGAGCCCCTCCGGCACGGCGATCGCCTCTCGCTCGTGCACGACCACATACTCGGCGTAGCCGCCGCCGCCCACGATTCCCATGACACGAGCGCCGACGTTCCAGCGCGTGAGTCCCTCCCCGACCGCGTCAACGACGCCTGCGTACTCCAGCCCCGGGATGTCCTGCGGCCACCCGGCAGGGGCAGGATACACGCCGCGCCGCTGTAGGAGATCCGCTCGGTTGACACCTGCGGCGTGCACACGCACGCGAACCTCACCCCGCGACGGCTCGGGAGTGGGGACCTCGCGGACGGCGAGAACCTCCGGCCCGCCCGGCCGGGTGATCACGACGGCACGCATATCCTTCTTTCTGTCTCTGGGAGATCGTGAAAACAAGACCCGCGGTACGCGAACTGAGCGCGCTGGCGTTGCGCGCGAGAGCACACAACACGTAGCCTTTGACGATGACCTCTCTCGCGGAAGCGCTTGGCATCCGCTCGGGCGTCGTGTGCGTGGTCGGTGCAGGCGGCAAGAAGACCCTTCTCTACCGACTCGCCCACGAGCTCCCGGGCCGCATCGCGCTGACCACGACGGTGCTCAGCCCGCCCTTCGCACGTCACGTGGACCAGGTCATCGTCGTGGAACATCCCCTCCCCCTCGTCGCCCGGCTGCGGGAGGAAGCGCACCCGGCCCGCATCGTCGGCATTGCGCGGCCGTCGGAAAAGCACAATCGCTGGGCCGGACTCACACGTGAGGAGGTCGACTCCCTGGCCGACCTCAACATCTTCGACACGATCCTCGTGAAGGCCGACGGCGCACGCTCGCGCTGGATCAAGGTGCCGGGACCCGAGGAGCCGATCATCCCATCCTCGGCCACGGCCGTCACGCCGATCGTGTCTGCCAAGGCGCTGGGACAGCCCCTCGACGAGACGACCGCCCACCACCCGGAACGCATCGCCGAACTCGCAGGAGCGAAGGTCGGCGACCGGATCGAGCCTGAGCATGTCGCCGCGCTCCTGAGCAGCCCCGAGGGTGCCCTCAAGGACGTGGGCAAGGCGCTCGTCGTGCCCCTCATCAACATGGTGGACGACGACGCGGCGCGCGCTTCGGCGATGCGGACGGCGGAGCGCGCGCTCGAGCGCACGAACCGGTTCGAGCGCGTCCTGCTCACCTCGCTGACGGCGCCGGAGCCGGTCGTGGCGATCGTCGAGAGGAGATAGGGGCCGAGGGGGGTCAGAGAAGACCCAGCTCTGCGGCGGCCGACCCCCTCACCGCCATCCCAGCTGGGACCCGCGCGTCGATCTCCAGCATATAGCCGCGCAGATGGGGACGGACGGCCTCCACGACGAGCCCGCTCCGCTTCGCCGCGCCAACCGTATCCCGATTCTGGTGACACCCATCGGCGAGTCGCTTGC
>JACQVD010000155.1 GCA_016209945.1 Gemmatimonadota bacterium
CGTCCGTGTGGCGAGGGGTGCTACACACTGGAGGAGGGGACCGAGGTTCCTGTGGGAGAGGTCGTGGCAGTCGGCCGCCGCCTCGCCGCCGGCCCCGGTCGCAGCCGCGCGCCGCTCGCAGTCTCTCCTAGGACATCTGCCCGTCAACGCGTGACCTCGTAGGCCCGGACGTCGTCTTTCCCTCTGGCGGACCCGGGAGGCTCCAGCCCGGGTTTCGCACCATGTTGCGAACTTTTCGCCAGTCACAATGAGGGAGGACCGGCTATGCGAGCAGCATCTGCCGCTTTGGCACTCGTGACGATCGCGGTGGTATCGGCATGCGATAACCCCGCCGACGTGCAGACGGGTTCGCTCATGCTCACGCTCACCTCGGCGCAAGACTCCAGGTCGCGTGCCGTGGCGGCGCTCTTGAGCGACGGCGCCGACGGAAACGTCACGGTGGATGCGGTCGAGGCGTTGAACGTGACGGTGGACAGCGTCAAAGTCCGGCCGGCGTCCGGCGGTGGCTGGGTCGCCCTCGGTGTCGCGGGCGAGGGCGGGGTCAGGGTGAACCTGATGGATCTCGCATCGGCGGACGTGACGCTTGCTCGGGGCGAGCTGGCTGCCGGCGACTACGTGGCCGCACGGCTCTTCTTCACGGATGCTGAGATCGTATTCTCCGAGCAGGTCTGCCTGGGCATGAACACCGGCGCGGGTGCGACCCCCGGCTCCGTGTGTCTCGAGCCGGGCGTGCCCCACGAGGTGGTGATCCCGAGCGGGGAGGAGACCGGGATCAAGACGGACGCGCGCTTCGCGGTGACGGAAGGCTCGGAGGAGACGGTGACGCTAGTCTTCGATCCCGAAGCGACCGTTCGCAGCATCGCGTGGGCGCGGGGCCTCCAGAAGGTCATCGTGGCACCGGTGATCCGAGCCTCGAACTCAGAGGAGGGCTGAGGAGGGCTGAGAGGGAGCGCACGGCAACGTCTTGCCATCGCTTTCAGGGATCGGGCGCCTTCGGGCGCCCTTTCTTGTTCGGGTGGGGCGGGCTAGACTGCGGCACGCGTGCTTTTGGATTGCGATCACGGAGGGCTTCCATGGTTCGGCTGAGCTCCGCGTTCTCCGGAACGCATCGTCTCTTTGAAGAGCTGCGCCAGTTCGGGCTCTCGTTGGGCCCGGTACGCCACGCCTTCGTGGAGCCGACGGCACCCGCCTGGGATGCGTCCGTTGCGTTGCTCCTCTGTCACTACGGGAAGCGGCTCGCGCAGCCGGGCCTCATCGCGGGTCGGGCCGGAAACCTCTCGGCCCGGGCGGCGAGTCGCACGGAGATCCTCATCACCCCGAGGGCGACCAACAAAGCCCACCTCGTCGCGTCGCGGATCGTTCGTGTTCCCCTCAAGGAGGAGGACGGCACCTCGCGCGGCGCGAGCTTCGAGTACCCGATGCACCGGGCGTGCTACCTGGCGCACGAGCGGGTCGGCGCCGTCGTGCACACCCACGCGCCGGGCCTAACCGCGGCAGGGCTCCGGCGCATCGATCTGAACGAGCTCTTCCCGGAGCTCACCGTCGCGGTGGGCGGGGTGCGGCTCATCCCGTACGCGCCGTCGGGCTCCGACGCGCTCGCCACCGGCGTGGCCGAGGCCATCCGCTCCGGTGCGCAGATCCTGCTTCTTGAGCGGCACGGCGCCGTCGCGGTCGGCACCGACATCACGGAGGCGGTCGAGAGGATGGAGCTGGCGGAGCTGTCGGCGAAAGCCGCTGTGTGGGCCGGGGTGTGACCGACGGCTAGGTCGCCGCCGTTTGCGCGGACCGCTCCGGCCACAGGCCGGCGGCGACGAGGCCGAGAGCGGCGGCCACGAGAAGCCAGGCGCCCCACTCCAGCGTCACCGATGCCGGAGCGGCCGCACCCCCCAGGAGCCGTCCCACGACCCCCGCTTCACCCCGTAGAAGCTCCACCGCCCGATAGACCGTGAGCTCGCCGATGGCGAGCCCCGCGATAAGCGCGGACGCGCGGCCGCGCCACAGGCCCGCGGCGAGCCCGGCGAGCGCTGCCAGCAGCACCCAGATCCCTCCGCCCAGCGCGAGGAAGCTGCGCGCGCTGCCGGCGGCACCCGACGCCTCGGCGAACGGCGCCCACACGGCGGCCATCGCGAGGAGTGCCGCGCCGATGGCCAGAGGGCGCGCCGCTTGGGCCAACACGAGCGCGCGGGCGCCGCGCGCGAGGCGCTGCACGCTGTGCCGCTGGCCGTACAGGTCGAAGAGGACGAGACCCGCCAGAAGCCAGTACACGAACCTCCGCCAGGTCACCGCCGGAAGCTGGATCATGAGGTACACGCAGAACACCACCGCCAGAAGCGGGACCCACGGCACCCACGGGGTCCGGAAGGGGCGCGGGGCGGCCGGATCGGCGCGCCGCAGGACGATGACGCCGATTGCGACGAGGACGAACGCGAAGAGCGTGCCGATGTTCGTGAGCTCCACGACCTCGCCGATGTTGGCGAAGGCGGCGAAGAACGCCACGAACACCCCCGTCAGGATCGTCGTGACGTGAGGTGTGCGGAATCGGGGGTGCACGCGCGCCGCCCAGGGGGGGAGGAGTCCGTCGCGCGCCATCGAGAAGAAGATCCGGGGCTGCCCGAGCTGGAAGACGAGGAGCACGGAGGTCATAGCGATCACAGCACCCAGGGAGAGGATCCCCGCCGCCCAATCCGCGCCGATGAACGTCAGCGCGACCGCGAGCGGGTCTGGCACGTTCAACTGCTGCCAGGGGATGATCCCTGTGAGCACCGCCGCGAGCGCCACATAGAGGAGTGTCGTGACCGCCAGCGACGTGATGATCCCGATCGGCATGTCGCGCTGCGGGTTGCGCGCCTCCTCCGCCGCCGTGCTCACGGCGTCGAACCCGATGTAGGCGAAGAAGATGATCGCCGCCCCCGTGGCGATCCCCTCCCAGCCGTTCGGGGCGAACGGGGTCCAGTTCTCGGGGCGCACGTAGAAAGCGCCCAGCACGATGAAGAGCCCGACGATGACGACTTTGATCGCGACCATCACGGCGTTCGCCCAGGCGCTCTCGCGGATCCCGAGCACGAGCAGCACCGTGATGAGCGCCACGATGAAGACCGCGGGGAGGTTGAAGATGATCGGGATCCCGGCGATGTGCGGCGCGCCGGCGACGATCGCGGGGTCGGCGAGCGCCGTGCGCAGGTCGTTCGTGAGCCACGGCGGGAGATGGATGCCGAACCCGGTCAGGAGGCTCACGAAGTAGCCCGACCACCCGATCGCGACGGCCACGTTCCCGATCGCGTACTCGATGATGAGGTCCCAGCCGATGATCCACGCGACGAGCTCGCCGAGCGTCGCGTACGCGTATGTGTACGCGCTCCCCGAGACCGGGATCATGGCGGCGAACTCGGCATAGCAGAGGGCCGCAAAGGCGCACGCGAGGCCGCTCAGGAGGAGCGAGAGAACGAGCGCGGGGCCCGCCCCCGTGTGGTGCACGTCGCCCGCGATCGCGCTTCCCACCGCGGCGAAGATCCCCGCGCCCACGATCGCCCCGATCCCGAGCGCCGTGAGCTGGACGGGACCGAGCGTGCGCCGGAGCTTCGTCCGCTGGGCCTCATCGGCCGCTTGCGCGACGGGCTTCCGGATCCAGAGGGCGCGCCACGTTGGGTTCACAGGCTCTCTCCTGGAAGAGGTGCGAGGCCGGCGCTAGTCTACGCGCTCGAACCTTTACGGGCCACGAGGAGACCGTACAGGAGCGCGCCCTCGTCGTACGCCCGCGCGATCGCATCGAAGCCGCGCAGGAAGCGGCGGGTGTCAGGATCGAGGAAGGGTAGGCAGGCCCGAACCCAGGGACGGCGCACGAACCGCTGCACGTGCCGCCACGTGGGGCGCACGAACGTCGTCAGGTCACGGAACTTCTCGACGCGCAGCCCGCCGGCCTCGGCCCACGACGCGTGTGCCGTTGGGCTCGCGAGCGACGGGCACAGAAACGCCTCTGCCACCTCCGCCGCCCGGCCGTCCCCGCTCGAACCCGCGCCGGTCATCCAAGCGCAGAGTGCCAGAACGCCTCCCGGGCGCAGCGCTTGAGAGACGCGGAGGAGGCAGCGCGGCTTGTCGCTGAGGTGCTCGAGACTTTCCACCATCCACACAACGTCCACCGATTC
>JACQVD010000160.1 GCA_016209945.1 Gemmatimonadota bacterium
CCCCTCGCGCACCTCCCGGGGGTCAGGCGCCCTGCGCCGATTCCTGCCCCTGTTCCTGGCCCTCTGGAGCCTCCGCGGCGAGGTCCGAGGGGCCCCTCTCGGCCGTCTCAACGGCGCCCGGCCGGTCCCCTTCCGCGGCCGCGCCCTCGCTCGGGACGGCGCCCGCCGACGCCTCCTCTTCCTCGACCGTGAGCTCCTCGATCAGCCGAACCAGGCGCTCGGCCTCTTCGGCGCTGATCCCGGTAACCCGCAGGAAGTCCTCCTTCTCAAGATCGATCACGCCCAGGAACGACGTATAGCCGGCCGCCTCCAGAGCCGCGAGCGTCGCGGGCGAGATCCCCTCGAGTTCCGAGAGCGGGAAGTCGGCCAGCTCGTACTCCGCTCCGGCCGCACCTCCGAAGAGCGCCGCCTGGGCGCCGCGCTCCATCCATTCGCGGCTGGAATAGAGATCGATCCGCCAGCCGATGAGATCGGACGCGAGCCGCACGTTCTGGCCGTTGCGGCCGATCGCAAGCGACAACTGATCCTCGTCCACGATCGCCGTGATCACCTTCCGCTCGGCGTCGGAGATCACCTTCGCCACGCGCGCCGGCGCGAGCGCGCGTTTCGCGTAGATCTCCGGATCGGGGTGCCACGGCACGATGTCGATCCGCTCGCCGCCCAGCTCCGAGACGACGGCCTGCACCCGCGAGCCCTTGAGCCCGACGCACGCGCCCACGGGATCGATGGAATCGTCGTGCGAGCGGACCGCGACCTTGGTCCGACCGCCCGGCTCCCTCGCGATGTCCACGATCTCCACGATCCCTCGCGCGACCTCCGGGACCTCCAGCCTGAAGAGCACCGCCACGAACAGGGGGTCGGCCCGCGACAGGATGAGACGCGGCCCCTTGGGCGTCTCCTCCAGCTTCTTCAGCACCGCGCGGATCGGCTCGCCCTGGCGGAACCGCTCCCGCGGGTTCTGCTCGCGCCACGGGATGATCGCCTCGGCCTCCCGGATCTTGTTCAGCATGACGACGAGCTTCCCGCGCTCGATCGCCTGAACCTCGCCCGACAGGAGCTCGCCCTCCTTGTCCTGATATTCCTCGCGGATGCGGCCGCGCTCGCCCTCCCGGACCTTCTGGATGACGCGCTGCTTCGCCGCCATGACCGCGGTGCGGCCGAACTCATCGAAGTCCACGGGGATCTCCATGAGATCGCCCACCTGGTACTCCGGGTCGTCCCAGCGGGCCTCCTCCAGGCTGATCTCCCGGGAGGGGTCCGTGACCTCCTCCACGACCTCCTTGAGGGCGACGATCTCGATCTTCCCGCGGTCCTCGTTGATCGTGATCTCCGCCTGCACGTTGGGCCCGAATCGCTTCACCAGGGCGGCGTGGATCCCCTCGCGGATGAGATCCCGCATCTCCGCGGGGGACATCCCCTTGTGGGCGGCCAGCACACGGAACGCCTCCAGGAGCTCGGCCGCACTGCCGCTGGATTCCCGTTTCGTGCGCTTCTCGCGCTTCTTCGCTAGATCTCCCACCGATCGATCAGGTTGGCACGGGCGATGTGCGTTCGCAGCACCTCGATACGGGTGCCGTCCGGCAGTCGCAGCCGCACGCGTTCGCTGTCGCCTTCCCCCACGACTCCCAGGAGCACGCCCTCGAGCCGCTTCCCCCGGCCCGCCAGGGGCGCGAACCCGTGGACGACGATCTCGCGGCCCGTGTAGCGCTCGAAGTCGCGCCGCTTGCGGACCGGCCTGTCCACCCCGGGCGATGAGACCTCGAGGATATAGCTCGCCGGCAGATCGTCGCGCGCATCCAGGAACGGCTCCAGGGCGCGGCTCACCCGGGCGCAATCCTCGACCGTCACCCCGCGACCGGGCGCCGAATCCGGACGGTCGATGCGCAGCCGGATCACAGGACGGCGCCCGCGCCCCACCTGCTCGACATCCACAAGCTCCAAGCCCATCTCCTGGACGAGCACCTCAAGCGCCTGCTCGAGGTCCGGGCGTATCCCCTGCGTCATCTCGCTTCCCACTGAATAAAAAAAGTGGGGCCAAATCCGACCTCCCCACTTCCGAGCATTCCCCAGCAGGCTATTCCAACGGGGAATATATTTCGCTGTCGCTCCGAAAGTCAACCGGCGCCCGCCCTTCCTTGCCGACCGGTTGCACTCTCTTTCACAAGCATGCGAGCCGGTCAGCGGAGCGCCACGAACGCCGCCATCCGCGCCGAGGTCCCGGCCTCACCCCGATAGGAGTGGAAGCGCTCCGCGTCGCAGCGGGTGCAGTAGGCCGAGCGCGAGACGCGGTCCGGCCGCACCCCGAGCGCCTCTCCTCGGGCCGCCAGGACGTCCGCCAGGTCCAGGAACCCTCTGTGCGGCGGCGCAGGCAGTCCGAGCGCTTCGAACACCTCGGGGCCGACCTCGTAGCAGCGCCCGCAGATCGACGGGCCGAGATGGACGTGGAGCTCCGACGGCTCGACGCCCAGGTCGGCACGCATCGCCTCGACGGCAGCCTCCAGGACGCCCGCCGCGGTACCCCGCCAGCCCGCATGCACGATACCCGCGGCCCGTCGGCGCGCGTCCACGAGGAACACAGGAACGCAGTCCGCCACCAGCACGGCCAGCCCGACCCGCGGCGCGCCCGTGATGAGCGCGTCGGCGGTGGCACCGTCGAGTTCCGACCCCAAGCGATCCGGGTGTACGACAAGGACCTCAGCGCCGTGGACCTGCTCAGGGCGCACCATTCGGTCCAGCCTGGCCAGCCTGCCGAGCTCCCAGACGAACGCGTCACGGTCGCCGAGGACGAGCCTCTCGCCTTGGGGCGTACGGGGACGACCTGTGATCCCGTGAACGGCGAAGGGGAAATCCACGCGCCAGGCCGGGTGCACGTACACCGTGAAGGGACCCCAGCGCTCCTGAACCTCTCGAACCACTTGCACGATCGCAGCCTCGAAGCTCTCCCCGCCCCCGCCCCCTAGTCCACCCTCTCGATCTCAGCGCCCAGGGCTCTCAGGCGCTCATCGATGCGCTCGTACCCGCGCTCGATCTGCCCGATGTTGTGGATGCGGCTCTCCCCTTCCGCCCCGAGCGCCGCGATGAGCATCGCCATCCCCGCGCGAATGTCCGGGCTCTCCAGCTCCACGCCCTGGAGGGGCGAGGGGCCGACGACAACGGCGCGGTGCGGGTCACACAGCACGATGCGAGCCCCCATCGACACCAACTTGTCCACGAAGAAAAGCCGCGACTCGAACATCTTCTCGTGGATGAGCACGATCCCGCGGCACTGCGTGGCCACGACGGTGGCGATGGAGATGAGGTCCGGCGGGAACGCCGGCCACGGCCCGTCGGCGAGCGTCGGCACGCGCTCCCCGAAGTCCATCTGGATCTCGAGGTTCTGATCTCCGGGCAGCCGCAGCATCTCACCCCGAAGCTCCCAGCAGATGCCGAGGCGCCCGAATCCCAGGCAAACGGAATCCAGCTGTGCCGGCACCACCGGACCGATCGTGAGCTCGCTGCGCGTCGTCGCCGCCAGCCCGATGAACGACCCGACCTCGATGTGGTCCGGCTCGACGCGGGCCGTGGCGCCGTGCAACGTTTCCACGCCCTCGGTCCGCAGCTCGTTGGTGCCGATCCCCGAGATGCTGGCACCCATGGCGTTCAGGAGGTGACAGAGCTGCCGGACGTGCGGCTCCGTGGCGGCGTTGCGGAGGATCGTCGAGCCCTGGGCGAGGGTCGAAGCCATGAGCGCGTTCTCCGTCGCGGTCACGCTCGGCTCGTCGAGGAAGATCTCGCGGCCCCGAAGCCCCTTCGTTCGGAGGAGGTACGCGTCGGAGGCCTCGATCTCCGCGCCCAGCGCCTGCAGCGCCATGAAATGCGTATCGAGCCGGCGCCGACCGATCACGTCGCCGCCCGGAGGCGGAAGCTTGAGCGACCGCGCCCGGGCGAGGGCGGGCCCGGCCAGGAGGACCGACGCGCGGATCCGGCCCGCGAGCGCGGGATCGACTCGGTCGGTGCGAAGATCAGGGGTGACGAGCCGCAGAGTCGAGGGACCTTCCCACTCCGCCTCCGTCCCGACCGCCGCGAGGAGCTCGCGCATCGTCTCCACGTCGCGGATCCGCGGGACGTTCTCCAGCACGACCGGCTCGTCGGTCAGGAGCGCCGCCGCCATCATCGGCAGCGCCGCGTTCTTGTTCCCCGCAGGCCGGACGGTGCCCGCGAGTCGCTTCCCTCCCCGAACGACGAAGGTCGCCATGGTGCGGCCAACTTATCGGCCTGCGAACGGCAGCGTCAACGCGCGGCGCCCCGCGGCTTGCTTGACCGATCCGGCCCCGCGCCGTATTCCTAGGCGGCTCTCGGTCGTCCGGCGTGCCCGCACACCCGGAGGAGCTGCAAAGGAGGCGCGCGTGAGCTGGTCGGACGTGGCGAACATGTTGCAGGCCGTTGCCCTGCTCGTCATCGGCGTCGCACTCGTCGTGCTCGCGGTCGGCCTCTGGCGCGCCGTTCAGGTTCTCGCAAACGCCCGGAGCGGCTTCGACCGCCTGGCCCAGCAGGCCCGGCCGATCCTGGAGGCGCTCTCGGCGGTGGGCGAGGATCTGCGCGCCGTCAGCCGGCGGTTCCGCACAGAAGCCGACCGCCTCGGCGATGCGGCGCGCGGCGCGGCCGACGGCGTCGATCACACCGTGGAGGCGCTGCGCGCCCGGATGACCGCGCTCGGTCGCGTGCTCGACACGCTGCTCGACGAAGTGGAGGAGGCGGTGACCGAGGTGGTCGCTCTCCTCCGCGGATTGCGCGCGGTTGCGGGTGGCGCGCGGCGCTGGCGCCGGCGCCGCTCCCCGGACGACGAGGAAGCGTGACCGGCGGGAGGAGAGGCGTGCCGCGGCGCGCTTCCCTACGACCGCTCGCGCCCGGTCTCGCCGCGGCGCTCCTCGCCATCCTCGCCCTCCTCGCGTTCCCCGAGGACGCGTGGGCATGGGGGCCGGCCACTCACATCTTCGTCGGCTCCGAGATCCTTCGCAGCCTGGCTCTCCTGCCTCCCGGCCTGGCTCTTCTCATCCGCGGACACGCCATCGACTTCCTCTACGGCTGCCTCGCGGCGGACATCACCCTCGGGAAGAAATACGTCCCTGCCGGACGGCACTGTCACCACTGGCCGGTGGGCGAAGAGATCCTCGAGGCCGCAACCACAGACCCACTGCGTGCCTGCGCCCTCGGGTACCTCGTGCACCTGGCCGCGGACACGGTGGCGCACAACGTGTTCATCCCCCGGCATCTCGTCCTGACCGCCGCGACCCCCGCAATCGGACACTCCTACTGGGAACACCGCATGGACGCCCACGTCGGCGACGCCCATGCCCGCCTCGCCAGCCGCGTCGTGACGCGGTTCGACCACGGTCACGCGGACGAGCTGTTCGATCGTGTCCTGGCGCGCTCGCTCCTCAGTTTTCGAACGAACAAGCGAATCTTCCGGGGGATGATCCTCATCGCGAACCACGAGACCTGGCGGACAGTGTTCGATCGTGTCGTGGACCGCTCGCGCTGGGACCTGGAGGACGGGGAGGTGGAGCGCTACCTGCGGATCACCTTCAACTATTCGATGGACTACCTGCTGCGTCGCGATCGCTCCGTGCCGGCGAGCTTGGACCCTGTGGGCGAGGAGAGTCTTCTGCGGGCGAAGAGGCTACGCCGTCGTCTGGGATTCGGGCGCACGCAGACCCGAGACGCGCTGCGCGTCGCGGCCGACCAGCACTTCCCCTTCCCCCGGCACGACCTGGACTACTGGAACCGCCGGGCCGAGCTACACCCTACTCCCCACCCTTCGTCTCCGACTGCGGCCCTCAAGCAAGGGCGCCGGCGCGGGAGAGAGACCGAGGAGTCGCGCAGCCGGGGCCGTGACAGATCGCGTTAGACCCCCCGACATCCTCTGACTAGAAGCTGATTCGAAAAACGTTCGAGCGGCGCTCCTCAAGCGGCAGCAGCGTCTCGGCATCCGGATCTACTCCCGGCACGTGATGGAGCTGGAAAACGATCCTGAACAGGCCGACGCGCTCCTCCGGGCGAATCGGGGGCTGGGCATTGGGCGAGTCCAAGCTGCCAAGCCAGACCTCCACAGTTACGCCGCTATCGGGCGCTATGACTCCAGTCGGTACCCCGCCCACGCACGCCCACACCGCACCCACGACCGAGGGCGTCTCGTCGGGCGGCTCTCGAACGACGAAGTGGATGGGCAGCGTCGAAGTTGGATCGCAGCGCGCGAAATAGACCGGCTGACCCGTTCGGTTCGTGTAGCTGGCGATCGCCGTCGCGTCGTAGCCACCGGGTATACGACGCAAGCGGTAGACAAGGGCGTCGGTTTGGATCGGCGAATCATCCCGCGCGGGCACGGCAGTGGTGTTCCCACACGCCAGGGCCATTGCGACAACGAGTGGGACTGTCGAGAGCGAAGTCGTCCTACGCATCAGTGCAGCTCAAACGTGCAGAGCGGTTTAACTGGTAGTGGACTGCGCTAGCTATCCGTGTAGGCCGCCGCGTACGCCGCGATAACGTACGGAGGCGAACGGGCTACAGGCGGTCTAACCGCCCGCAAGATAGAGCGTTGGCGCTAGAGGTGTCCAGCACGCGCATCGCAATTAGACTGCGACGGGCGACCATCTAACGCGCTGCCGTGTAATCACATTGGGCGAGCGGCGCGGGCTGCTAGGGTCGGAGACGCTCGGCGAGAAGCGCGCGCACTTTCTTGGGGTCGGCCTTCCCGTGCGATCGCTTCATCACCTCGCCCATGAAGTGGCCGAAGAGGCGCCCCTCGCCGCTCCGGTAGCGGGCCACCTCGTCAGGGCTGGCGGCCACGACTTCGGCGACCCACGCCTCGATCTGCCCGGCGTCCGCCACCTTCACGAGCGCTTCGGCGCGCACGATCTCGGCAGCCGACTTCCCCGAGTCTGCCATCTTCTGGAAAACCTGGCGGGCGAGGTTGAGGGACAGCGTGCCGCCACGCACGAAGCCGAGGAGCTCGGCGAGCGCAGCGGGCCGAACCGGGCACGCGCCAACGTCCACGCCGCGGGCGCGCACAAGTTCGAGCACGTCCCGCATCACCCAGTTGCTCGCGGCCTTGGCGTCGCCCGCAACCTGCGCGACCGCCTCGAAGTAATCGGCGAGGTCGCGGCTCGACGTGAGGACGTCGGCATCGTACTGCGGCAGGCCGTACTCCGTGACGAACCGCCGGCTGCGGTCCCACGGCATCTCCGGGAGCGCTCGCTCCAATTCCTCCACTCTCTCGGGCGCAACCTCGAGGACCGGAAGGTCGGGGTCGGGGAAATACCGATAATCGTGGCTCTCCTCCTTCCCGCGCATGGGTCGCGTCTCGCCGCGCACGGGATCCCAGAGCAGCGTCTCCTGCTCGACGCGGCCGCCGGACGCGAGGACAGCCGCCTGCCGCTCGACCTCGTAGGCGAGCGCCTTCTCCAGCTGGCTGAACGAGTTGAGGTTCTTCAGCTCCGCCTTCGTCCCGAACGCAGCCGAGCCACGAGGCCGGACCGAGAGATTCGCGTCCACCCGGAGGCTTCCCTTCTCCATGTCGCACTCGCTCACGCCTGTGTACTCCATGACCTGCTTGAGCCGCCCGAGAAACGCGCGGGCGTGCGCCGGCGAGAGGAGGTCGGGCTCCGTGACGATCTCGATGAGCGGGATCCCGCACCGGTTGAGGTCCACCGCCGTGCGGCCGGGGAACCGGTCGTGCAGCGATTTCCCGGCATCCTCCTCGAGATGCAGCCGCCGGAGACGCACCCGCACGGGGCGGTCGCCGTCCGCGGGGATCTCGAGCCAGCCGCCCGTCGCGAGCGGCGCTTCGAACTGGCTGATCTGGTAGCCCTTGGGCAGGTCCGGATAGAAGTAGTTCTTCCGCGCAAACACGGAGCGCGGGTTCACCGTGCAGTTCAGCGCCCGGGCGGCCAGCACGGCCAGCTCCACCGCCTGGCGGTTCACCGTGGGGAGCGCGCCGGGCAGGCCCAGGCACACGGGGCAGACCTGCGTGTTCGGTGGCGCACCGTATTCGGTCGGACACCCGCAGAAGAGCTTGGTCCGCGTCTTGAGTTGGACGTGGACCTCGAGGCCGATGACCGGTTCGTAGGCGCCGACGCTCACGCGAGTGCTCGCTCCAACGCTGCCGCCGCCCGGGCCAGCGTCAGCTCATCCCAGCGTCTCGCGATCAATTGCCCACCTACCGGGAGCCCGTCCACGCTACCGATGGGAACTGAGATGGCGGGCACGCCCGCGAGGTTTGCGGTCACCGTGAAGACATCCGACAGGTACATCTTGATGGGATCCCCGACCCGCTCGCCCAACTTGAACGCGACGGTCGGCGACGTGGGCGTGAACAGGACATCGAGGCCGGACTCGAATGCGCGCGCAAAATCGTCGGCGATCTTCGCGCGCACGCGCATGGCGCGGCCGTAGTACGCCTCGTAGTAGCCCGCGGAGAGCGCGTACGTCCCGAGCATGATCCGTCGTTTCACCTCGCGGCCGAACCCCACCTCACGCGTCACCTCGAACACCTCGATGGTGCTCCCGGCGGACGGCGCGCGCGGGCCGTAGCGGACACCGTCGTATCGCGCGAGGTTGCTCGAGGCCTCGGCGGGCGCCACGAGGTAGTACGCAGGGATCGCGTACTGCGTGTGCGGGAGCGACACCTCGCGGATGCGGGCCCCGGCCGATTCCAGCGCCTTCCAAGCTTCCTGACAGCGCGCCGCGATCCCCGTATCGAGATCGCCCGTGAAGTACTCGCGGGGGAGGCCTACGGTGAGCCCACGGGCGCCGGCGTCCCAGGCCGCCCGAAAGTCGGGCACGGGGACGGCGCCTGACGTCGCGTCGAAGCGGTCGTGCCCCGCGATCACCCGGAGCGCCAGGAACGCGTCGCGCACGCGGCGCCCAATCGTGCCGATCTGGTCCAGGCTCGACGCGAACGCCACGAGCCCATACCGGCTCACGCGCCCGTACGTCGGCTTCACCCCCACGATCCCACACAGCGCCGCAGGCTGCCGCACCGATCCGCCGGTCTCCGAGCCGAGGGTTAGCGGAGCGATCCCGGCCGCGACGGCGGCCGCCGATCCGCCGGAACTCCCGCCGGGCACGCGCTCCGGGTCGATGGGATTCCGAGTCGGGCCGAAAGCGCTGTTCTCCGTGGACGACCCCATGCCGAACTCGTCGAGGTTCGTCTTCCCGAAGATCACGGCACCCGCGGCGCGCAGCCGGCGCACGGCCGTCGCCTCAAAGGGCGAGCGGTAGCCTTCGAGGATTTTCGACCCGCACGTCGTGGGGAGCCCGTGCACGCAGATGTTGTCCTTCACGGCCACCGGGATGCCCGCGAGCGGGCCCGGATCCTCCCCGCGGGCCACACGCTCGTCCACGGCCCGCGCCTGACGGCGGACATCCTCGGCGTCCAGAGCGAGGAACGCATTCAGGGGCGGGGCCTTCCTCTTCTCCCACCGCCCGAACTCGGCGAGGGCGACTTCGGCGAGCTCGACCGCGGAGAGGCGGCCCGCGCGGACCGCCGCCGCGTTCTCCTCAACGGGTCGAGCCCAGGGCGTCTCGCTCACCGATCTTCACCCGTCGGTTCGGCACCCTCCTCGAGGGCCTCGGCGTCGAGCGCCGGGAGACGCGGAACCAGGAAGAACCCGTCGCGCCACTCCGGTGCCAGCTCCTCGGGCGGAGCCAACAGGGGATCGCAGCGCTCTGTGACGTCATCGCGCAGCGGCTCGGCCCGCTCTGCCGCGATCGCCAGCGGCTCGACGTCGCTCACATCCAGCGCCCGAATCGCCGCGAAGTGATCGAGGATCGCCGACAGCTCGCGCGTCATCCTCTCCACCTCCGCCTCCGTAAGCGCGAGGCGCGCCAGGCGCGCGATATGTCTTACTTCGTCCCGTCCGATCGGCATGTCACTCCCACGCCCTCTCCAGGTTCGCGTGCCGCACCATCACCTTCTTACGGCCCACGGAGTCGAAATCGATCACCGCCTTCAGGTTCGCGCCCGCGCCGTCCAGCTCGGCAACGGTGCCGGCGCCGAAGAGCGGGTGCCGCACCCGCTCGCCCTTCACGAGCCGCGGAACATCCGGGAGATCCGGCGCCGTCTCCTCCACGACGTCCGAGCCGCCTCTCCGGTCGCGGGACCGCCGCCACGGCACGTCCTCCTCCTCCCAGCCGCGCCAGCGCCACGGGTGGCGCTCGGCGGAGCGCGGCGTCTCCACTTCCACGACCTCGCCCGCGCCCTCACCCTCACCCTCACCCTCCAGCAGCGGTTGGAGGAACGAGGAGGCCACGCACGGCAACACGTCACCGCCGCGCCGCCGCGACCGAGCATACGTCAGGACGAGCGCCTGCTGCGCGCGGGTGATCCCCACGTAGAAGAGCCTCCGCTCCTCCTCCAGCTCGGCCGGCGAGTCGTACGCGCGGCTCAGCGGCAGGAGTCCCTCCTCGAGGCCGCTGATATACACCACCGGAAACTCCAGCCCCTTGGCGTTGTGCAGGGTGAGGAGTGTCACGGCATCGGCCTCGGGATCCATGCGATCCACGTCCGTGATGAGCGAGACGTGCTGAAGAAAGAGATCGAGCGGCGTCGCCTCCTTGAGGATTTCCCGCTCTTCCTCGTCCAGGACGAGATCGCTCTCGAACTCCGCCGCGCTCGCGAGGAGCTCCTTCACGTTCTCGACCCGTTCCACGCCTTCGGGCCCCTCCCCGCGCAGCACGTCGAAGAGCTGGAGCTCGCTCACGAGACCGCCGAGCAACTCGTGCACCGGGAGCTGGGCCGCCAGGCCGCGGTACCGATCGACGAGCAGCGCGAAGTCCACGAGCGCGCGGGCCGCCGACGGAGCGAGCTCCGGGATCTCGCGCGCCCGCCGCGCCGCCTCGAGGAGCGACGTGCCCTGGCCCGCCGCCCACGTGGAAAGAGCCGTCAGGGTCACGTCGCCGATCCCCCGGCGCGGCGTGTTCACGATCCTGAGGAACGACGCGGCGTCGCCTGGATTCGCCATCAGCCGCAGGTAGGCCAGGACGTCGCGGATCTCGCGCCGCTCGTAGAACCGCACGCCGCCGTAGATCCGGTATGGAAGTGCCGCCCGCCGGAGCGCTTCTTCCAGCGCCCTGGACTGCGCGTTCGTGCGGTAGAGGACGGCGACATCGCGATACGTCCGCCCGGGCTCCGTGAGCCGGCGCCGGAAGTCGTCCACGACCCACGTCGCCTCGTCCACCTCGTCGCCCGTCCGGACGACGGTCACCGGGTTGCCCTCCGGGTTCTCCGTGAAGAGACGCTTCCCCTTCCGGTGAACGTTCTCGGCGATCACCCGATTCGCCACCCGGAGGATCGTGCCCGTGGAGCGATAGTTCTGCTCCAGGCAGATGACCCGCGCGTTCGGGAAATCCTTCTCGAACTCGAGGATGTTCCGGATGTCGGCGCCGCGCCAGCCGTAGATCGACTGGTCGTCGTCGCCCACGACGCAGAGGTTCCGGTGCGCCTGCGCCAGGAGCGCCAGGAGCCGGTACTGCGCGTGGTTCGTGTCCTGGTACTCGTCCACGAGGAGGAAGTGGAAGCGCTGCCGGAAATGCGCGAGGACCTCCTCGTGCTCCCGGAAGAGCTCCACGGGCTTCATCAGGAGGTCGTCGAAGTCGAAGCCGTTGGACTCCCGGAGCGCCCGCTCGTAGCGCGGGTAGATGTCGGCCGCGGCGCGGCTGAAGGGATCGAGCGCGGTCTCGGCGTATTCCCGGGACCCGACGAGCTGGTTCTTCGCGGAGGAGATGGCACTGTGAACCGCCTCCGCCTTCCAGCGCTTCGGCAGCTTGAGCTCCTCCATGATCCGCTTCACCTGGCGCTGCGCATCCTCCGCGTCGAGGATCGTGAAGCGCGGCGACCAGCCGAGGCGGGTCGCGAACCGCCGCAGGATCCGCGCGCCGAAGGCGTGGAAGGTACCCATCCAGAGCCCCGCGGGCTCCCCGCCCAGAAGCGAGTGGAGCCGCCCGCGCATCTCGTCCGCCGCCCGGTTCGTGAACGTCACGGCCAGGATGGCGCCCGGAGCGACGCCGCGCTCGGCGATGAGGTGGGCGATGCGATGGGTCAGGACGCGCGTCTTCCCCGAGCCGGCTCCCGCGAGCACGAGGAGCGGGCCCTCGAAATGCTCCACGGCAAGCCGCTGCGGCTCGTTCAGCTCGCTCAAGAGGTCGCGCGTGAGCTCCATGTTAGTTACACGGGGTTCGCCAGCGGGATCTCGATCACGAACTCCGCTCCCCGCGCCGGGTGGCGGGCGAAGATCCGGCCGCCGTGCGTCTCCTCAACGATCCGGCGCGCGAGCGAGAGCCCCAGCCCCCAGCCACCCGGCTTCCCGGAGACCCCAGGACGGAAGATGCGTCGCCGGAGCTCCGGGGGCACGCCGGGCCCGTCGTCGCGCACCTTCACCTCGACCGCCGGCCCCACCCGGCGGGCGGAGACCTCCACGCGGCCGCCCGTGCCTGCCAGGGCGTCGATGGAGTTCTTCACGAGGCTCTCGAACGCCCACTCGAGGAGCACGGCGTTCCCGCGCACGCGCGGGAGATCCGCCTCCAGGCTGACCTCCAGCTCGATCGGCGTCTCGATCCTCGGGATCCGCGCCCGGAAGTACCGCTCGAGGCGCCGGAGAACCGACGCGACGTCCACCTCCTCGAGCCTCGCCTCCTGACCGATGAGCTCGAACCGGCGCGCCACCTTCTGGAGCCGCTCGACATCCGCCGCGAGTTCCTCCGCGATCGCGGCGTCGGCCGCCACCTCCCCCCGTGGGCCCGGCGACATGCGCAGGATCTCCGCCCAGCCCGCGAGGGACGACAGCGGGGTCCCGAGCTGGTGGGCCGACTCGCGGGCCATCGCCGCCCAGAGACGCTCGCGTTCCGCCCGCGCCGTCGAGCGCACGACCCAGAACGCGGTCGCCACGATGAGGAGCAGGGCCGCGGCCTGGATCCACGGAACCCAACGCAGGCGCTCCACATCGCGGGAGACCCCGAAGTGGATGGCGCCGAGACCCGGTTCCACGATGGGAGCGTTCCGCCGGTCCAGTTCTCGGGCGTAGACCCCGACCCGAGCGCGGTCCTCCGGGCGC
The DNA here is from genome assembly GCA_016209945.1 of Gemmatimonadota bacterium. GTDB lineage: Bacteria > Gemmatimonadota > Gemmatimonadetes > Palauibacterales > KS3-K002 > JACQVD01. Next base: position 13,089 of record JACQVD010000160.1, read on the forward strand.
CGGAGATCCCCCGGGAACGGCAGGTTGGCCGCCGCCGCCGGTTCGCCCGTCGCATCGGTCACCACCACGGGGATCCCCAGAGCCTCGATCTCGCGCAGGAGCTCGAACAGCGTCTCCAGATCCGGCTGCTCCTGCGGGCTGGAGACATCCTGGAAGATGCGCGCGTACATCCGGCTGATGACGGCCGCGTCGCGGGCGTGCGCGCGGGCCATCTGTCGCGTGTAGACGAGATACCAGACGAGCACGCCGGCGAAGAGCACCGCCAGCACGGCCGACCCGACGCGGCGACTCACACTCCGCGGATCCGCTCGCTCTGAAGGTAGGGCTGCAAGGGAGGGGGGACCTCCACCGATCCATCCCGGGCCTGGTAGCACTCCAGGAGCGCGCCGACCGTGCGCGGGAGTGCCAGCGCCGAACCGTTGAGCGTGTGAAGGTGCTCGGGTTTCGCCCCGGGCGCCGGCCGGTAGCGAAGGTGCGCGCGCCGGGCCTGGTAGTCGCCGTACAGGGAGCAGGACGACACTTCCAGCCAGCGCTCGCAGCCGGGCGCCCAGACCTCGAGATCGTACGTCTTCGCGTTCCCGAACCCGAGATCGCCCGCCGCCAAGAGCACCACACGGTACGCAAGCCCGAGGGCGCGACACACCGCTTCCGCGTGCCGCGTCAGCTCCTCGAGGGCAGCGTCCGACGCTTCGGGTCGCTCGAGCCGCACGAGCTCCACCTTGTCGAACTGGTGAACGCGGATGAGCCCGCGCGTCTCACGTCCCGCAGCGCCCGCCTCGCGGCGAAAGCAGGGCGTGTAGGCCACGTAGCGGCGTGGCAACGTCTCGCCGGGCAGGATCTCGCCTGCGTGCAGGTTCGTGAGCGGGACCTCCGCCGTCGGGACGAGCCAGAGATCGTCCGACGGGACGTGGTACGCGTCGCTCGCGAACTTCGGGAGGTGGCCCGTCCCCCGCATCATCTCCTGCTTCACGAGGAAAGGAGGGTAGACCTCCTCGTACGCGTGCTCCCGCACGTGCCAATCGAGCATGAAGGCGATCAGCGCGCGCTGGAGCCGGGCGCCGAGCCCCCGGAAGAGCGGGAAGCCCGAGCCGGAGAGCTTAGCGCCGCGCTCGAGGTCGAGGATCCCGAGCTCGGCTCCCAGCTCCCAGTGGGGCTTCCTCCAAGAGGCCGCTTCCACGGGCTCGCCCCAGGTCCGCACCACCCGGTTCGCCTCGGCGCCGCCGGCGGGGACGTCGGGGTGCGGCGTGTTCGGGAGGAGGAGGAGCGCGTCCTCGATCTCGCGCTCCAGCGTGCGCAGGCGATCGTCGTATTCCTCGATGTGCGCCGAGACCTCGCGCATCTCCTCGATGAGCGGCTCGGCCTCGGCACCTGCACGCTTCAGGTCCGCCACGCGCCGCGAGACCTCGTTCCGCTTCGCCTTCCACGCCTCCACGTGCTGGATAACGGCACGGCGGTCGGCGTCCAGTCTCAGCACGCGGTCGAGAAGGCCGTCAACGGACGGGTCGCCACGCCGCGCCAGCGCCGCCCGCACCGCCGCCTCCTCGCGCCTCAGCCGCCGAAGGTCCAGCATCGCTCACGATCCCGGCGTGAGACGGCGCTCGCCGCAATTGGGATTCCAGAGAAACCGGAACGTCACGGAGCCCGAGGTAGGGTCCAGTTCGAGAATTTCGAATTTCGCGAACCGTCGGCACCCGGCACCGAAGAGCTGGAGACTCGGATCGGGCCGGCTCCGCACGACGTACGCCGCGCCCACGGCGACCCGCACCGCCCGCGCCGTCTCGTACGCCGCGACCTCCCCGGGGGCTTCCCGGAGTTCGTCAAACGGAAGGTCCGACCTCAGGATCCCGCTCAAAGCGTCGAGCCCCTCGAAGCAGCCGCGCGGGAGGAAGACGGCATCCCCGGGGTTGAGCCCCAGGAAGCAGGCCCCGCCGCTCGCCCCCGCGGGAACGAAGGCGAAGAGGAAGTCCCACTCCGGATTGAGATCCGTTCGAGCGGGGCCCGGAAGGCTGTTCGACCGGCCGCGCACGACGTCGAACGCCGCCGGCCGCTCGACCAGCGGATGAAAGAGATCGAAGAGTGTCGCCCGCTCCGGCTCGGACGGCACGGGCGCGAGGAATCGGTCGGCATCCCCACAGCCCAACACGACGAGTGCGGCGAAAACGATCGCCGCACTCCCGTTCCAGCGCATCCTCTTCATCGGGTGCAGGATAGATCGAGCGCGAGAACGGTGTCAAGACGGAAACGGCCGACCTGCTTGACTTTCTCCAGCATGCCCGGTACCCTTGCCGCGACGGTTGCCACGCGCACCCGCCCTTGCCGCAGACGGGAGGGATCATGCCTGGCCTACGCGACCTCCTCAACGACCTGGCCGCCCGCGAGGAGGTGACGGCGGTGCTCGTGGTCGGTGGTGACGGGCTGCTCATCGACTCCGCAGGCCGCGACCGCATCGATGCGGAGGCGGCGGCCGCCGTGGCGCCCGGCCTCGTCGCCCAGGCGCGCGAACTCGGCAGCGCCGCCGGACGTGAGGGCGCCGGATGCGTGGTCGTCGAGCACGGGAACGGGGTGAGTATCGTGACCCAGGTTTCCCCCGACGTGCTCATGATCGCGTTCGTGAAGGCCGACGCGCCCTTCGGCCGACTGCTCCACGAGTTGCGACACGACCGCGAGCGGATTGCCTCCCTCGTCTGACCGGCCACCCACCGCCCGCATGAGCGAGCCCGAGCGCTGGGTCACGATCCTGGCCGGTGGGATCGGCGCCCGGTTTTGGCCGCTGAGCACGCCACGACGCCCCAAGCAGGTCCTCCCCCTCGTCACAGCGGAGCCTCTCATCGCCGACACGGCGAAGCGGGCGCTCGCGATCGCGCCCCTGGAGCGGGTCGTCCTCCTGTCGGGGCGAGAGCTCACGGCGACGCTCCTGGAAGCGGCACCGGCGCTGCGCGGCGCGCTCGTCCTCGACGAGTCCACGCCGCGCGGCACGGGGCCGGCCCTCGCGCGCGCGGCGTGGGAGATTTTGCGGCGATCCGCGTCGGCCGATGCCGTCATGGTCTCTCTGCACGCCGACCACTTCGTCCGCCCGGTCGAGACATTCGTGAAGAACGTGGAAACGGCGATCGCCGTCGCCCACCGGCACCGGATGCTCGTCACCATCGGCGCACGGCCCACGCGTCCGGAGACAGGGTTCGGCTACATGGAACTCGACGAGGAACTGAGACCGGGCGTGCGCCGCGCGACGCGCTTCGTCGAAAAGCCCGACATGCTCACCGCCACGCGCTTCGTCGCCAGCGACCGCTTCCTGTGGAACACGGGGATCTTCGCGTGGCGGGCCCAGGACCTCCTGGAGGAAGCGCGCGCGGTGGCACCCGAACTCGCCCGCCCGCTCGTCCACCTCGAAGCGGGGGATCCGGATCGCTTCTTCAAGGAGGCGCCCGCCCTGAGCATCGACGAAGGCGTGCTCGAGCGTTCCCGGCGCGTGGCCGTCGTGTTCGCGGGCTTCGAATGGGACGACGTGGGCTCCTGGGCCGCGCTCCTGCGCGTGCGCGAGCGGAGCGCGGAGGGGAACGCGCTCGTCGGAGACGCGCACGCGGTGGACTGCAAGTACACGCTCGTCTGGGCGGAGGACGGGGCCGTCGTCGCCTATGGGATGGAGCACTGCGTCGTCGTCCGTGCCGGGAACCTGACACTCGTGACCACCCGCGAGCGGGCCGCGGACCTCAAGAAGCTGCTGGCGCGACTCCCGCAGTCGCTCGCGGGCGGCGTGGAGTGAGATGACGGGGCCGGTCCTCGTCCCGTTCGACGACGAGATCGCCCGCGGCTGGGAACCGTTCGCCCTCACACGCCCCTGCTCCGAGCTCCTCTTCGGCTCGGTCACGCTGCGGGAGCGCGCCGAGCGCGGCTTCGGCATCCCCGCGGCCGGGGTGCTGTCGGCGCCGCATCTGCGGGAGTTCGAGGATCCGGGCGCGCCCGCCGTTCTGCCGCCCGAGGCGCTCCCCCAGGGGACTCCCGTGGTCTACTGGTGCGTGCGCGCCGTGCTCGACGCCGACGTGCCCGTCTCGCTCCCCGACCCGCCCGCGCTCCTCACCGTGCAGGGGCAGCCCGCCGGCTGGGTTGCGGCGGCGGACGCGCCGCTGCCGCAGCGGTTCTTCGCCGAGCTACACACCGGAACGGCGCCGGCTCGGCGCGCCGAGCTCCCGGGCCGCTGGCTCGAACACGCCTGGCAACTCGTCACCCTCGGGCCGGAGCAGCTGGCTCGGGATCTCGCCGCCGCGCTCCGAGGCTGCCACACCCCGACGCTGCCGCCCGGTGTGGACGTCGGGGGGGACCATCCGGTGGAGCTGGGCCGCAGCGTTCACCTCGAGCCCCACGTGGTCTTCGACACCCGCAACGGCCCCGTATGGCTCGGCGACCGCGTGGAGGTCAGGGCGTTCACTCGAATCGAGGGCCCGGCCGCCATCCGGGCGAACTCACGCGTCCTGGGCGGCTCGATCACCGCGGTCTCCGCCGGAGAGCACAGCCACCTCCACGGCGAGATCGCGGAGACGACCGTCCTCGGCTACACGAACAAGGCCCATGACGGATACCTCGGCCACGCGTACGTGGGCCGCTGGGTGAACCTCGGTGCCATGACCACGAACAGCGATCTCAAGAACACGTACGGAACCGTGCGCGTCTGGACGCCGCAGGGCGAGCGGGACACCGGAGCCCTCAAGGTCGGGGCGTTCATCGGCGACCACGTGAAGACCGGGATCGGGCTCCTCCTCGCCACGGGCGCCGTGATCGGCGCCGGATCCAACCTGTTCGGCTCCACCATGCCGCCGCGCTACGTGCCGCCTTTCTCCTGGGGCGAGGGCGGAAACCTCGCCGAGCACCGGCTCGAGGAGTTTCTGACGACCGCCGAGCGCATGATGTCGCGGCGCGGCGTCACCCTCAGCGAGCGCGGGCGGCGGTGTCTCGAGGCGTGCTGGCGGCTGGGACGGAGCGCGTCGCCGTGAAGGTTCTCGTCCTCGGTAGCGGGAGCCGCGGCAACTCGATCCTCATCGAGAGCGAGGGGACACGGCTCCTCATCGACGCGGGATTCAGCGCCCGCGAGCTCGAGCGGCGGCTGCGGGTGCTCGCTCTCGCCCCGGAAGGTCTCTCCGCGATCCTCATCACGCACGAGCACCGGGACCACAGCATCGGGATGGGCTCGTTCGCGCGCCGCCACGGCTTGCCCCTCTACCTGACGGAGGGGACGCGCCGCGCGTGCGCCGACCTCCTGGAAGGAGGCGAGCGGATCCACCTCTACAGATCGTCTCGCGCTCTCCTGCTGGGCTCCCTGCGCGTGGAACCCTTCCTGACCGCGCACGATGCCGTGGATCCCGTTGCCGTCACCGTGACGGAGGTTCGCACCGGCTACCGCGTGGGGCTCGCGACGGACATGGGGACCCCAACGGCGGGCGTCGTGCATGCGCTACGCGGCTGCCACGTGCTCATCCTGGAAGCGAACCACGACGAGACCCTGCTGCGCGACGGGCCCTACCCCTGGTCCGTCAAAGCCCGCATCGGCGGGCCGCACGGGCACCTGTCGAACCGCGCCGCGGCCCGTCTCGCCGGGGAGTTGCACCACCCCTCCCTCGGTGCGGTGGTCCTCGCGCACCTCAGCCAGGAGTGCAACAGGCCGGAACTCGCACGCGAGGAGGTGGGCCGGAGCCTCGCCGGCGCCGGCTACCGCGGCCCGCTCCTCGTCGCGCCTCAGGAGGAGCCCCTCGAACCTGTTCTGGATGTGGCCGAGTGCGTGCGCAGCTCGGCCGGCCCGCAGCTGAGCTTCTTGTTAAGATGATCGAGCGGGGCGCACGGCCTAGCGCCCGGTGATCCTCAGAACGTCGGCCGTCAGCGCCCAGACCATGATCGCCACGATCACCACGAACCCGATCTGGGTGAGCCGGGCCCGTGCGTCCACCGAGAGAGCCTTTCCCCGGACCGCCTCGATGCCCAGGAAGAGAAGGTGACCGCCGTCGAGGATCGGGATCGGCAGGAGATTCAGGATCGCGAGGTTCACGCTCAGGAACGCCATGAGCCACAGGAGCTGAGGGAGACCCCTCCGCGCGAACGTCCCCGACAGCTGCCCGATCGTGAGGACGCCGCCCACGTCGCGCGGCGAAGCCCTCCCGGTGACGAGCTGCCCGAGGAAGACGACGACCTGCTTCCCGATCGCCCACGTGCGCCGTCCGCCTTCGGTGAGCGCGTACCCCAGGGTGGCCGGTGCCCGGACGGCCGTCGTGTCGGGATACACGCCCAGCCGGCCGAACAGGATCGTGTCCCGGGTGATCGGGTCGATCTCGCGGATTTGAGCCACCGGGGTCGCGATCCGGATCCTCTCGCCGCCGCGCTCCACGTCGAGCACGACCCGGCCGCCCGGCCGGCGCTGGATGGTTCGAGCGAAAGCGGTCCAGTCGCCGGGCTCCGCGCCGTCCACGGCCAGGATCCGGTCGCCCGGCTGAAGCCCGGCCACGGCAGCCGGCATCCCGGCCTCGACACCGCCCACGATCGCCGGGAGCGGACCGCCCTGCCCGTAGACGAGGACCGCGAGGAGAAGCCAGGCGAAAAGCGCATTCATGACGACGCCCGCCGTGACGACGAGGATCCGGGCCCAGAGCGACTTCGATTCGAACCGCTTCTCCGGCGCAGCCTCGGGCGCCGCGCCGCCCTCCAGCATCTCCTCCTCCTGCCAGGCCATCCCCGCCATCCGCACGTAGCCACCGAGCGGCAGCGCCGAGATCACGTACTCCGTCTCGCCCAGTCGGACACCCCACACCTTGGGCCCCAGGCCGAGCGAGAACCTCGGGACCCCGATCCCGACCGCTTTCGCCGTCACGAAGTGCCCGAGCTCGTGCACGAAGATGAGCACGCCCAGGACGAGCAACGTGACGACGAGCGTGAAGATCACTCGCGGAGCTCCGGCAGGAGGCGCTGTGCCCGCGCGCGCGCCTCGCGATCCACGTCGAGCGCCGTCCGGAGGTCAGTCACCGGAGCCGGCGCCTGGCGCCGCAACACCGCCTCCACGACCTGCGGGATGCCCGTGAAGGGGAGATCGCCGCGAAGGAACGCGGCCACCGACATCTCATTCGCGGCGTTGAACGCGATGCGGCTCGCGTCCCCATCTCGCGCCGCCTCGATCCCCAGTTCGAAGGTCGGATAGCGACCGGGCGGCAGCGCCTCGAAGTGCAGCGCGCCCACCTGGGCGAGATCGAGCCGCGGCGCGGGATACGCGACGCGCTCCGGGTGCAGAAGCGCGTACAGGATCGGGAGCTCCATGGTGGGGGCGCTCAGCTGCGCCAGCAGCGACCCGTCCACGAACTCCGCGAACGAGTGCACGATCGATTCCCGATGGATCACCACCTCGATCGCGTCGTACGGCACCCCGAAGAGGAAATGCGCTTCCATGACCTCCAGCGCCTTGTTCGCGAGCGTCGCCGAGTCCACGGTCACCTTGGCGCCCATCTCCCACGTGGGGTGCCTGAGGGCCTCCTGGGGTGTGGCGGCGCTCAGCGTGGAGGGATCGCGATCGCGGAAGGGGCCGCCGGACGCCGTGAGGAGTAGACGCCGGATCGCGTCGGCGCCGCGGCCGCCCAAGCACTGGAAGATCGCGCTGTGTTCGCTGTCCACCGGCACGAGCTCCCCGCCCCCGCGGCGGGCCGCCTCCAGCACGAATCGCCCACCGACGACCAGCGACTCCTTGTTCGCGAGCGCGACGCGCTTTCCCGCCTGAAGAGCGGCACACGTCGGTTCCAACCCCGCCGCGCCCACGACCGCGTTGACCACGATCCCCACGCCGGGGTGCGTCGCCGCGCCCAGGACGCCCTCCCAGCCGCGCACCCAGCGCGTAGGCCCGGCGCCGGGCAGAGGCACATCGGAATCGCACAGCACGGCGAGGTCCGGGGCCCAGCGCTCCACCTGCTCCGCGAGCGCCGAAACGTTCTGGTGCGCGGTGAGGACCACGACCTGGAAGCGATCCCGGAGCCGCTCGAGAACGCTCAACGTGGAGCGCCCCACCGAGCCGGTGGAACCGAGAACCGCGACGCCGACGCGACCACCCATCGTGTTCAGGACAGGCCTAGCGAAGTCTCAACAGGAGGTACGTCACCGGGAACGCGAAGAGGAGCGAGTCCACCCGATCGAGGACACCCCCGTGACCGGGAAGGAGCTCCGACGAATCCTTCACCCCGCAGTCCCGCTTCAGGAGCGACTCCAGGAGGTCACCGCCCTGCCCCGCGATCGCCACGATCGCACCCAGAAGCGCCGCCGCGGCGGGACCCAGATCCATGCCCGCCCAGCGGGCAGCCGGCAGGTACATCAACGCCGCCAGCACGGATCCGAGGAACCCGGCGACGGCGCCCTCCCAGGTCTTCCGCGGGCTCAGCCTCGGGGCCAGGGCCCTCTTCCCGTACGTCCTCCCCACGAAGTAGGCCGCCGTGTCGCCCACCCAGATCGCGACGAGCGGGAAGAAGAGGATGGCCATCCCCTCCCAGCGATCCCCGCCCATCGCCCGCAAGAGGACGGCGAACGACAGGAGCGCGCCCGGATACGCCGCCCCGAACACGCTCAGCGCCAGCTCGGTCGCCGGGCCCGATTCGGGCCGCAGCCGGAGGGCGCCGGGGAGGAGGAGCACGAGGCCCAGCGGCACCGTCACGGCGAACACCCACTCGGGTGTGCCGGCGAGGCCGGCGACCAGGGGAAACGATGCCGCCCAGATGATACCGGTCCGGGACAGCGTCGCGATCCCCTTGCGGGCGACCATCCCGTAGAACTCCCGGGCCCCGAGCGCGGCCAGGAGTGCCGCGACCACCGCCAGGACCATACGACCGAGGTACGCCACCACGAACACAACGGCAATCCCTGCGACGGCGACCGCCACGCGGCGCGGGAGTTCTTGCCCACGCCTCCCCTCCCCCCGCAGCTCCCGCCGGCCCGCACCTCGCGCCATCAGACAGTCACCTTGCCGAACCTTCGCTCTCGGCGCTGGTAGTCCAGGATGGCCGCGAAGAGGTCCTGCCGCGTGAAATCCGGCCAGAGCACCGGGGTGACGTACAGCTCCGTGTACGCCATCTGCCACAAGAGGAAGTTGGAGAGCCGCCGCTCGCCGGACGTCCGGATCAAGAGATCGGGATCCGGCCAGGGCGCCGTGTAGAGCTCGGCCCGCAGGGCCGCTTCGTCGATCGCGGCCGGCTCCCGCTCACCGCGAAGCGCGCTCTGCGCGAGCCGGCGCGCTGCCCGCACGAGCTCGCCGCGCGACCCGTAGTTGAGCGCCAGGATGAGCGTCAGAGTGCGGCGGCCTCTCGTGAACTCGATGAGGTCCGCGACCGAGGCCCGCGCGGAGTCGGGGAGCGCCTCGACCTCGCCGATCACGTGCACCTCGACGCCCTGGCGCTTGAGCTCGTGCTTCTCCTTCTTGGCGTACCGCTCCAGGAGGTTCATGAGGGCGGCGATCTCCCGTGCCGGCCGCTGCCAGTTCTCGTGCGAGAACGCGAAGAGCGTCAAGATCTCGACGCCCGCCTCCACGGCACCCTCGATCACCTCGCGCACGGCCTTCATCCCCGCGCGATGGCCCTCGTAGCGCGGCTTCCCCCGAGCGCGGGCCCAGCGACCGTTGCCGTCCATGATCACGGCCACGTGCCGCGGGACGGCCCCGTTCAAGCGAATCTGTTCGAGAAGCTCTGTCGCCATTCCTAGAAAAATGCGCGACGCGCATCGCGTTTGTCAAAGAAAAAGCGCCCCGAAGGGCGGGCGCGCCCCCGGGGCACGACGCCCGGCGCCCGCCACGTCAGAACTCCATGACCTCCTGCTCCTTCGTCTTGAGGACCGCGTCGATCTTCGCCACGTGCTCGTCCGTGAGATTCTGGAGCTCTTTCAGGTGCCGGCGCTCGTCGTCTTCCGAGACCTTGCCATCCCGCTTCGCCTTCTCCAGCGCCTCCTTCCCCATCTGTCGGGCGTGGCGCACGGAGACCCGTCCCTCCTCCGCCATCCTGTGGAGCACCCGCACGAGCTCACGGCGTCGCTCCTCGGTGAGCGGGGGGATGGGCACGCGGATGAGCGTTCCGTCGTTCGAAGGGTTCAGCCCGAGGTCCGAGGACTGGATCGCGCGCTCCACGATGCCCAGGAGGCTCCGATCCCACGGCTGCACGGTGAGAAGTCGCGGCTCCGGCGCCGAGATCGTCGCCACCTGATTGAGGGGGAGGACGCTGCCGTACGCCTCCACTCGTACCGTCTCGAGCAGCGCGGGCGTCGCCTTCCCCGTCCGCACGGTGGTGAATTCCCGGCGCACGGCTTCGACCGCCTTCTCCATGAGATCCTTCGCTTTCTTGACCTCCGTGTGCAGCAGGTTCATGGCATCACGTCCCCGTCACGACGGTCCCGATCGGCTCACCCCGCACGGCGGCCAGCACGGCACCGGGCTTCCGGATGTTGAGCACGATGATCGGGAGGTTGTTGTCCTTGCACAGGGAGATCGCCGTCGCGTCCATGACCGCGAGCTCGCGGGTCATGACCTCCATGAAAGAGAGGCGACGAAGGAGCTCCGCGCCAGGGGTGCGCACCGGGTCCGCCGCGTACACGCCGTCTACCTTCGTCCCCTTCACGATCACGTCGGCGCCGATCTCGATCGCCCGCAAGACCGCCGCCGTGTCCGTCGAGAAGTACGGATTCCCCGTCCCGCCGGCGAAGAGCACGACCCTCCCCTTCTCCAGGTGCCGCAGGGCGCGCCGGCGGATGTACGGCTCCGCGAGCTCCTCCATGCGGATCGCCGTCATGACCCGTGTCTCGACCCCGGTCCGCTCCAGCATGTCCTGGAGGGCGAGGGCGTTGATCTCCGTGGCGAGCATTCCCATGTAGTCGGCCGAGACGCGATCCATCCCCTGCCGTGCCGCCGCGGTGCCGCGGATGATGGTCCCGCCGCCGACGACGAGCCCCAGCGCCGCGCCCGCCTCGTGCACGGCCTTCACCTCACGCGTCAGGTGCTCGATCGCGGCGGCCGAGATCCCGAAGCCCGCCTCCCCCGCCACCGCCTCGCCCGAGAGCTTGAGCAGGACCCGCCTGTACCTCAGCTCCGGCGTCACCTCACCTCCCGATTTCGAACCGGGCGAACCTCCCGACCACGATTCGCTCCCCGAGCCGCGCCTGAACTTCCTCGATCAGCTCGCGCACCCGCCGCTCCGGATCGCGCACGTAGGGCTGCTCCAGCAGGGTCTGCTCCTCGAAGAACTTCTTCAGCTTCCCCTCCACGATCTTGGGGATGACGGCGGCGGGCTTCCCCTCCTCGCGGGCCTGCGCCTCGTAGATGGCGCGCTCCCGCTCCACCACATCCGGAGCCACCTCCTCGGGGCTGACCGCGAGCGGCGCCCGCGAAGCGATCTGAAGGCCGAGCTCCCGGGCCAGATTCCGGAATTCCTCCGTGCGCGCCACGAAGTCCGTCTGGCAGTTGAGCTCCAGCAGCACGCCCACACGACCGTTGTGGTGAACGTACGCGTGGATGAGCCCCTCCCGGGCCTCCCGGCTCACGAGCCTCGCGGCCTCCGCGGCACCGCGCTGGCGCAGGAGATCCACGGCGCGCTCCACGTCGCCTCCGGCCTCCTGAAGCGCACGCTTCACGTCCATGATGCCGGCGCCGGTGCGCTGGCGAAGTTCCTTCACCTGTTCCGCCCTGATGTCAGCCATTCCTCTCTCGTCCCGCCATGAAAAAAGGGCCACCGAAGTGGCCCGGGCGCTCAGCCCTCTTCGCCGTCTTTCTCCGCGCGACCCGATCCTCCTTGGGGCCCCCCGGCACCGCCCACCTCTGAGAGGGTCTGCGCCGCCGGAGGCTCGGCCCCGGCCCCGGTGCCCTCCGCGCCCTCCGCGCCCTCCGCGCCCTCCGCGCCCTCGGCGCCCTCGCCTTCGGCTGGATGCCCGGCCGCGCCGCCTCTCCCTGCCGCTCCCCCCGCTCCCCCCTCCGCGGCGCCACGATGCGCCGCGATCACCTCGGGCTTCGGCCGGCGCTTGCGCCGCGGTCGCTTGCGCGGGGCCCGCGCCTCTTCCGCTGCACCGCCCACGTCGCTCGAGTACGTGAAGGCCTCGACCTCCTCCGCCTCGGCCGCGGCCCGCAGGGCCGCCTCCGGGACGAGCGCCCGCGCCTCGGCGACCGCCTCCGCGACGTCCGCCGTGATGAGGGAGACCGAGCGGATCGCGTCGTCGTTCCCGGGGATCGGGACCGTGAGGAGGTCGGGGTCGGCGTTCGTATCAGCGATGGCGATCACCGGGATGCCGAGGCGGTTCGCCTCGAGGACGGCGATCCGCTCCTTCTTCGCGTCCACCACGTAGAGCGCGCCCGGCAGCCGGTTCATCTCCTTGATCCCCACCAAGTACTTCTCGAGCTTCTGGCGCTCCCGCTGCAGGAGGAGCTGCTCCTTCTTCGTGTAGAACTCGAACGCCCCTTCCTCCGAGCCCCGCTCCAGGTCCTTCAGCCGCCGGATGTTCCTCCGGATGGTCGGGAAGTTCGTGAGGAGGCCGCCCAGCCACCGCTCCGTGACGTAGAAGGCGGCGCAGCGCTCCGCCTCCGCGCGCACGATGTCGCGCAGCTGCTTCTTCGTGCAGACGAAGAGGACGTTGCCGCCCCGGAGGATCACCTCGCGCAGGAGGTCCTTCGCGCGCTGGAGCTCCGTGATCGTCTTCTGAAGATCGATGATGTAGATGCCGGCCCGCTCGGCGAAGATGTACCGGCGCATCTTCGGGTTCCAGCGCCGGGTCTGGTGCCCGAAGTGGACCCCGGCTTCGAGGAGATCGGCGAGTTCGACGCCCATGCGTTAGCGCTTGCTGAACTGGAACCGCTTGCGGGCCTTGGGCCGCCCCGGCTTCTTCCGCTCCACCGCCCTCGGATCGCGGGTGAGGAGCCTGCCCTCGCGCAACGCGGCCCGACGCTCCGGATCGTCGGCGAGGAGCGCCCGCGCGACGGCCAACCGGAGCGCCTCCGCCTGCCCGGTGAGGCCGCCGCCCCGAACGCTGGCGACCACGTCGTACCGGCCGAGCGTCTCCGTCAGGACGAAGGGCTGCTCCAGCTGCGCCTGCCACGTGATCCGCGGGAAGTACTCCGCGAGGGGGCGGCCGTTGATGAGCCACGCGCCCTTGCCCGGGCTCAGGTACACGCGCGCGACCGCCGTCTTGCGGCGGCCCACCGCATGCATCCGGCCGTCGTCGAGTTTCATCGCGGCCATGGCCTCAGATCTCCAGCTTCACCGGGCGCTGGGTCTCGTGCGGGTGCTCCGGCCCTGCGTAGACCTTGAGCTTCCTCCGCAGGCTTCTCCCGAGATCGTTTTTCGGGAGCATTCCCTTCACCGCCAGCTCGATCACCCGCTCCGGGTGCCGGGCCAGCATCGTCGCGAACGGGATGAACTTCTCGTGGCCCATGTACCCCGTGTGACGGAAGTACCGCTTCTGCTCCGCCTTCCTCCCCGTGAGCCGCACCTTCGCAGCGTTCACCACGATCACGTGATCGCCGCAGTCGAGGTAGGGCGCGAACGTGGGCTTGTGCTTTCCCCGGAGGAGCTGCGCCACCGTGCTGGCCAGCCGGCCCAACACGACCCCCTCGGCGTCCAAGAGGTACCAGCGACGCTGGATGTCCTTCGGCTTCGTGGCGTACGTTTTCATCCCGCGATGGAGGAGGTCCCGGGTTCCGGACGAAGCGCCCGAAAGGGGTCGGTGCCTGAAATCGCAAAACTTTAAAGTATCGAAGAAACCTGGGAAGGTGTCAAGGGAAGAGGCTACTGTAGGAAGCTCTCCAGCCAGCGCGCCCGCTCCACATGCCGCAGCCGGCTCAGCGCCCGCTCCTTGATCTGTCGCACCCGCTCGCGCGTCACGCCGAGGACCTTGCCGATCTCCTCCAACGTCATCGGCTCCCCTCCCTCGAGCCCGTAGTACATGCGCAAAATCTGCCGCTCCCGCTCCTTCAGGCTCCCGAGCGCGGCGTCCACGCTCGCCCTGAGCTCCCGCTCGTCCACCTCTTCCGCGGGCCCCGGGCGCTGCTCGTCGGGGAGGTAGTCGAGCAGGTTGTTGTCCTCGCCTGGCGCCAGCGGGGCGTCCAGCGAGAGGTAGGCGGCCGCGATGGACAGCGTCTTGTAGATCTCCTCCTCCGGGACCTCCAGACCCTCGGCCAGCTCGGCGATCGTCGGCTCGCGGCCCAGCTCCTGGAGCAGCGCGTTCGACCTCCGGCCGAGCCGGTGCAGCTCCCCGGCCCGGTTGAGCGGCACCCGCACGATCCGCGACTGCTCCGCCAGCGCCTGGAGGATCGCCTGCCGGATCCACCAGACCGCGTACGAGATGAACTTCACGCCCTTCGTCTCGTCGAACTTCTCCGCCGCGCGGATGAGCCCCAGGTTCCCCTCGCTGATGAGGTCCGCGAGGGCGACGCCCTGGTTCTGATACTTCTTGGCGATCGAGACGACGAAGCGGAGGTTCGAGTTGACGAGTTTGCAGAGCGCGTCCCGGTCGCTGGCCTGGATGCTGCGCGCCAGCTCCGCCTCCTCCTCGCGGCTGATGAGCGGGTAGGCGCTGATCTCGCGGAGGTACTCGTCCAGCGATCCCTGGGGCCGCGGAGCGCGGCCCATCGGCCCGAACTGGCTCATGTCGAACCCTTTCCGCGGGGGCTTGCGCGCTGTTTCAGGCCAACCCGTCCGGTCTGCCCTGGTACGCAGGTCGTCCTGCAGGCTGCGGCGAAGCTCTTTCTTGTCCGTCCCCTTGGATTTCCGACGGCTACGACTCACTTCCGCTCCGCGGCCACGGGCTCCGGTCCCAGGTCCCCGCTACTTCACGAAGTCGCCGACCCGTTCCCAGCGCGCGTCGAGAATCCAGGGGAACGGGTGGTTCCCGTTGCGATCGAACGAGTAATAGATGATGAGGGGTCGCCCCTTGACGAGGCGCCGGGGCACGAACCCCCAGTATCGCGAATCGAGCGAGTTGTCGCGATTGTCGCCGAGGGCAAAGTAGTGGCCGTCGGGGACGACGATCGGCCCCCAGTTGTCGCGTGTCGGCCGATAGACGCGCCCCCGCGCCCACGGGGCCAGGAAGTCGCGCTGCCACTCGAACTTCGGGCTGTACGAGTCGGCCGCCGGGTCCAGGTTGTGGGCGTAGGACTCGTCCTGGCGGCTCCCGTTCACGTACAGCGCGCCGCCCCGCATCTCCAGCGTGTCCCCCGGGACGCCCACGACCCGCTTCACGAAGTTCGTCCTGCCGTCCTCGGGGTTGACGAACACCACGATCTCGCCGCGCCTCGGCTCGCGCAGCCCGGGGAGCCGGAGCTCCGTCCCCGGGATCGGCGCCCCGTAGACGACCTTGTTGACCAGGAGGAAATCGCCAACCAGGAGCGTCCTCTCCATCGAACCGGTGGGGATTCGGAACGCCTCGATGAGGAAGGTCCGGACGAGAAGGAAGATCACCACCGCGACCGAGATGGACTTCACCCACTCCCAGAGCCATTGCGCTCTGGACGCGCTCGACCTTCCGTGCATGCTCCGAGTGCTCATCGGTGGGCCCCGAAATGTATCCCCTGGGAGGCCGGTCGCAAGGTGCCGCCTTTATTTATATGTGTCGATCTGCGCGCGCTGCAACCGGCCGCTGTAGTCCGCGTAGATGACCTTCGTCTCCGTGTAGAACTCGTAGACCTGCCATCCGCCTTCGCGGTGCCCGTTCCCCGTCTGCTTCGTGCCTCCGAACGGCAGGTGGGCTTCCGCGCCGATCGTCGGCGCGTTGATGTACGTGATCCCCGTGTCGAGCTCGGTCATCGCCCGGAACGCGAGGTTGACGTCGCGGGTGTAGACGGCGCTCGAGAGCCCGTACTTGACCCCGTTCGCGATCCGGACCGCGTCGTCGAACTCGCGGAACTGCAAGACGGCTAGGACCGGCCCGAAGATCTCCTCCTGCTCGACCCGCATCCCCGGCGTCACCCCCAGGAGCACGGTCGGCTCGAAGAAGAGGCCATCCCCGAGCCCCGGCCCGGTGGCCCGCTTCCCCCCACAGGCGATCTCGCAGCCTTCCTGGCGGGCCAGGTCCACGTAGTACTCGACCTTCTCCAGGGCCTCCCGATGGATGAGCGGCCCCATCTGGGTCTCGCCGTCGAGCCCGTGACCGATCCGCAGCGCCCGGGCCGCGTCCACGAGCCTCTTCACGAACCCGTCGTGCACCGACTCGTGGAGGAGGAGCCGCGACGTCGCCGTGCAGCGCTGCCCGGTCGTACCGAAGGCACCCCAGAGGATCCCATCGAGGGCGAGGTCGAGATCCGCGTCGGGCACGACGATCATCGGGTTCTTGCCGCCCATCTCGAGCGACACCCGCTTGTGCATCCGCCCCGCCGTCTCCCCGATGATCGCCCCCGTCTCCGTGGACCCCGTGAAGGAGAGGACCGGGACCTGCGGATGCTCGACCAGCGCGCGACCCACGATGCTACCTTCGCCGAACACCACGTTGAAGACCCCTGGCGGAACCCCCGCCTCGAGGAGGACCTCCGCGAAGAGCGTCGCCGAGTGCGGCACGTCCTCGGCGGGCTTCCAGACGACGGCGTTCCCGCAGACGAGCGCCGGGAAGATCTTCCAGCTCGGGACCGCGATCGGGAAGTTGAACGGTGTGATGATCCCGCAGACGCCGATCGGGCGCCGGTACGACATCGCCCACTTCCCGTGGAGTTCCGACGGAACGGTGTGGCCGAAGAGGCGGCGCCCTTCGCTCGCCGCATAGTATCCCGTATCAATCGCCTCCTGGACGTCCCCCCGCGTCTCCTCAAGGGGCTTCCCCATCTCCCGGGTCATGCTGCGGGCGATCTCCTCCTTCCGCTCCGCCAGGAGATCGCCGGCTCTTTTCAGGACCATCCCCCGCTTCGGGGCGGGCACCTCGCGCCAGCTGAGGAACCCGCGGCTCGCCGCTTCCACAGCGCGGTTCACGTCGTCTGCGCTCGACCGCGGCCAGAGCCCGATCACGTCGGAGCAGCGGGCCGGGTCACGATTCTCGAAGTATGCGCCCGCCGACGGCGCCACCCACTCGCCGCCGATCAGATTCTTGAATTTCTCCGCCATGGGAACCTCCCCTACGGCTCGACCGCCCAAAATCACCTTGCCCACCCGCGACAGAGCGCCGGCGCCCGCCAGCGGCCGTCAGCGCGCGTCACCGGCTCCGCGCACGACCACAGCGCCCTCGCGCACCGCGATGTCGATGACGCCGGCTGGCAGCGGGAACGCGATCGCGTGCGGCGGCAACCCCGGGTCCGCCCTGCGTCCGAGCAGCGCGGCCAGCAGCCGATCGCGCACGGGGTCCGGAAGAGGGACGCCCGCCATGTACAGCCGATCCACGAAGAGCGCGCCCCGCCCACGCCCGATGCCGTCGAGGCGCCCGACGATCCGCACGTCGGTCGTGTCGGCCAGGAAACCCGCGATGCGGCCCAGCGCCTCGATCCGCGGCACGCGCCGCGTCTCGACCCGCGCCTCGACGCTCAGGTCCGACTCGCCGAGCGCGACGCGCAGATCGTGCACGTACGAAGGGAGAGCGGGCTCGACACGATACTTCACCCAGCTCTGCACCTCCGAGGCCGTGAACCACAACTCGCCGACCGGGGGCGCGGGCCGCAGGAGCCGCCGCACCTTCGACTCGACGGAGTCCGCGACCTCCGACTCCACACGCACGACCACGGGCGCGAGCCGGGCCGGCCTCCCCAGAAGGCGCTGAGCCCGTTCGAGGAGCGGCCCCCGAAAGACCCACACCGCGATCGCCAGCGCGATCACAAGAGTCAAACATCCGATCTGCGCGAGACACCCGCGGACGAGCCTCACGCCCGGCCCTGCCGATCCACCCCACCCCCGAGCCGCGCGGCGCGGACCAGCTCATACTCCGCCCCCGCCGGGTGGAGGTGGCTCTGCATGAGGTCGAGCGTCTCCACACGCACTCGCGCATGGTACCGCACGTCCCGCGCCACCTCCTCGATCCCTCGGAAG
>JACQVD010000158.1 GCA_016209945.1 Gemmatimonadota bacterium
GCGGGGGGCGGCGGGGGCGCGGGGGGAGCCGGGGGAGCGCGCGCCGTCCGGGTGAGCCTCGGCCGACACGAGGTCGTCCGCGGGCGGTGGCCTCGAAGCCGCTCCTCGGCGCGTGGCGGGCCCTCCGTGACTATGCGGTCGGGCTCTTGCGGGAGGGAAGCCGCGACCACATCCCCTTCCTCGCGAGCGCGATCACGTTCAATGCGATCCTGGCTGCGGTCCCGTTCCTGCTCGTCGTCGTCTCGCTCGTGAGCCTGAGCCTGGAGCGGGCGGCGGGGGCGAACGGCGTCGACCCCATGGCGCAGCTCCAGCAGACCGTCGGGATGTTCGTCCCCGTGCTTCCACGGGAGGGCGTCGTCGCCGATCTGCTCCGCGGTGTCGTCGATCGGGGCCGCGCCCTGGGTCTCATCGGGCTGATCCTCTTCGTCGCGTTCTCCGCGCGTCTCTTCGGCTCGTTGAGAACCGCGCTGGCCAAGATCCTCGACCTCACCGGGAAACGCGGCGTGCTCGCCGGAATGCTGTTCGACCTCCGGATGGTCATCGTGTCGAGCCTCTTCTTCGTTCTCAATATCGGGGTGACCGTGGCGCTGAGCGTGGGCCGGGCTCGGGGCCTCGACTTCTTGGGGCTGTCGCGCGGGCAGATCGGCGCTCTCGACGCGGTGTACGGCTTTCTCACCGCGTGGCTCTTCATCTTCATCATGTTCCTGCTCATTTACAGGTTCGTCCCTGCGAGGCGGCTGCCCTGGGGGAGCGCGGCGCTCGCGGCCGCGTTCGCCGCCGTGGGCTGGGAGATCCTCAAGGCGGGGTTCTCGCTCTACCTCACGCACTTCGCGGACTTCGGGTCGGTCTACGGCAATCTCGCGACGGTCGTGGTGGTGGTGTTGTGGGTGTACTACTCCTCGACGGTCTTCCTGCTGGGCGCCGAGATCGCGCACGTGCACGAGTTGCGCAGGCTCGAGAGGCGCGGAACCCAGGCCCCAGCCTGAGGGCACGCCAGGGGCTCGCGGGTTGCCTCGGGAGCCCCGGAGCGCTAGCTTTCCGTCCCCCTCCCGCCCTGCTCGCAGCGTCCCATGCCATTGGACGACCGGGTCAAGATCGTCGCGACGAACCGCAAAGCGCGGTACCTCTACCACATCCTGGACACGTGGGAGGCCGGGCTCGCGTTGACGGGCAGCGAGGTGAAGTCGCTCCGGGCGGGGAAAGCGAGTCTCGCGGAAGGATTCGCGCGGGTCGAGCGGGGCGAGGTCTGGCTGCACAACGTCCACATCGCTCCGTACGAGCCCGCGGACAACGCGGGTCACGATCCGCGGCGGGCCCGGAAGTGCCTGCTGCACAGCGCGGAGATCCGGCGGCTCGCGGGGCAGGTCGAGCGCGCGGGGTTCACGCTCGTGCCGCTCGAGCTCTATTTCCGGGGTGGGAAGGCGAAGGTGAAGCTGGCGCTGGCAAGAGGCAAGCCGGCGCGCGACCGGCGGGAGGAGGTGAGGCGGCGTGAGGCGGACCTGGAGATCGAGCGTGCCTGGAAGAGGCGCTAGCGGTGTTCTGACGGCGGTCGTGACCTTCGCGGTGAGCGTCGGCGCGGCCGGCGCGCCGACGCTGGTCGTCATACGGGATGGCGTCGAGCGCGTGCTCACGGCGGAATCGGTTCGCGGATTCCCTGCCGTGGGCCTGCGCGAGCTCGCCGGTGCGCTCGGATACGCGTGGAACGGGGAGGCGATAGAGGTGGACAGCCGGCGCGTCGAGTTCGTGCCGGGCTCGCCCTTCGTCCACGTGGGACGCGAGGTGCACCAGCTCGCGTCCCCGCCCTATCGATCGGGCGACGCCCTGATGCTGCCGGTGCAGTGGGCCACCGAGTGGCTTCCCGCGAATGTTCCTCACCGCTGGCGCTACGCCGACGCGCGCCTCATCGCCGTCGAATCCGCGCCGAGTCGTACGGCGTCGTCCGCGGGCCCCCCGGCGACGCCGGGCCGCCGCAGCCGGTGGGTCGTGGTGATTGATCCTGGGCATGGCGGGGTGGACCCGGGCTCCATCGGGCCCCGGGGAACTCGGGAGAAGGATGTGGCCCTGGGGATCGCCCGGGAGCTCGCCGCGGCGTTGCGGAACAACGGGAGCATCGACGTGGTCCTCACACGGAACACCGACACGCTCATAGCGCTCGCGGATCGGCCAAGGATCGCCAACCTGGCGAACGGCGACCTCTTCATCTCGATCCATGCAAACGCCCACAAGCACCGGCGCTCCGTGTCCGGGTTCGAGACGTATTTCCTGGCGGTCGCGCAGACGGAGGACGCGGCACGCGTGGCCCAGATGGAGAACGCGGCGGCCCGCTACGAGACCGGGAAGAGCGCGAAAGAGCTGGACCCCATCACGTTCATGTTGCGGGATCTCGTGCAGAATGCGTACCTCATCGAGTCGCTGCGCTGGGCGGAGCTCGTTCAGGGCACGCTGGGCGGGAACCTCGACGCGCCGAACCGCGGGGTCAAACAGGCGGGCTTCTACGTGCTCGTGGGGACGAACATGCCGGCCGTCCTGGTGGAAGTCGGATACATCACGAACGCGCAGGAGGAGATGCTCCTGCGGTCGCAGGCGTACCAGCGCCGCGTCGCGCGCGCTCTGGGCCACTCCATCGAACGCTACCTCGCCATCTACGGCGATCGCCTCCGGTATGCTGGGGAGGCGCGCTAGTCGAGGGCTCCTCGTCGCGGGGCTCCTTGCCGTCGCAGGGTGCGCGTACTTCAACGCCCTCTACAACGCCAACCGCCTGTACGAGCAGGGTCGCAAGGAGATCCGCTCGGGGAACGAAAGCGCGGGCCGGGCGGCCCTGGCCCGCAGCATCGAGAAGGCGCAGCGTCTTGTGGAGCGGCGCCCGCGGAGCCGCTGGGCTGACGATGCCCTGCGCCTAATCGCGCGGGCGCGGCTCCTGCGGCGGGAGCCCGCGGGCGCCGCGCTGGCCGCCGAGAGCCTGGCTGTCCGAGCGGAGTCGGAGGAAGCGCGGCTGGAGGCCGCAGGGCTCCTCGGTCGGGCGACGCTGCTCCTCGGGTCTCCCGCGCGCGCGGACCCCCTCCTCACCGCGGCCCTCTCCGGGAAGCCCTCGCGGGAGACGCGGGTCGAACTCCTGCATGCCAGGGGTACGGCCCGCCGGCTCCAACGTCGGCTGGACGAGGCCCAGGCGGACTTCGCGGAAGGGCTGCGCCTCGCACCCGGCGATGCCGAGATCCGCCTGGCCCGGTTCTACCTCTTCCTGGACGCCGGGCGCGCCGACTCGGCCGGTGCTGAGTTCACGCGAGTCGTGGCACGGCCGCGGAGACCGACGGTCGAGGAGCAGATCCTCGCGGCGGCGGACAGCTTTGCCGTCCGAGCGCCAGAGGCCGCGCGGCCGGCTCTGGCCGTGGCCGGGTCCGGCCCCCTTCGAAACAGCACTCGGGCGAGGCTCGTGGTCTTGCGGGGCCGTCTCACCCAGGCGGCCGGTGATCCGGATTCGGCACGCGCCGATTACGAGCGCGCGACCGCGATAGCCCCCGGCACGGAGGGCGCGGCGGCCGGGTACGCGGCGCTGGCGCGCCTGCTCCTGGAGGATGTCGCCTCCCTGGATGCGCTCGTACAGGTGCGCGAACTGCTTCGCCGCGGCACGACGGGCGCCGCCGGTGGAGCCGCGAGCGATGTCCACACGCTCTCCAGCGCGATCGACCGCATCCTCCAGCTGTCCCAGGCGGGCGATGTGGGATGGATCGCCGCGGGAGAATTGGCACGGGACGCGCTTCGCGCGCCCGCTCTTGCCCGCACGTTCTTCCTCAGGTACGTGCAAGAGGCGCCCGAAGGCGTCTGGGCGCCGAAAGCGATCCTAGCGGCCCTCGCCCTTGCTCCCTATCATTCCGGCTCGCCGGGGGACCCCGGCGACGAGGACCTGCGCGGGCGGCTCGTGGCGCAGTATTCCCAGAGCCCGTACGTGGCGGCTCTGCGGGGCGACACCGAGGCGGCCATGGACACCAGCTTCGCCATGGCGGAGCTGGCGTTGCAGCAGCGGATCCAGCAGCTGTTGCGGGGCGCGGCCGGGCGCGGCCCGCGGCGCGTCTCACCCGTGGAGGAGGACACTCTGGGAGACGCGAGGGAGCGGCGGCGGCCGCTGCCCGTGCCGCCATAGGAAGGAGCGCACGATCGCGAGACAGACCGTCGAGGCCACCCGTCGCTGGGCCGAGGTGCTGGCGGTTCATCGGGTGGCGGAGGCGACATGCTGGATGGAGTTCGCGGCCCCGGAGATCGCAGGCCAAGCGATCCCGGGGCAATTCGTGATGATCGGCCTGGGGCTCCCGGGCGAACCCGGGCTCTTCCTGCCTCGCCCGATGAGCATCGCGCAGGCCGAGGGCGAGCGGCTGGGGCTTCTCATCCGGATCTTCGGCGCGGGATCGCGCCGCCTCACTGCGCTCGAGGTCGGCGAGCGCGCGCTGCTCCTGGGTCCGCTGGGGAGCTTTTTCGACCTCGGATCCGCCACCCGCGTCCTCTGTGTGGCCGGTGGTGTGGGGCTCGCCCCCTTTCTCTTCCTGCCACGGTGGGCTGAGCGGCACGCGCCGGGGAACCGAGTGCATCTTGTCTACGGCGAGCGCACGGCATCGGCGGTCTTCGATCCGGGGAGGATTCACGAGCTTGCGGGGGTCGAGCCGGAGATTTGGACCGAGGACGGCGCGATGGGACGGATGGGCCGGGTAACGGACAGGCTCGATGTGGCAAGGGTCGATCTCGTCCTCGGGTGCGGGCCCGTTCCGATGTTGAAGACGCTCCAGGCCCAGATCGCAGGGACGGGCGTGCCCGCCCAGTTCTCGGTCGAGGAGAGGATGGGCTGCGGTGTGGGCACGTGCGTGGGCTGCGTCGTCGCGGTGGAGGATGGGGGCCGCGGCTGGCGGTACGAGAGGATCTGCGTGGAGGGGCCGGTCTTCTCGGCGGAGAGGCTTCGGTGGTCGATCTAGGGCAGACCGTCTTGGGCGTCGAATTCCAGAACCCGATCCTGCTCGCGTCCGGGTGCTGCGGCTACGGCGAGGAGTACGCGGGGCTCATCGCTCTGGACGAGCTCGGCGGGCTCGTGACGAAGGCGGTCACCCGGGAACCGCGGATCGGAAACCCGCCGCCCCGGGTGAGCGAGACGCCAGCCGGGATGATCAACGCCATTGGCCTGGCGAACGTCGGATTGGAGAGGTTTCGCCGCGAGAAGCTCCCGTGGTTACGCGAGAACCTGCGCCGGGCGTACGTCCTCGTGAACGTGGCGGGGTGGACGGTCGAGGATTTCGTCCACGTCGTGCGCGGGCTCGACGACGCGGAAGGCTTCCTCGCTTACGAGCTCGACGCCTCGTGTCCGAACGTGGAACGGGGCGCGGAGTTCGCGACCGACGAGGCCCTCCTCGGGCAGCTGGTGCGGTCGGTCCGCGCGGCGACGCAACGGCCGATCGTGGTGAAGCTGTCGCCGCAGGTGCCGGACATCGGGCGGTTCGCCGAGATCTGCGAGACGGAGGGCGCCGACGGCGTCAGCACGATCAACACCTTCCCCGGGCTCCTCATCGATGTGGAGCGCCGCAGGCCCATCATCGGGAACGTGACGGGCGGGATCAGCGGGCCCGCGATCCGACCCATGGGTGTGTATGCCACGTGGTGCGCCGCACGCCGCGTGCGCATCCCCGTCATCGGGATCGGGGGGATCTCGGGCGCGGCGGACGCCCTGGAGTACATGCTCGCCGGCGCTCCGCTGGTTCAGATCGGCACGGCGCTCTTCGTGGACCCCGAGGTCGTCTGCCAGACGCTGGAGGGCCTCCGGGCGTACGGCGAGCGGCACGGGGTCCACCGGCTGGCGGATCTCGTGGGCGCCCTGGAGGCGTAAGAACCGGTGGACGCCTCCAGGGTCATCGTCGCGCTCGATGTGCCCAGCGCGCCCGAGGCGATGAAGGTCGTGAACGCGCTCGGCTCGCGGGCGCAGATCTATAAGGTGGGCGCGCAGCTCTTCACCGCCGCGGGCCCGCGGATCTGCCAGGCGCTCGTGAAGCGCGGCAAGGAGGTGTTTCTCGATCTCAAGTTCCACGACATCCCGACGAGCGTAGCGGCGGCGGTGCGCGCGGCCGCAGACTTCGGCGCCTCCATGGTCACGGTCCATGCCGCCGGCGGGCCGGCGATGTTGGGGGCCGCGCGCGAGGCGGCGGGCGAGGGGGGGCCGGCCATTCTCGCCGTGACGCTCCTGACGTCGCTGCGCGCCGCAGAGGTCGAGCAGGTCTTCGGGCGCTCCCCGGTCTCGCTCGTAGACGAGGTCGTCCGGCTCGCGGGGCTCGCGGTGGAAGCCGGGATCTTCGGGGTCATCGCGTCGGTCTCGGAGGTGAAGGGGATTCGGCGCCGCTACGGTGACGCCTTGAAGGTCGTCACCCCCGGGATCCGGCTCGCCGGGGAGACGCCGGGCGACCAGGCGCGCTACGCGACGCCCGCCGATGCGGCTCGAGCGGGAGCCGACTACATCGTTGTGGGGAGGTCCATCCTCGGCGCGGGCGATCCCGCGGCCGCCTTCGACGCCGTGCTGGCGTCGTTCGGGCCGAGCCCCATCTCCGGTTGACGCCTTCCGCGCTCGCCGGATACTTTGCGATGGTGGTCTTCGCCGCGCCGTCGCCGCTCGCGGCTCCCATCGAGTGGGGCCCGATTCTCGAGCGCGCGCTCCCCGTCGTCGGCATCGTTCTGCTGGGCTGGATCGGGTTGCGCGCGATCGGCTGTTTCGGAGGGCGCTGGGAGCGCGCCCTTCGCGACCAGCCCGGCATGCCCGCCGACCGCGTGCAGCGCCGCCTCACGCTCGCCCGCGTACTCCGGAGCGTTGCCCGCGTGGCGGTCATCGTTCTGGCCGCGCTCACGATCCTCAACCTCTTCCTCCCCATCGGGCCGCTCCTGGCCGGCATCGGCATCCTGGGGCTCGCGTTTTCCTTCGGGGCCCAGAGCCTCGTGCGCGATCTCATCGCCGGGATCTTCATCCTGGTGGAGGGGCAATTCGGGATCGGTGATGTCGTTCAGATCGGCGACGCCGTCGGCCAGGTGGAGAAGATGACGCTCCGCGTCACCGTGCTTCGGAGCTTCGACGGGACCGCGCACATCATCCCGAACGGAAACATCGACCGCGTGGCGAACCTCACAAAGGAGTGGGCGCGCGCGGTGGTGGACGTGGGCGTCGGATACCGGGAGGACATCGACCGAGTGGTTGCCGTGCTGCGCGATTGTCTGGCGGAGTTCGCACAAGATCCCGCCTGGCAGCCTCTCGTGCTGGAGGCGCCCCAGGTCCTGGGCGTGGAGGCGTTCTCGGACAGCGCGGTGGTGCTGCGCGCCGCCGTGAAGACACGGGCGGCCCAACGTCGCGATGTCGAGCGGGAACTCAGGCGCCGGATCAAGCGGCGCTTCGACGAGGAGGGGATCGAGATCCCGTTCCCCACCCGGACGCTCGTGTGGGCCTCCGGAGAGCGCCCGGCCGAGCCCGCGCCGGAGGCGACGACCCGGCCCGCCGCAGCCTCTCAAGTTGTGCACCGTCCGGCCACGTGATGGGTCTCACCCTTTACAACACGCTGACGCGCCGGGCCGAGCCCTTCGAGCCCCTGGAGCCGGGCCATGTGCGCATCTACATGTGCGGGCCCACGGCGTACGACCGGGGTCACATCGGAAACTTCCGCACCTTCTGCGCGGGCGACCTCCTGCGCCGGTATCTCAAGTGGAAGGGCTACCGCGTGAGCCACGTGATGAACATCACCGACGTGGACGACCGCACGATTCGGGGGGCGCTGGCGCAGGGCGCGTCGCTGCGCGAGTACACCGAGCCGTACGTGGAGGCGTTCTTCCAGGATTTCGACGCTCTGGGGCTTGAGCGGCTGGAGCACTTCCCGCGGGCGACCGAGCACGTGCCGGAGATGATCGAGCTCGTGCGCCGGCTCCTGGAGCGCGGCTACGCGTACATCGCCGAGCGCTCCGTCTACTTCGACATCTCGAAGTTCCCCGACTACGGCCGGCTCGCGCAACTCGATCCCTCCCAGGTCCACGAGGGGCGCGAGTCGAGCGACGCCGCGTATGCGAAAGAGGACGCGCGGGACTTCGTGCTCTGGAAAGGCGGGCCGCGGCCGGAGGAGGGCGAGGTGGCCATCTGGGATAGCCCCTGGGGCCCCGGGCGCCCCGGATGGCATCTGGAGTGCTCGGTCCTCGCCAGCACGCATGTGGGTCAGCCCTTCGATGTCCACATGGGGGGCGTGGACCTGATCTTCCCGCACCACACGAACGAGATCGCGCAGGCGGAAGCGGGCGTCGGGGTGCCGTTCGCTCGCTTCTGGGTGCACTCGGAGCACCTGCTCGTGGACGGGCGGCGGATGGGGAAGTCGGAGGGGAACTTCATCACCGTCGCGGACCTTCTCCAGCAGGGCTACCGCCCCTCGGCGGTGCGGCTCCTCCTCTTGAGCGCCCACCACCGGAAACAGCTGAACTTCACGTTCGAGGGGTTGCGCGACGCGACCCAGCGGCTGGACCGGCTCCTCGACTTCCGCTGGCGCCTGCGCACGCACCCGGTGAGCGCGGACGCGCCGCACTCCGGGCTTCTGGGGCTCGTGGCCGGGGCACGCGCGGCCTTCGAGGCGGGGCTGGACGACGACCTGAACGTGAGCGAGGCGTGGGCGGCGCTCTTCAACTTCGTGCGGGACGTGCACGCGCTCCTGGACCGGAGGCCGGTCCTGCGGCTCTCGGAACGGGAGGCCGCCCTCGAGCTCCTGAGGGACCTGGACCGGGTGTTCGGTGTTCTAGGTCTGGCGGACGCCGAGGCGGAGCGGCTGGATCCGGCCCTGGAGCGCTGGATCGAGGCACGGCTGGCGGAGCGGGAGGAAGCCAGGCGGCGGCGGGACTTCCGGCGAGCGGACGAGATCCGGCAGGAGCTGGAGGCCCGGGGGGTGAGGGTCGAGGATACCCCCGCCGGGCCGCGCTGGAAATGGGCTTCCGGGGCTTGACGGAAGGCCGCCGGCGATCTTGACGATCGGGGCATTATCGGGTATCCTAAAAGGCTGTGTTTCTCGCTGACGTAGCTCAACTTGGCTAGAGCGGCTGATTTGTAATCAGCAGGTTGTGGGTTCGAGTCCCACCGTCAGCTCCATGGGCAGTCGGCGCGCAAGGGGCATACGGATCGCAGCCCGGTTCGGCGGTCTCCAGTTCCATCTACCATACCACAAGGGCCTGATTCCCAGCAGGCGGCGACCGTAGGGGAGCCCGTGTGGAAACGGGCGGGGACGCGCGCAGGCCTCGGCGCCTGCGGGCCGCACCCGCTCGTTGTGTTGAGCGGCACTCTTCCCTGAGCGGGAGGGACGCCACAGGCAGGAGGACGCGGCATGGCAAAGGTCAAATTCGAGCGCACGAAGCCGCACGTGAACGTCGGGACGATCGGCCACGTGGACCACGGCAAGTCCACACTGACCTCGGCGATCACGCTCATCCAGTCGAAGAAGGGGCTCGCCGATTACGTCTCCTTCGACCAGATCGACAAGGCGCCCGAGGAGCGCGAGCGCGGCATCACGATCGCGACCACCCATGTGGAGTACTCCACCGTTGCGCGCCACTACGCCCACGTGGACTGCCCGGGCCACGCCGACTACGTGAAGAACATGATCACGGGCGCGGCCCAGATGGACGGTGCGATCCTCGTGGTGAGCGCGGCCGACGGTCCTATGCCGCAGACCCGCGAACACGTGCTCTTGGCCCGCCAGGTGAACGTGCCGTACATCGTGGTCTTCCTCAACAAGGTGGACCTCGTGGACGATCCGGAGCTCCTCGACCTCGTCGAGCTCGAGGTGCGCGAGCTCCTCTCGGAGTACGAGTTCCCGGGCGATGAGGTTCCGGTCATCCGCGGGGCCGCGACGAAGGCGGCGGCGTGCGGCTGCGGGAAGGAGACGTGCGAGGCCTGCAAGCCGGTCCTCGACCTCTTGAAGGCGGTGGACGAGTACGTGCCGATCCCGAAGCGCGACGTGGACAAGCCGTTCCTCATGCCGGTGGAGGACGTCTTCTCGATCACGGGCCGCGGCACGGTCGCCACGGGCCGGGTCGAGCGCGGGCACCTCAAGCCGGGCGGGGAGGTCGAGATCATCGGGCTCGGGGCCCACAAGAAGACCGTCGCCACGTCGGTCGAGATGTTCCGCAAGGTGCTCGACGAGGGGATCGCGGGCGACAACGTGGGCGTCCTTCTCCGCGGGATCGACAAGGACGAGATCGAGCGCGGGATGGTGCTCGCCGCGCCGGGCTCCATCACCCCCCACACCTGGTTCAACGCCGAGGTGTACGTGCTCACCAAGGACGAAGGGGGGCGGCACACCCCGTTCTTTACGGGGTACCGGCCGCAGTTCTACTTCCGGACGACCGATGTCACCGGCGAGGTGAAGCTCCCCGATGGCGTCGAGATGGTGATGCCCGGCGACAACGTGAACATGGAGATCACCCTCATCACCCCCATCGCCATGGAAGCGGGGCTGCGGTTCGCGATCCGCGAGGGCGGCCGGACGGTCGGGGCAGGAGTGGTGACGAAGATCCTGGAGGAGTAGGGTCGCGGGTGCGACGACAGGACCGCTCTGTCCCCCCGGACCCGGGTGCGGGAGCCGCAGGGGTGCGGGGCGGCCGGGAAGGCTGAGGCGCGGAGGCGATGGCCAGGGAGACGATCACGCTCGCGTGCACCGAGTGCGAGTCGCGCACGTATCACATCACGAAGAACCGGCGCAAGCACCCGGAGCGCATGGAGACGAAGAAGTACTGTCCCCGTTGCCGTCGCCACACGCCGCACAAGGAGACGAAGTAGGCGATGGCGGGCGGGCCGGTGCAGGCGCTGAAGGGGTTCTCGCGGTGGGCGCCGCGGGCGCGGGAATTCGCCGTCGAGGTGCAGGCGGAGATGCGGCGGGTGACCTGGCCCCTGTGGCCGGAGCTCCGCAGCGCGACCTTCGTGATCATCGTGTTCGTGCTCATCGTGGCGGTCATCATCGGCCTTATGGATCTGGTATTTCGCAATGTCGTCACCGGGATCGTCAGACTCTTCACCGGCTGAGGAGGCCGTGAACACGTCCTCGACGGCCGAGGGGAAGGCGGGCACAGCGGGGACCCACGAGGCCCGGTGGTATGCGATCCAGACCTACGCGGGGCACGAGAACAAGGTGAAGACCCTCGTGCAGCGCCGGATCGCCGAGGAGCCGCGCGTGCCCGAGGAGAAAGAGATCCGCCGGGTCCTCGTCCCGACGCAGGACGTCGTGGAGATCAAGGGCGGCAAGCGCGTGACGAAGACGCGGCGCCTGTATCCCGGGTACGTCCTCGTGGAGATGGTGCTGAACCAGCGCACGCTCCACGTGATCAACAACCTGCAGGGCGTCATCAAGTTCGTCGGGAGCGGCGCCGAGCCGCAGCCGCTCCGGCAGGACGAGATCAACAAGATCCTCGGGATCGCCACCGCGGAGGAAGAGGAGGCGGCGGAGGCGGAAATCCCGTTCCGGATCGGACAGGTCGTGGAAGTCATGGAAGGCCCGTTCAAGGACTTCAGCGGCAAGGTCGATGAGGTCTTCCCGGAAAAGGGGAAGGTGAAGGTTCAGGTCTCGCTCTTCGGGCGGCCGACCAGCATCGAGCTCGATTACACGCAGCTGAAGGGCTACTGAGGCCAGGGGTCTAGAGTTCGTCGATGGCGAAGAAGGTGCAAGCGGTCGTGAAGCTTCAGGTGCCCGCCGGGCAGGCGACTCCCGCACCGCCCGTGGGCCCCGCCCTGGGCCAGCACGGCGTCAACATCATGGAGGTCGGCAAGCAGTTCAACGCCCGGACGGGGTCCCAGCCGGGGATGATCATCCCGGTGGAGATCACGATTTACGCCGACCGCTCCTTCACGTTCATCACCAAGACCCCACCGGCGGCGATCCTGCTGCGGAAGGAGGCGGGGATCGAGAAAGGTTCCGGGGAGCCGAACCGGACGAAGGTGGGGCGCGTGACGCGCCAGCAGGTCCGCAAGATCGCGGAACTCAAGATGCCGGATCTGAACGCCGTGGACCTCGAGGGCGCCATGCGGATGATCGAGGGCACCGCGCGATCGATGGGAATCGAGGTGAGCGACTGATGGCGTGCGTGGGGAAGAAGTATCGCTCCGCCGCGGCGCTCCTTGCCCCGGGGAAGCGCTACGGCGCCGCCGAGGCGGTGAAGCTCGTGAAGGAGACCGGATACGCGCGCTTCGACGAGACGGTGGACGTGGTCGTGCGCCTGAACGTGGACCCGCGGCACGCGGACCAGATCGTTCGCGCGACGGTGGTGCTGCCCCACGGAACGGGGAAGTCGCTCCGGGTGCTGGCCATCGCGGAGGGCGACAAGGCTCGGGAGGCCGCCGAGGCGGGCGCGGACACGGTGGGTGGCACGGAGATCGTGCAGAAGATCCAGGAGGGGTGGCTCGAGTTCGACGCGGTCGTGGCGACCCCCGATGTCATGAAAGAGGTGGGGAAGCTCGGGCGCATCCTCGGGCCGCGCGGGCTCATGCCCAACCCGAAGGCCGGCACCGTGACCATGGAGATCGGGAGGGCGGTCCGCGAACTCAAGGCCGGGAAGATCGAGTTCCGGGTGGACAAGACGGGGAACGTGCACGCGCCGATCGGCAAGCGCTCGTTCGACCGCGCGAAGCTGCTCGAGAACTTCCACGCGTTCCTGGACGCGATCGTGCGTGCCCGACCGCCGACGGCGAAGGGCGGTTACCTCCGATCGATCACGATCTCGACGACGATGGGGCCCGGCATCCGGGTCGATCCGACGCCATGGAGATGACCACGGCGACCGGGGTGAACCGGCAGCAGAAGGCCGAGCGGGTCACCGCGCTGGCGGAGCGCCTGCGGGACGTGCCGGCGGTCTACCTGGCGGAC
This sequence comes from Gemmatimonadota bacterium, assembly GCA_016209945.1. Lineage (GTDB taxonomy): Bacteria > Gemmatimonadota > Gemmatimonadetes > Palauibacterales > KS3-K002 > JACQVD01. Next base: position 12,888 of record JACQVD010000158.1, read on the forward strand.
TTCACGGGGCTGAACGTGCAGCGCATGACGGAGCTGCGTCGCAGGCTCCGGGAGGCGCAGGCCGAGTTCATGGTCGTGAAGAACACGCTCGCCCGGCGCGCCTTCCAGGGGCTCGACTTCCCGGAGCTCGGGGACCTCTTGACGGGGCCGACGGCGCTCATCCTGAGCGTCCGCGATCCGGTGGCTCCGGCGCGGGTGATCCGCGAGTTCGCGGAGGCGAACGAGAAGCGCCCGGCTGTCCGGGCCGGGGTTGTGGAGGGGAGGCTCCTCACCGGCGAGGAGGTGAAGGTCCTCGCCCTCCTCCCGCCGAAGGAGCAGATCTTCGGCGCGATCGCGGGCTCTCTGACCGCGGGCGTGGGTGGGATCGCTGGCGCGCTCGGAGCGCTCGTGCGGGACCTGGCGCTCCTCATCGAGGAGGTCGCCCGCAGGCGCGGCGGCCAGCCCGCGGGAGCGTCTGGACACTAGCCTGAAGAGGAGACGTGCGACGATGAGCAGCAAAGTCGAGAAGATCCTGGACGACATCAGCTCCCTCACCGTCCTCGAGGCGGCCGAGCTGAAGCACATGATCGAGGATCGCTTCGGCGTGACCGCCGTGGCGCCCGTGGCGGTGGCGGCGGCTCCGGGGGCGGCGGCCGCGCCGGCGGCGGAAGAGGAGAAGACCGAGTTCACGGCCACCTTGAAGGCGGTGGGCGACAAGAAGATTCAGGTGATCAAGGCGCTCCGCGAGGTCACGAACCTAGGTCTCAAGGAGGCGAAGGATCTCGTGGACAGTGCACCCAGCGTCCTTAAGGAGGCGGTCTCGAAACAGGAGGCCGAGCGGATCAAGGCGAAGCTCGAAGAGCAAGGCGCCACGGTCGAGGTCGCGTAGGCCCCGGGGCGGGGAGGCCGCCCGCCCGCTCGGGCGGACCGCGAGGGTGTACCAGAGACCGGGACCTAACCGATTGCGCGTGGGCGCCACAGCACGAACCACTCGGAACCCCGTTTCCAGTCCCGCGGATCCCTGCGGGGCCGGAGGGGGTTTGTGTTTGACGCGCGGGCACTCGGCCCGCACGGAGGAGAGGAGCCTTGCCTAAGGCGAAGACCACCAGGAAAACGCGGAAGGCTGCGGTCCCCGCGCCCGTCGTCGAGCTGGATGTGATGGGCGACGGCCGGGCCGTCGTCTCCTTCGCGCGGCTCCAGGCCGTCATGCCGCTGCCGAACCTGCTGGAAGTGCAGCGGCGCTCGTTCCAGGCGCTGCTGCAGCCCGAGGGCGAGAACGGCGAGCGCCGGGACATCTCTCTCCAGCGCGTGTTCAACGAGATGTTCCCGATCACCGATGTGAACGAGAACTACTCTCTCGAGTTCGTCTCGTACTCGCTGGGCGAGCCGAAGTACTCGGTGGAGGAGTGCATCGAGCGCGACATGACGTACGCGGCGCCGCTCAAGGCGCGGCTGCGCCTCGTGATCAGCGAGGAGGTGAACGGGGAGAAGCGACCTCGCGACATCCTGGAGAAAGAGGTGTACCTGGGCGAGCTGCCGCTCCTCACCGACCTGGGAACGTTCGTCATCAACGGCGCCGAGCGCGTCATCGTGAGCCAGCTCCACCGCTCGCCGGGCGTCGTGTTCGAGGAGACGATCCACCCGAACGGGACGCGCCTCTACTCGGCGCGGATCATCCCGTTCCGCGGATCGTGGGTCGAGTTCACGCTGGACATCCACGATGTGATCCACGTGCACATCGACAAGCGGAAGAAGTTCCCCGCGACGGCCCTCCTGCGAGCTCTGGGCTACGGGTCGGATCCCAGCATCCTCGACCTCTTCTACGGGATCCGGAAAGTCGAGCTCCGCGACACGCCGCCGACGGAGCGGGCGCCGCGGCGCGAGATCCAGGGCTCGCTCCTCGCCCAGGCGGTGAAGAGCCCGGACGTGAAGGAGAAGCCGGAGACGATTCGCCTCACCCAATGGGACCCGGAGAAAGAGGTCGCCTGGCTCGCGGAGGACGTGCACGACAAGAAGAGCGGGCGCCTCCTGGGTGGGGTGGGCGATCGGCTGACGGCCGATCTCGCGCGCCGGCTGCGGAACGCGGGCGTCAAGGATCACGCCGCCTACCGGAACGAGGAGGCGTTCCTCGCGCGCCGGGGCGACGAGCTCACCGCCGAGCTCGTGAAGCGGCTTCGGCGCGCCGAGGTGAAGACGGTGTACGTCTACTCGAGCGCGGCCCGGATCCCGCTGCGCGGCCGCTACGAGGACCTGACGTTGCGTCGCGACTGGAGCCTGAACCCGCAGCTGGCGGCGGACGTCGTGGACCCGAAGACCGGCGAGGTTCTGGCGGAGCGCTGGGACAGCTTCACGGCCCGGCTCTTCCAGACGCTCAAGGAGAGCGGCGTCGCGGAGGTTCTCGTCTTCACGGGCGGTCCGCGCGGCGAGTCGCCGCTCATCAAGAACACGCTGTCGAAGGATCCGACGAAGAGCGAGGCGGAGGCGATCTACGCCATCTACTCGCTCCTGCGCCCGGGTGAGCCGCCGAACCTGGAGACGGCGCGGGCGGCGATCGAGCGCCTCTTCTTCAGCCCGAAGCGCTACGACCTGGGCCTCGTGGGCCGCTACAAGCTGAACCAGCGGCTCAAGGACATGTACCGGCTCGTCGGGATGGAAATGCCGCGGCGCGACGAGACGTGTCTCACGCCGCAGGACCTCATCGCGATTCTCCGGTACCTCATCGAGTTGCACGAGAGCCGCGGGTACACGGACGACATCGACCATCTCGGGAACCGCCGGGTGCGCACGGTGGGCGAGCTCATCGCGAACCAGTTCTCCGTGGGGCTCTCGCGGATGGCCCGGCTCGTCCGCGAGCGGATGTCGATCCTGAGCGATCCGGAGAAGATCAACATCGACGACCTGGTGAACGCGCGCACGGTCTCGGCGGTCATCCAGGCGTTCTTCGGCTCGAGCCAGCTGAGCCAGTTCATGGACCAGACGAACCCGCTCGCGGAGCTCACGCACAAGCGCCGGCTCTCGGCGCTGGGGCCGGGCGGGCTCACCCGCGAGCGCGCGGGGTTCGAGGTCCGGGATGTCCACTACTCGCACTACGGCCGCATGTGCCCGATCGAGACGCCGGAGGGCCCGAACATCGGGCTCATCACGAGCCTCACCACGTACGGGCGCATCAACGATCTGGGGTTCATCGAGACGCCCTACCGGCGCGCGGTGGAGGGGCGCGTCACCGAGGAGATCGTCTGGCTCACGGCCACGGAAGAGGAGGAGTACGCCATCGCGCAGGCGAACGCGCCGCTGAGCCCCAACGGAACGTTCAGGTACCCGCTCGTCCTGTGCCGGAAGCGCGACGACTATCCGCTGCTCCCGCCGGAGGAGATCGACTTCATGGACGTGGCGCCGGACCAGATGGTGGCGATCTCGCCGGCGCTGATCCCGTTTCTGGAGCACGACGATGCGAACCGGGCTCTCATGGGGTCGAACATGCAGCGCCAGGCCGTGCCGCTCCTCTTCCCGGAGCGCCCCCTCGTGGCCACGGGCTTGGAGGGCCAGGTCGCGCGCGACAGCGGTGCTGTCGTGGTCGCCCGGCGCAAGGGGACGGTGGTGCGGGTCACCGCGGACGAGATCGTCATCGACACGGGCGCCGTGAAGCTCGGCGGCGACCGGCCGCTGGCGAGGCTCGCGCAGTACGACCGCTACAAGCTCAAGAAGTTCTGGCGGACGAACCAGGACACCGCGATCAACCAGCGGCCACTCGTGCGGGTGGGCGACAAGGTCCGGGCGGGGCAGGTGATTGCCGACGGCGCCTCCACGGACTGGGGCGAACTCGCCCTCGGCCGGAACGTGCTCGTCGCCTTCATGCCGTGGTACGGGTTCAACTTCGAGGACGCCATCGTCATCAGCGAGCGCCTTGTCAAGGGGGACGACTACACGTCCATCCACATCCAGGAGCTGGAGCTGCACATCCGCGACACGAAGCGCGGCATGGAGGAGGTCACCCGTGAGATCCCGAACGTGTCGGAGGAAGCCCTCGTCCAGCTCGACGAGCGCGGGATCGTGCGGATCGGGGCGCGCGTGAAGTCGGGCGACATCCTCGTGGGGAAGATCACGCCGAAGGGCGAGACGGAGCTCTCGCCCGAGGAGAAGCTGCTGACGGCGATCTTCGGCGAGAAGGCGAAAGACGTGAAGGACTCGTCGCTCCGGGTCCCGCCGGGGATGGAAGGGACGGTCATCGATGTGAAGATCTTCTCGCGCCGGCCGGAGGACCCGCTCCTGGAGAAGGAGCACGGACAGAAGATCGGCGAGATCCGGCAGGTGGAGCGGGAGGAGATCCGCCGGATCAACGAGGCCCGGGACGAGGAGCTGCGGGAGTTGCTCCGCGGCGAGACGATCCAGCTGTGCCTGAAGAAGGGATCGATCGAGCCGCTGGTGAAGGAGGGGAAGAAGGTCGTCGATGCCGTCATGGCGGAGCTCGACTTCAACAAGATCGACCTCAACTCGCTGAAGGTGAAGAGCGACGAGGCGAACGCGAAGATCCGCCGCGTCATCGAGGAGGCGAAGCGCCGGACCCAGAAGGTCAAGGAGAGGACCGAGGAGGAGATCGACAAGGTCTTCCAGCCGGACGAGCTGTCGCCCGGTGTCGTGCAGCTCGTCAAGGTCTACATCGCCCAGAAGCGGAAGATCGCCGTGGGCGACAAGATCGCCGGCCGCCACGGGAACAAGGGCGTCATCGCCCGGATCGTGCCCGAGGAGGACATGCCCTTCCTCCCCGACGGCTCGCCCGTGGACATCGTGCTGAACCCGCTGGGCGTGCCCAGCCGCATGAACGTGGGACAGATCCTGGAGACCCATCTCGGGTGGGCGGCGCGGATCCTCGGATTCGAGGCCCGCACACCGGTCTTCCAGGGGGCGAGCGAGGACGAGATCGGTCTCCTCTTGAAGCTGGCGAGCATCCGCTGGGCCCACGAGGTGTTGCGGACCAAGAGCGCCCGCTGCCCGAGGTTCACCGCCGAGGACGTGCGAGAGGCGGCCCGCGCCATCCGCGCGGAGGAGGCGGAGTCGGTGCGGGGGAACGGTGCCCGGTTCCGTCCGGCGGGCGCGCTGGAGGGCGTCGGCCGGACCCTCGACGCGCTGCTCGGCGAGGGCGTGCCGCGGCGCGTGCGCGACAAGGCGCGCGAGTACGCCGAGCACCTCGTAGCCGCGTGCCAGGAGCTGGCGGAGCGCCGGGGGGAAGGGCGGCTGGACAAGGCCGGCTTCCCTAACGTGGCCGCCCTCGCCCGCAAGAAGAAGGTGCGTGAGGGCGTGGACCTGGCGGTGGCGGACTTCCTGCGCGCGGCCAGGCTCACGCCGGCCGGGAAGGTGAGGCTGCGCGACGGCCGCTCGGGGGAGGAGTTCGGCCACCCGGTCACCGTCGGGTGGATCTACATGATGAAGCTGGCCCACCTCGTGGACGACAAGATCCACGCGCGGTCGATCGGGCCGTACTCGCTGGTCACGCAGCAGCCGCTGGCCGGGAAGGCGCAGTTCGGCGGCCAGCGCTTCGGCGAGATGGAGGTGTGGGCGCTGGAGGCGTACGGGGCGGCGCACACCCTCCAGGAGATGCTGACGGTGAAGTCGGACGACGTGACGGGTCGCTCCCGGGTCTACGAGGCGATCGTCAAAGGCGAGAACCTCCCCGACCCGGGGATCCCGGAGTCGTTCAACGTGCTCGTGAAGGAGCTGCAGGCGCTCGGCCTCAGCGTGGAACTGGGACAGCAGGAGGAGCGATGATCGATTTCCCGCGCCACCGCGACGGCCGGCCTCAGGAATTCGACTACATCAAGCTGAGAATCGCGTCGCCTGAGGAGATCCGGTCGTGGTCGTACGGCGAAGTGACAAAGCCGGAGACGATCAACTACCGGTCGTTCAAGCCGGAGCGGGATGGGCTGTTCTGCGAGCGCATCTTCGGCCCGCAGAAAGACTGGGAGTGTCACTGCGGCAAGTACAAGCGCATCCGCTTCAAGGGAATCATCTGCGACCGCTGCGGCGTCGAGGTCACCCGGGCCAAGGTGCGGCGTGAGCGCATGGGCCACATCGAGTTGGCCGCGCCCGTCTGCCACATCTGGTACCTGAAGGGGGTCCCGAGC